>JBCCYI010000075.1:0-18550 GCA_039189975.1 Pseudomonadota bacterium
GCCGGAGACGGCGCCGACGGGCAGCCCGTCGGACTTGCGCGTGAGCGGCGGCAGTGCGTGGTAGGCGCGAAAGATGAACGCCGAGCCGTCGATGAGATGCAGGTGGTGTCCCTGTCCGAATGCCATGTCCGTGCCCTTCCCTGTCGCGTCCATGGGTAGGTATCGCGCCGGGGCAAACGGGTCCAGCGTCGGGAGGGCCGGAGGCGCAATTCGCTCGGACGGCGGTGGAGCGCGTTAACCAAGAGCGAAGCAAAGCCGTGGCCCAGCCGAAAGAAAGGTTAATATCCGCCCGCGATCCGTGTAAGCCCTTCTTGTGTGCGCGGAAAACAATCCCGAAACGGCGTAGTCTGCGCTGTGGACGGGCCTATCTGCACGCAAGGGGTTAACGAGCGGGGGCTTTCCATGACAGTCAAGACACTCTTTTGGGCCGCCGTGGTGGCGACGGTAACGGCCGCGCCGGCACTTGCGTCGACCATCACGCCGCACATCATCTTCGGCAGCGGCAATGCCAATCGCGGCTTCACCGTCGCCACGGAGGGCGACATCGAGATCGGGCTGCGCGCCAAGCAGCGCTTTACCGCGCCCAACGACGAGATCGGGGTCGGCATCGTCCAGGACAGCAGCGGCAACTATCTCTTCGACTCGACCGGGCAGGTCGTTCCGGCGGACCGGTCCGTGTGGAACTACGACTGGTCGATCAACACCGACACGGCCGACGGCAGCATGACGCTGGCCGACTATGCCTTCCTGATCGAGGTGGATTTCGACGCCTCCGCCGCTGAGGACATGCGCGGCTACGATCCGCTCAGCGCGTTGAGTACCGGCTACTACCTTGGGACGAATGCGTCCCCGGAAGGTGGCGCCGCGTTCGACAGTGGTGGAGACGACGCCTTCGACGCGTTCAACGTCGCCCAGAACTCTGTGAACATGGGATTCATCGGCGCGCCCCTCGGGGCAGGGCAGTATCGCGTCGCGCTGAGTGTCTTTGACATCGACTCTGACGACCTGATCGCGACGACCAGCATCAATGTCTATGTCGACACCGACCCCGCCGTGATCCCGCTTCCGGCAACCCTGCCGATTCTGTTGGCGGGGCTGGCGGGCTTCGGCGCCCTGCGGCGCCTCCAGCGGCGCACGAGCTAGCGTCGCGCGCGGTGCGGGGCGCCTTTGCCGCCCTGCATCTCCCCTCACGGCGCACGCACGGTGCCCTGGTCCGCCCGGCGGAGGATCAGTCCGTCGGAGCCGTCAGGTTGAGCGCTTTCATGACCTCTTCGGCGCGGCTTTCGTGGATGAAAACCTTGTCGCAATAGGGGCATACGACGTAGCCGGTGTCCCGATCCAGCGACAGCCATACGCGGGGATGGCCCAGCGCCCCTTCTCCGCCGTCGCAAGAGACACGCCAGGCGGACGTGATTTCGAACTCGGGGGGCATGGTCGTCATGGCGGGGCCTTTCGGTAGGGGCCTTGCGGTTGCCGGCGCGGGGCCGGGACGTTACCTCAAGCGGATAAGCGATCCGGCCTGGCCGGACAAGGCCAGCGGAGGATGCAACCCGTGTCGCAGAGCGCCATCGACATCACAGATCTGCGTAAGACTTACGCCGGTGAGCGGAACATGCCGCCCAAAGAGGCCCTGAAGGGGGTCAATCTGACAGTGCCGCAGGGCATGATTTTTGGGCTGCTCGGCCCCAACGGGGCGGGCAAGTCGACGCTGATCAATATTCTCGCCGGACTGGTGCGCAAGACCTCGGGTCGTGTCTCGATCTGGGGCTTTGATCAGGATGTGAACCCGCGCCAGAGCCGCGCTGCCATCGGTGTGATGCCGCAGGAGCTGAACCTGGACCCGTTCTTTACCCCGCGCGGCGCGATGGAGGTTCAGGCCGGTCTCTATGGTGTCCCGAAGGCGGAGCGGCACACCGAGGACATCCTGGAGATGATCGGCCTCGCCGACAAGGCCGATGCCTACGCCCGCTCGCTGTCGGGTGGAATGCGTCGACGTCTTTTGCTCGGCAAGGCGCTGGTGCATTCCCCGGCGGTGCTGGTGCTCGACGAGCCGACCGCCGGAGTGGACATTGAGCTGCGGCAGATGCTGTGGGAGAACGTCCGCCGTCTGAATGCGGAGCGGGGGATGACGATCATCCTGACCACGCATTATCTCGAGGAAGCGCAGGAGATGTGCGAGGAAATCGCGATCGTGAACCACGGTGAGGTCATCGCGCGGGACAGCACATCGCGCCTGTTGTCCCGGATGGACACCAAGACGCTTGTGATCCAGCCGGAGGCCCCCATTCCCGGGCCGATTGATCTGCCGCGGGGCGTGACGCTGGAGCGCAAGCCGACGGGCGCGCTGGCCTTCAGCTACCGCCGTCACGAGACGGGAGCGGACGCCGTGCTCAATGCCGTCCGCGCGGCCGGGATCCGGGTGGCAGATCTTGTTACGGTCGAGCCGGATCTGGAGGATGTGTTCCTCGCCCTCACCTCATCGGCTCAGGCCTCCCCAGAGATGGCGGAGCCGGCCGAGGCGGAGTGAGTGGAGCGGGTCTTTGTGACGCCCGGGGATGCTTGGCTGACCGGGCGGCGACCGTTCGTCCACCTTCTGGCCGAGGCGGCGGCGGCGCTGGGCGGGCGGCTGGAGCTGGAAGCGGCGTTTGGCCACGCCGGGTGGTTTCACACCGAAGCGGGCGCGGTGCGTCCGATCTTCGGGAATGCGCTGGGGCTAAACCCCGAGGCCGCCGCAATGCTGGCCGCCGACAAGGATTATACCGCGCGTCTTCTCGCGGCCGAGGGTATTCCGACGCCGGAGGGCCGCCTTGTCTTCTCGCCAGCCTACCGCTCGCGGATGGCGCTCAAGAACAGGGATGTGGCGGCCCGTTTGCCCGGCGCGCGAGAAGCGATCACCTCTGCCAGGGCGCTTGGATTCCCATTAATCGTAAAGCCCAATAGTGGCTCCGAGGGGCGCGGCGTGCACCGCGTTGCCACACAGTCGGAACTTGGGGAAGCGCTCGACGCGCTCTTTGTCACCGATGACCGGGTGCGGCTTGAGGCGTGCTTGCCCGGCGAGGATCTTCGCGTGACCGTCCTGGACGAACGGGTCCGCCTTGCCTACCGGCGCATCCCGCCAGCTGTCATCGGCGACGGCATCCGCACGGTTGCCACGCTTCTGGCCGAATGGTGCGCCGAGCGGTCCGTTGCGCACCGCGGCGCGAAGCTCTCCCCCGACGATCCGCGGATCGCGCGAACGCTGGGGGAGCAGGGGCTCGGACTGGAGGATGTGGTCGAGGTGGGTCGTCGAATCATGTTGCTCCGGAGCGCCAATCTCTCGGCCGGGGGTAGCATGGTATCGCTGGATGCGGCTCTGTCTGCCCCGCTTGCCGCGACAGCCTGCAAAGCGGTGCGCGTCCTCGGTCTTCGCTGGGCCGGGGTTGACTTTCTGGTACCGCCTGAGGCGCCGGATGGACGCGGTGCCCCTGTTCTGGAGGTCAATGCCGCGCCGGGTCTGGACTACTTTGCCAGCGCCGGACCGGCAGAGTGGGAGGCCGCGCGATTGCTCCTGATGGACGTGCTCACGGCCCCGGCCCACGGCCCGGGATAGAGTCTGTCCATGCGCTGGCACCCTTGGGTATCGCCAGCGCATACCACTTCCGACAGCGCGACGGCCGGCCGGTGGATTGGCCATCAGGCCGGGGGCAGGATGCCGCCGAGCGGGCGACCGCCCAGAATATGAAAATGCAGGTGCGGCACCTCCTGGATCGCGTCCCCGCCCGCGTTGGAGATCACCCGGTATCCGTTGCCTCCGTCGCCCGGCGGGACGCCGGCGATCTTGCATACCTCGCCCACGGCCCGGGTGAAGTCCGCGATCTCGGCATCCGAGGCCTCGGCGGCGAAATGATCGTAATTGACGTATGCCCCTTTCGGGATCACCAGCAGATGGATCGGCGCCTGGGGGCGGATATCCTCGAAGGCAAGGCTGTGCTCGGTTTCCAGCACCGTCTTGTTGGGGATCTCCCCGCGAAGGATCTTCGCAAAGATGTTCTGGTCGTTGTAGCTGTAGGGCATGGGGCTTCTCACGGGTCTGGGTCGCGTTTGGGGTCGGCGAAGAGGTCGCCCCCCGCCAGGAGAGCGGCCGATTGTGTCTCGGGTATAGACAGAAACCGGGCCAGCGACACCACGTTGTCGCGGGCCGAGGCCGTTTCGGAAAGACGGGCCGTTGTGAGGTCTTCGGCGTCCTGCAACGCGTCGCTTTCGTCCTGCAGGGCGGTGCGTAGCGTGTCGACCAGCGCAGCGTCCGCGCCGCGCGGGCCCGTGAGCCCTATGCGGTATGCGTGAGCGGCGATGTCGGTATCGTCCCATCGACAGACAAGCTCGAGAACACGCACCTGCGCCGCAGCCCCGGCGAAGTCCCGCATCATCTCAAGACGGGCGGGGTCCAGGCAGAGCAACAGACGGGCGCTGTCGTGACTGTCGAACAGCAGGTGGACCAGCGCGCGCCGATGGCGGTGCCGTTTCGTGAGCGTGGCGCCGATGCCACCGAGATCCGGCAATGCGCAATTGGAATCGTCAAAGACATAGGCATGGGCCGGAAGGATACCGGCGTCCTGGATGCGCTCGACGAGACGCTCGGCCACATGCCACTTCTTGCAGCTCACCAGGAGAAGCTCCTTACCGCGTGTCAGGCTTGCATCCGCCTCCCAGAAGCGCGGCGCAAAGCGGCGCCCGACCCGCCCGCGCTGCGTGAGGAAGGCAAAGAGCGCGCGGCCTTCGTTGGAGACATCGAACGTAGTCTGCGCGCTGGCGTAGAGAGTGCCCAGGCGTGCCTTTAGGTCCTCTGCCTCCGGGCTGATCTTGCGGGCAAAGAGGCAATCCTGTGCGAGCAGCAGGTCGTAATGGTCGTTGTAGAACGTGGCGGGCATCCCGTAATCGGTGAAGAGCAGGAATGTCAGGGACCGGTTCTCGATTTCGCTGTCCGGGACGAGGTGACGGACGATCGTCTGAAAGAACGTCTCGTCGGGGATCCAGGTCGTTCGGAAGAAGCGCACGATATCAGGACGGGTCTTGGCAAAGGCGAGTGCCTTCTCCAGCGTGGCGCGGCGCAGGCACCACCATTGTGAGCCGATCATGATGCGCAGATCGGTGGGCAGCGGGCGCTCAAGCCCGAGGCGCTGCTGCCAGGCCATCAGCCGATAGAACCACGCCTTGTGCCGCCGCTCATTGACATAGTGCCGGTAAATCAGCCGCTCTCTGTGCAGGCCGGTCTTGATCCAGTTGCTGTCGAGAAAATCGTAGCTCTCGATGAAATCCGCTTGCCTCCTGTCGAGAAAGGCGCGCGCGTAGCTTGCGGATTTGATGGCGCCGCAATTGCCGGAGATCATGTAGAAATGGGTCGCCTCCGGGAAAGCGGCGAGCGCTGTGCGCGCGGCCTCGATCGTTGCCGCGACGAGCGACCATTCCCCCCAGCCGCAGCGCAGCCGGCGCGGCGTGAAGACGACGCCCTCCACCCCCCGCAGCGCGTGTTGCAGGGTCGCATACGCCTCGCGCGGGGCGTTGCCATCGAAATGGATCGTCACCGTGTCGCCCGCGGCCGCCAGCGCACGGGCCTGGGTGGCGATCGCGTCGGGGTCGCTGTGGCAGAGCAGGAGGTAGGCGATCTGGGCCATGGTCTTTGAAAATGGTGCCGCGTGTCAGGTGCAGACTGCCTTGGTTTTGCCCAACAAACCGTTCAGAGCAATTGAAAGGTAGAGATTTCTTTGGTCTTTATTGCAATCACTGGTCCCCGTGGCCGGTTGGGGACAGGGAGAGGGCAGGGATGGGGTATCCTGGGATCTGGATGACCCAGAGCGAAAGCATGGCGTACCGGGTTGTGCCGAAATGCGCGTGCTCGACGATTGGTCAGGTGATGTACTTCTCCGACCATGGCACATTTTACGATGGCGATATCCACGACGCGTCCGAGGGTCTTCACAAGTGGGGCCAGGAGGAGAGCCGCGATGCCATCACGGCCAATATCGAGGCACATCGCTCTTTCACCTTCACTTGCGTGCGTAATCCCTACAGCCGCATTCTCAGCTCATTCTTTGACAAGATCGCGGGGATACAGCGCAACGGTCGGCGCTACCGGGGCAACATGGTCCCGATGCTAGTGCAGAAGTATGGGGTTGAGGTGGGCTCGCCGGAGGATGGGTTCCAGTTCGACCAGATCGCAAGCTTTCGTCGGTTTCTG
Source organism: Pseudomonadota bacterium (assembly GCA_039189975.1). GTDB lineage: Bacteria > Pseudomonadota > Alphaproteobacteria > Rhodobacterales > Rhodobacteraceae > HLUCCA09. The sequence goes on from JBCCYI010000075.1 coordinate 6,215, forward strand.
CTCTTCGCGCGTGACACGATCCGGTTCAAGAATCCGATGGAGCCGGACATCCATTGGTCCGCCATGTCGGGCCACATCTCGACATTGATCGTCAACGGGGGCCGGTATGACCATATCTTTTGGGTCGAGGCCTTCAACCCAGGACTCCAGACGGTGTTGGACACGGTCGATACGCCCGTGAACGTCGATCTGGCCGGGATTCCACGGTTCAATGAGAGCGAAGGGCACGGGCCCAAACGCGCCCATCCGATCGAAGCCTATTTCGACGATCTGTCGATGCACCTGATGTGGGAGATCTACCACAAGGATTTCCAGCTCTTCCGCTACGATTTCGCAAATCCGTCGAACAAGCAGCCAATCGGCGAGATCGACCTCGACGAGGTGCACGCAAAACTCAGCGATTAGCGCTCGCGCCGCCCCGGCTTGCGCACCCCGATGCGAGCGCTCGGAGTGCGGCGACGCTCTCGATTGCGCCGGCCTTTGGCTGGTCGTTCGGGTTCAAACGGGCGTGATCACCTTGGTTTCGAGGAATTCCTCGATGCCATGCCGCCCCCCTTCGCGCCCTACGCCGGACTGCTTGTAGCCTCCAAACGGGCTGCCGGCCGCGATATAGCGCCCGTTGACGTTTACCGTCCCGGCGCGGAGTTGCCGCGCCACCCGACGGGCGCGCTCGGGGTCTCCGGTGGAGAGGTACGCGCCAAGGCCGTATTCGGTCTCATTGGCGAGGGCGATGCCCTCGGCCTCGTCGGCGAAGGGCATGATGACAAGCACCGGGCCGAACACTTCTTCCTTCACGATCCGCATCTCTGGTGTGACATCGGTGAAGACGGTGGGTCGCACGTAGAAGCCTGTCTCGCGCCCCTCCGGTTTGCCGGGGCCGCCGGCGAGCACGCGCGCCCCTTCCTGCACCCCGACATCGATCATGCTTTGCACGCGGCCATATTGCACGCCGTGCGCCAGCGGGCCGATGTGACCGCCTTCCTTGGCGGGGTCGTCGACCGCGATGCTCTCGGCCCGAGCTTTTGCGATCTCCAGCACCTGTTCGAACACACTGGCCTCCACGAGCATCCGCGAGGGTGCATCGCAGCTCTGACCGGTGTTGGAGACGAGGAAGTCCACGCCATGGTGGACTGCGGCTTCCAGATCGGCGTCGGCGAAGATCAGGTTGGGCGATTTGCCCCCAAGCTCCAGCGCTACCCGTTTCACCAGCGGTGCGCTGTCGATGGTGACGGCCGTGCCGCCGCGGTGCGATCCGGTAAACGACATCATGTCGACGTCCGGGTGACGGGAGAGCGCGGCCCCCACCACGGGGCCTTCGCCATGAACCATGTTGAAGACGCCGGGCGGCACCCCGGCCTGGTCGAGGATTTCCGCGAAGAGGATCGCCGAGAGGGGCGTCAGCTCGGAGGGTTTCAGCACCATCGTGCACCCCGCCGCCAGCGCCGGAAAGACCTTGAGGGCGATCTGGTTGATCGGCCAGTTCCAAGGCGAGATCAGCCCGCAGACGCCGATCGGCTCGCGTACCAGCGTATCGCCGTTGGGCAACTCTTCTTCAAAGACAAAGCCATCCAGCGCCGCGAGGGTCGTTTCTGCGATCGCAAGGCCGACCTGTGTCTGTTCATCACGCGCAAACGTGATCGGAGCGCCCATCTCCGTGGAGATGGCCTGCGCGATCTCTTCAAACCGCTCCCGATAGATCTCTGCGATGTTCCTGAGCACGCGGGCGCGGTCGGCGATCGGTGTGGCGGACCACGCTGGAAAGGCGGCTTTGGCTGCTGCCACCGCCTGATGGACATCAGCCTCGGTGCCGAGCGCAAGCGTCCCAAGGGTGGCTTCGGTCGCCGGGTTGACGATGTCCATGGTCTTGGCTCCAGCCGGAGTGGACCATCGCCCGTCGATGTAGAACTTGTCGGTGAGAGCGGCAGTCATTGGGCCTCCGTGGCGCTGGTTGCGTGGGCTGCAATCTGCGCGAGAGCATCGGGCTTGTCGAGCGCTCCGATGCGCCATACCGGGGCGGATTGGGGGCCGCCCCGTATTGCTCCGGCCCGCTCTTGCTCCGGCCTCATGTTGCTCTGGCCCCATGTTGTTCTGGCTCCGTGTTACGCCGTCCTGCTCGCCGCCACCCTGCTCAAGTTTTGGGCAGGTGCCAGCTCTTCTGGCACCAAGGTATTGGTTTCGCTTGAACCTCGGGGGGTGCTCTCCCTATCGTTAGGGAAACAAGCACGGGGACCCGACATGAGACGACTGCCGATTTTTGCTGCTGCCCTGACACTTGCCGCAGGGGCCGCCGACGCGGACACCACGTTTACGATCTCGTGGTGGGGCTTTAACGGTGAGAAGCTCAACGCAAATGTTGTGGAGCCTTTCAAGGAGATCTGCGGCTGCGAGATCGAGTTCGAGACGGGTAACAATGCGGACCGCCTCAACAAGCTTCAGATCCGCAATGGCACCGGTGTCGATGTCATTTTTCTCACGGACAGCTTCAGCCAGGTTGGCGTCGAAGCGGGGGTGTTTCAGCCGGTGGATCGGTCGAAAATCTCCAACATCGACAAGCTCTACCCCATGGCGCAGGCGCCGCAGGGCGAGTTTGGCCCGGCCTACACCGTGGGGCGCGCGGGTATCGTTTACGATTCGGCGAGCGTGGAGCCGATCACGAGCTGGGCCGATCTCTGGCGCACGGACCTGGCAGGCGAGATCGCGGTTCCCGGTATCACGACGACAGCCGGCCCGATGATGGTGGTGCGCGCCGCGGCAGTCGAAGGGATTGACCCGTTTGATGCCACGGACGACGCCTTCGCGAAGATCGACGCCCTGAAAGCCAACGTGGTAAAGACGTACAACACCGGATCAGAGATGATTAACCTGATCTCGACGGGCGAGGCGTCTGTGTCGGTGGCACAGGACTTTGCGATGCGGTCGCTTCGGGACGCAGTGCCGACGATGGTCTGGGCGGACCTGACCGACGGTGACATCGCCACGCTCAATACGATCAACATCCCGGTCGGGGCCGAAAACGTGGAGCTGGCGCACCAATTCATCGACTTCATGCTGTCGACCGAGGTTCAGACCATCCAGGCGCAGCAGGGTGTGGATGCACCTGTCAATACCGAGGTGACGCTGACCGAGGATGAGGCTGCGCCCTGGACTTATGGCGCCGAGGCGATCGGCAAGCTCAATCGGATGGACTACGCCAAGATGAATGCCGCAAAGCCGGACTGGATCGATCGTTGGGCGGAGGTCTTCGGGCTCTAGACGGTGCGCCCGCGCATCCTCGGCTGGCTGCTGGCGGGTCCGGCTACGGCGGGTGTTGCTCTGTTCCTCGGCTGGCCCGTGCTCGACACGCTGTCGACGACCCTTACCCAGCCGGCGGGGTTTCTCTCGACCTACGAGGCGTTCTTTGACAGCAGGTTCCGCCGTGCGGTTCTGTGGCGGACAACGGAAGTTGCACTGATCACGACATTCTTTTCGGTCATCATTGGGTTTGTCACAGCCTACGTGGTGAGCCGAACACCTGGACGGATCCGATCGCTGCTTATCATCGCAGCCGTGTTTCCCCTTTTGACAGGCGTCGTGGTGCGCTCTTTTGCATGGCTGGTGATCCTGGGAAAGAACGGAATCGTAAACGATGCTCTGCTATGGGCCGGGGTCCTGACCGAACCGCTGACGCTGCTCTATACGCAAGGGGCGGTGATCGTAGCGATGGTCTACCTCTTTGTTCCCCTGATGGTGCTTACATGCGTCGGGGTTCTGGAAGGGATCTCAGACGATGTTCTGGACGCTTCGGCGTCCCTGGGCGCCGCCCCGATGGCAACCTTCTGGCAGGTGGTGTTTCCCCTGGCGGTTCCTGGGATCATTGTCGGGGCCGTGCTCGTGTTCACCGGATCCTTTACCTCCTACGCGACGCCCCAGCTTCTCGGGGGCGAGCGCCAGATGATGATGGGGACCTTTCTTCACCAGCGGGCGATGGTCACTTTCGACTGGGTCGGTGCCTCGACGATCGCGGCGATCATGGTGGTCGTTACAATCGCAATTGTCATTGCAATGAGCCGATTGGCCAAAAAGCTGAACCCCGATGCCGTATAGCGCCATGGACCGAAGCTGTCTGTCAAAATTTGGAACATGTGGCGTTGACCCGTACCGCTCCAAGAGCGCGAATTTTCGACGAAAATTCGGGGAAGCGTGGAAACTGGTTAAAATGAGATGATGGGCGCGCGTCTTTCTCCGTGGCTGATCGGCTTTGCTGTCTTGGTCTTTCTGTTCTTGCTTGGTCCGCTTGTTATCATAGTCGGGGCCTCTCTTTCGGACACCTCGTTTCTTACCTTTCCGCCGCGCGGGATCACATTGGAGTGGTACGCGAACATCTGGCAGATCTCGGCGTTTCGAAGCACTGCGGCGACGTCTCTTACGCTTGCTGTGACAGCCACAGCGCTCGCGCTCGTGGCGGGGATTCCTGCCGCCTATGCTTTGGCGCGTTATGGGGTCGTCTTGCCGCCTTTCCTCTCCACCGTGTTCATTCTGCCGATCCTTGTGCCCGAACTCGTGCTCGGCTTCTCCATCATGAAGAGCTTCACCGCCGGGCAGGGCTGGCCTGTGACGACAACGCTGATCGTAGGCCATGCACTGCTTGTGCTGCCGTATTGTGTGCGCGTCGTGTCGGCATCGCTCGCCTCTTTTGACTTTTCCGTCGAGGAAGCGGCGGTTTCACTTGGATGCCCACGGTGGCGAGCTGTCCTCACGGTTGTTCTCCCGAACGTGCGGGCGGGCGTGATCGCGGCCTTCATCCTGGCCTTCATCACGTCAATCAACGACGTTTCCGTCTCGCTCTTTCTCACGGGGCCCGGTGTGTCGACGCTGCCAATCCAGCTCCTCGCGCATATGGAGCAGTTCTTCGATCCGACGATCGCGGCCGTGTCCGTCGTCCTGATGGTTCTTACCGTGGGGGTGATGGCGGTCGTGGAGTGGACGCTCGGCCTGAGTTTTCTGACCAAATGACGGTATCTCTGACGGTTGAGGGCCTGACCGCCCAATATGGCGCCACAAAGGTGCTGGAGGACCTGTCGCTGCGCGTCGGTGAAGGAGAGCTTGTCTCGCTGCTCGGCGCATCGGGTTGTGGCAAGACAACGACGTTGCGCGCGGTCGCGGGCTTTCTTGCGCCCGCGGCGGGGCGGATCCTGCTCGGCGCGCGCGACATCACACATGTGCCAGCGCATCGGCGCGAGATCGGTCTGGTCTTTCAGACCTACGCGCTCTTTCCGCACCTCAACGTTCGGGACAATGTGGCGTTCGGGCTTAAACAACGCGGACTTGGGGCCTCGGAGCGGCGTCGCCAAGCCGACGACATGCTCGACCGGGTTGGGCTGTCGGAGCTTGCAGACCGGCGGCCATCGGCGCTAAGCGGCGGGCAACGCCAGCGTGTGGCGCTGGCCCGTGCGCTCGTCATCGCCCCGCCGCTTCTGATGTTCGACGAGCCGCTGTCCAATCTGGACGCCAAACTTCGCGTCGAGATGCGGGTCGAGATCCGGCGGTTGCAACGTGCGAACGGAACCACGGCGCTCTATGTCACTCACGATCAGGAGGAGGCCTTCAGCATCTCGGACAGGGTTGCCATTATGAGAGCCGGCAGGATCGAGCAACTCGACGCGCCCGAGGTGCTCTATGCCCGGCCCGCGACGCCGTTCGTGGCGGACTTTGTCGGGTTCGAGAATCTGATCCCCATGCGCGTTATTGCTGAGGCCGGCGATGCGGTGCGCGCTGAGATGCCGGGCGGCGCGGCGTTCGAGTTCGACAAAGGGCAATTCACAGTGCCGGGGCCGGAGTTCCTCTTTGCGGCACGACCGGAGGGGCTGCGCGTGGCAGAAGACGGCCAGGGCCTGCCCACAACGCTTGGTCTGCGCACCTATCTCGGCCGCGCCTATCAGTATCGCTGCGAGACCGCAGCGGGGGAGCTCATTGCCAATGGGCCACTGTCGCGCCCTATGGAACCCGGAACGCGCGCGCTCCTTATTCCCGTACCGGAGCATTGCGCATTGCTGAGGTCCACATGATCACGCTGACCAATGCCCGCCTCCTGGCGATGGACGGCGCCTTGACCGAGCACCTGGTGGGCTGGCTGCGCGTCGAAGGAGCTGTGATCACAGGTCTTGGAATGGGGGCGCCGCCGGACGCAGAGGGTACGCGCATCGACTGCGGCGGTGATCTGGTGATGCCCGGCTTCGTCAATCCGCATTGCCACATGCCCATGACGCTCTTTCGCGGCCTGGGCGAGGATGTGGACGACCGGCTCTTCCGCTATGTCCTGCCGCTGGAGCGGGAGGCGGTGACGCCGGAGGTCGTGGCTGTCGGTGCGCGCCACGCCGCACTCGAGATGATCCGCGCCGGGGTCACCTGCGTGGCGGACATGTATTACTTCGAGGCGGAGATCGGGCGCGTACTCGATGCGTCGGGCATGCGCGGCGTGGTCGGGCAGACGCTCGCGGATTTCGACCCGCCGGACCATCGCGACATGGACGAGGGCTTTGCCCTGTGTGACGCGCTGGTCGCGGAGTTCGCCGGGCACCCCCGCGTCACCCCGTCCATCGCGCCGCACGCGCCCTATTCCACGGACATCGCCGTGATGGCGCGGGTGGCGGCGTGGGCGGAGGCGCATCCGCAGGCCGTTGTGCAGCTTCACATGGCCGAGATGCGCTCCGAAACCGAGTGGGCGGCGAAGGCCCATGGCACACGGCCCATCGCGGTCGTCGATCAGGCGGGGCTGCTGCGCGCGGGGCTCGTGGCCGCGCATTGCCTCTATGTGGAGCCCGACGAGATCGCGCTGATGGCCGAGCGTGGCGTCCGCGTCGCGCACAATGCGCGCTCCAACGCCAAGGCGGGGCGCGGCATCGCCCCCGTGGCGGCCATGCGCGCCGCCGGTATCCCCGTGGGTATTGCGACCGACGGGCCGATGAGCGGCAACACGCTGGACCTCTTTGCCCAGTTCGGGCCGGTCTCTATGTTTGGGAAGTTGCTCGGCGGGTCGCGCAAGCCGCTTCCCGCGCGGGATGTCATTCGGATGGCGACGATCGAGGGGGCCGAGGTGCTCGGGATGGCGGACAGGATCGGGAGCCTCGAGGTCGGCAAGCAGGCCGATCTGATCCGTATCTCGCTCGCCGACCCTCGGGTGCAGCCGGTGTGGGATGTCTACGCCGCGCTCGTCTTCGCCTGCGGGCCGCAGGATGTGCGCGACGTGATGGTCGATGGGCAGTGGCTGATGCGGGAACGCGAGGTGCTGACGCTGGAGGCGGACAAGGTCCTCGCCGATACGCGCCAGGTGGCGGCGCGCTTCGGCAGCCTCGTTGGGTTGGCGGCGCCATGAGCGCTGTCCGGCGCCGGAGCGTGGTGATCGACACCGATCCGGGGATCGACGACGCGATCGCGCTTCTCTGGGCCTGCGGCTCGGACGCGCTCGACATTCGGGCGGTGACCACCGTGGCGGGCAATGTCAAGCTCGGGACGGTGACGCAAAACGCGCTCGATCTGCTGGACTTTGCGGGGCACCGGCCCTGCGTTTACGCGGGCGCCGGGCGGCCGCTGGTCCGGGCACCGCGGGCGGAGACACGAGTGCACGGCAAGGGCGGGCTCGGCGGTGTCAAGCTGCCGCCGGCGCGGGCGTCGGTGTGGTCGATGCCGGCCGTCAAGGCGCTGACCAAAATGCTGGAGCGAAGCGATCCGCAGACCCTCGATCTCCTGATGCTCGGTCCCATGACCAATCTCGCCCTTCTTCTGCGCGAAGCGCCTCAGGCGGCGGCGCGGCTTGGGCGCGTGATCGCCATGGGCGGCGCCATCGACGCGCCGGGCAATGTCCCCGTCGGCACAGAGGGCGCGCAGGCGGAGTTTAACTTCAGCCATGATCCCGAGGCGGCGGCGGCGGTGTTTCGGGCCGTGTCGCGCACCGAGCTCGATCTGACGATCATCCCGCTTGATTGCACCCGCCAGCTGCGCGCCACAGCGGACTGGGCGCGTGGTCTGACGGGCAAGCGCGGCAAGATGGCGGGCCTGCTCATCGGCGCGTACTTCGACGCCACGTCCGGCGCCGAGACACGCCCGCTGCACGACCCCTGTGTCCCGCTCTTTGCGGTGATGCCCGAGCTCTTCGAGATCGAAACGCGCCACCTGACGATCGACACTGGCGAACGGCCGGGCATGGTCATCGACGGGTCGCACGCCGTAAAGGTCGCAATGGCGGTGGACGCGGAGGCGGCCCGCCTTTTCCTGGCCCAAGGGCTGGCGTGAGCCGGAGTCTATGCGAGAGGCAATGCCGCGCGCACCAGCGCCACCCAATAGGCGACGCCAGTCAGGATCGCCGCATCGGCAAAGTCGTAGCGCCCGTTGTGGTGCAGCGCCCCGTCGACAGCGGGGCCGTTGCCGATCCAGGCGTAGCAGCCCGGCATCCGCTCGGAGAACTCGGCGAAGTCGTCCCCGGCGGTCGAGGGCGGAAACGTGGGGCGAAGGCGCCCGACGCTCCGTGCAGCCTGGCGCGCAATCTCAACCGGCGCGGCGGCGTTCACCACCGGCGGGATGCGGCGGATGAAGCGATACTCCGCGTCCAGACCGTGGGCCTTGGCGATCCCCTTTGCCAGCCGCTCCAGCGCCGTTTCGAGCTGGGTGCGAACCGCCGCCGAGTAGGCCCGCGCGGTGCCGCCGATCCGCACGGCGTCGGGGATGACGTTCAGCGCGTCGAAATCGCCGGCCTCCAGCGCGCAGGCGCTCAGCACCGCGGGCTCCAGCGGGTCGACCTCGCGTCCGGGGATGCTCTGCATCTGGCTGAGGAAGGTCGCGGCGGCGGTAATCGGGTCTCGCCCCAGATGGGGTTTGGCCCCGTGGGTGCCGGTGCCCTGGAACGTGCAGAGCCAGCTGTCGGACGACGCCAGTTGCGGCCCCTCAACAACGGCGATCTCGTCCGTGGCAAGGCCCGGCATGTTGTGCAGCCCAAAGGCCATCTCGGCGGGAAACCTGTCCAGCAGCCCGTCCTCGATCATCGCTTTGGCGCCGCCCCGCCCTTCCTCGGCGGGTTGAAAGACGGCGTGGACCGTCCCGGCGAAGCCCCCGCTTTGGGCCAGCACCTCCGCCGCGCCGAGCAGCATCACCATGTGGCCGTCGTGGCCACAGGCGTGCATGCGTCCAGGATGGCGCGAGGCGTAGGGCGGGGTCGCAACCTCGGGCATCGCGAGCGCGTCCATGTCTGCGCGCAGCAGGATGGACGGGCCGTCCCCCCGCCGCAGCGTACCCACGACGCCGGTCCCGCCGATACCCGTCGCCACGTCCCAACCGGCGGCCCGCAACCGGTCGGCGACCTGGGCCGCGGTCTCGACCTCTTCGAAGCCGAGCTCCGGGTTGGCGTGAAACCTGTGGCGCAGGTCGATCAGGTTGGCAAGGTGAGGGGCGTCGAGCATGGCCGCAGCGTTGCCCGCGTGGGGCGAGATGGCAAGCGCTGAGGTGTGGCAGACGCTCCTGGCGCCCGGCTTTGCGCCCGGCGACCAGGGCGACGGGACGTGGCTCACCGCGCTGCCGGACGGGCGTGGCCTGCGCCAGCCGATCCGGGTTTTGCCGGGGACGACGGATCGTGGCATCGCCTCGCTCATCGTCACGCAGGCCTCTTTTTCTGTTCTGGATGCGCTCCTCGATGCGCTGGCGGACCGGGTGCGTGGGCTCGACGCCGAGGTCATTGTCGGCCTGCCGACGCTGGGCCTGCCCGTCGCGGAGGGTCTCGCACGGCGACTGGGTCATGCCCGCTACGTGGCCTTGGGGACCTCCCGCAAGTTCTGGTACGACGCGCGCCTCTGCGAACCTTTGCGCTCCATTACGTCGCCCGACACCGACAAGCGGCTGTGGATCGACCCGCGCACCGTCGCGTGGTGTGGGGGTCGACGAGTCCTTCTGGTGGACGATGTGGTCAGCACAGGTGCGTCGATGGGCGCGGCCCTGCGGCTGATGCAGAGGGTCGGGATCCGTCCTGTTGGCCTGGCGTGCTGCATGGCTCAGGGGCACGCGGGCCGCGATGTCCGGCAGACGCTCGCGCCGGACGCCGCCTTTGCTTATGCAATTGAAACGCCGCTCCTGGAGCTGGATGGTGGCACATGGATCCCCCGGAGAGCAGAGGGGTAGATTGGGGTGCCGCCAGTGCGTCAGGGCTCCCACACGACGGGATGGGTGTCCCCGGTGGCGACGTTGATGAGCCCCTGTGGCGCCCGCTCCGATGGAGCCACGAGCTGCCACCGCCATGGCGCGCAGGTCAGCGTCGCAAAGGCGAGCCGCTCGGGAAAGCCGGGGCCCCAGCGGGGGTGAAAGCTCGGCTCATACATCCACGTAACGCGCGCGCCCGCAGCGTAGAGCGCTTGCATCTCCGCATCGAGTGCTTCTGCCGGGCGCGCCGTCATGAGGCCCGCAATCTCGTAGCGCACGCGGGCGGTCACGGCGCCATGATGCACGAGCACCCAGCCCCCGCCCATCTCCGCAAGCGCGTTGACGGCCTGAGCCATCGCAGCATCCGACGCGCCGACGCACCACACATTGTGTTTGTCGTGCCCCATCGAACAGGCGAGCGCGGTGTCGGCGTCCTCCGGCCCACAGCCGCGCCAGAACATTCTGGACACTGCGCCCTGTCCCGAGAACCTGTCCACGATGGCGAACTTCGTGATCTTGCGCGCGGGATCGCGCTGCACCGCACCGTCGACGACAGAGAGTTCCTCCGTCAAGAACTGGTCGGTCCAGTGGAAAGGGCGCAGCACGGCTGCTTTCACGGTCGGGCCGGTCGCACAGAGAGCGAAGTCCTCGGCTGCGAGTGTGCGCCCGATCTGGATCGTATCGCTGGCCCATGCGGGCCACGCGACCCGCGTCGGCTCCGGCAGATAGGCCCCCCCGCGCGCAACCGGCGCGCCATCGGCCCAGACCTCCTCGATCGTCAGCGACGCAACGTCCGAGAGGAGCACCAGGTCGGCACAACGTCCCGGCGCAGCGAGCCCGACCCAATGGTGCAGCCGCATGTGACGCGCGGGGTTGAGCGTCACGAGCTGAAGCGCCGTCTCCGGTGGCAACCCGGCCGCGATGGCGGCGCGTACATTGCGGTCCGTCCCGCCCTCGCGCAGGGTCTCGGAGGCGGATCGGTCATCGGTCGTCAACGCGACCTGGCTCCAATCGGTGAGGCCGCGTTCCAGCAACCCTGACACGATCTCGGGCAAGGTGTGGAGGCGGATCTCCAGAAAGAGCCCGCGCCGCAGCTTGTCCCAGGCTTCGGCGGCGGTCCAGGCCTCGTGATCCGAGGCGAGGCCCGCCGCCGCGAACGCATTGATCGAGGGCTGGTCGCGCAGCCCAGCGCCATGACCCTCTACCACGCCGCGCGCTGCCCAGGTCGCTTCGATCATCGACCAAAGCCGGCGATGCGCCGGGTTCTCCGGATCGATCACCGCAGGCCAATCCATCACTTCGTCGAGGCCGGGCACTGCCGGATCCTGCATGAAAGCCGCCATGTCCTTTCCATCAAGGTAAGCACCGTGCTCCCAGGCCGTGGGCGGCACCGCCGAGCCCGGCAGCGGAAAGATCTTGAGCGGCGAGCCGGCCGCGCGTGGAGCCTGCCAAAACCGCGTGGTCTGGCCGGGCAGGACGTTTGAGAATTCGTGGCTTGCCTCGCAGGTCCAGGTCGTCCCACGGGGAAGGACAAGCGCGGCTTCGTAATCCGGCGTGATGTGGCTGGATTCGATGTGCTTGTGGACCTCGCCAAAGCCGGGAACGGCGCTCAGCCCGGGCCGTTCTTCGATCCGTTCGGTTTTGCCGGGATAGCTGCCGCGTGGCCCCACAAATGCGATCCGGCCTCTGGCGATCACGATGTCCGGCGCGTCGATCCACGTGGCGGTCCCGGCATCGAAGAGCCGGTCGGGCCGCAGCATCACATCCGCCGACCGTCGCCCCAGGGCGACCTGCACCAGGTGTCGCCGAACCCTGCCTTCCTCGGCAGCGTCGAATGCGGCAGTGTCAGCCATGATGCGGTCTCTTCAAAATGCGCTCCGGTCACTCGTTGCCAAGCCTGCCAACAGCGGCTGAGAGAGGCAAGCAGGCGACCAGCCGGTGCTCGGCTGAGCCGGTAAAGCGTGTCGCGTCCGCGCTTTTCTGGAGCCTCTGGTCAGGGCAGGGCTGTGCGATGGGTTGGCGGGCAACCGGTCTTCAAGACCCAACCCGAGCCTCTTTGAGACAAACCCTCTGTAACATCTGCCGCTCCGGGCACCCCCAGCCCCCCGCCCCGCTGTCACACTCGGCGCGCGGACACCCGCGCCCGCCCTTGTGTTCCAGGCCATCCGCACGCCAACC
>JBCCYI010000076.1:0-18367 GCA_039189975.1 Pseudomonadota bacterium
CGCGTCCGTCCAGTCCAACGAACGGATCGCACCATCGAACTCTGTGATCAATCAACTAGCCGATCAGCTCGACGTCGACCCGCGAGCTGAGCTTGAGCCGGTCTTCGCAGATGGACGAGGACGCGCCGCCGACGGTGCAGGTCTGTGCGCCGTTGATCAGAACCGCGCCGATCCCATCACAGGCGAGCTCTGGGATGACAAATTGTCGAACCCGGGGACGGGCTGCGGGTAGGGCACCAAAGTCAAAGAGAGTCAGGCGGTTAACTGCACCAGCCTGATCAAAGAGGACTGCCTCGAACACCGCGCTCGACACGGGTGCGCTGCCTTCGTTCTGAAGCAGGAAGACGATGGTGCAGCCGCCGTCGGCCGGCATCACGGCGTTGAGCTCAATGGTCAGCGCGCCGTCCGAGGTGTCCTGGGCGCGGGCCTCCCCCGGTCCGAAGATCGTGGCGATAGCGGCTGCGGCGACAGCCACGGCGGTGCACAAGATGCGGTTCGGGATCTGCATTGGTTTCTTTCTTCTCTTTGGGGCAGGGGGCGGCGTGGTTCGGTGCGCCACGCGACTGTCTCCGGCTACTCGGCGGCTTCCTGTGGCGGCACGTCCGGAAGCGGGGGCCGCCGCTGCGCCGATGGATGGTGGTCATGCGAGGCGGCAGAGGCTGTCAGCGCGGCGACCTGTGCCTCCAGCTCGCAGATCCGGAGCTCTAGCGCGGCGATCACCGCCGTGTGGGACGTGACGTCGGCCGTGGGGGCGGCGCTGCGCGACGGTAGCGCTTTGCGGAGGCGGGCCAACACCCGGTCTGCGCGCTCTCCGACAAGGGCCAACGTCGGTCGCAGCGCGCCGAGCGTCTGTTGCAGCTGGATCAGGGCTCCGTACAGGGCGGCATGCGCGTTCGTCGCCGCCAGGGCGTATCCATCCGGTCGCACCGCAGCCATCGCCCAGCCGAGAACGCTGACTGCGCCGGCCCAGATCATCAGGCCCGACCAATGCCCTAGGGCCACCAGCACGGCCGCCGGCGCAAACACCGCAACGCGCGCGGGCCAAAGCCAGCGCCGCCCCGTGAGCGGTGGCTGGCGAAAGACCCGGCGCCGCTTTGGGTCGGTGACAGCCATGTAGCCGAGGCCGGCAAGACTCAGCCCGGTCAGCCCGGCAATGACGAGGCCGCTCATTCCGCGGGCTCCTGCGCGGCGCCCGCTCTGTTGTCGGGTCGAGATGTCTCGGAGGGCGACAGCTCCGTGCGCGCCCTCTGGCGCAGTAGCACAAGGCCCAGGAGCATCAGCAGGAGATCCACAACAAGGATCGTCCATGCGCCAGCTATCAGCGCTTCGCTCCAGCTTGCCCCCCCGGTGAGGTGTCGCAACACGGGCAAGCTCAGGCACAGGGCCGCATTTGCCAGGCGAAGCCGTGCGCTGGCCGTGTCATACCGCGCGCCAAGGGCAATTGCTCCGGCCGCTCCGATCAGGAATCCGGCCGGGGTCCACCACGTCGGGTCGCCGGCGGGAAGTGTGGCGAAGAACGCCACCGCAGAGGCCAGCATCGCCAGCGGCAGCCCCCAGATTGTTACCACGGTCCAGTGCCTGAAGTGCGTCCAACCGGGCGTGTCGGCCCGCCGTTGTGTCCACAGGAGCATGCCGGACGCGGTCACAAACGCCATGGCGAGCCCCATACCGAACCAGACGAGCCGGGAGCCGAACCCGGCGAAATCCCCAAAATGCAACGGCCGCATCAGCGCAAACAGGCTCGCACCGGCCGAGGGCTCCGTCCCGAAGAACGGCCTAACGCCTTCAAAGGCGCGTGTGACGCCAGCGAATTCGAGCACCGTTCCGCTCAGCGCGCCCTGGGCCGGGCCGACGAACACGCGCACCTGCGCGCCAGCTGTCCCGTAGTGTTGGATCAGAACGGAGAGCACATCGCCGCCCGCGCGGTTGCGCGCATCCGCGAGAATGTAGTCGAGGCTGGCAAGGGAGGCTGCTGTCAGATCTGGCGAGGCGGGCACTCCAATCAGGGTCTCGACGAGAGCCGCTTGGTCTCCGCCGAAGACGGACAACGCCATGACCGGCACACCCAACGACAGGGCGAAGCCAAAGAAAGCGCCGGTGAAGGCTAGGATGATCGCGAAGGGCAAGCCCCAGCTTCCGGCGAGCACGTGCAGGTCCCGCGCTCCCACAAGGCGCGCCCGGTCGCGCGTGGCGACGAAGGCGTCTCGAAAGATGTGGCCATGAATGAAAATGCCGGAGATCGCTGCGGCCATCATCGCAAGCCCCAGTACGCCCACCAGAGCCAGCCCGAGAGGATTGGGCAGGTGGAGCTGCACATGCACGTTCACCCAGAAGTCACGTAGCGCGCGACTTGGCGTGTGGGGAAAGGTGCGCACGTCCCCCTCGTGCCGCTTGAAGACCTCTCCCGTCTGGGCGTCCACCTCCATGTGCACGCCTTGCTCGACGAGTCCGCCCTCCGCATCGGTGCCATGGGAATGGAACCGATAGGCCAACGCGCCAGTGCCCGTCCGAAAGATCTGCACTTCTTCGTAGTGGGTCGGGTCGACCGTGCGCGCGGCGGCACGGAAATGGCGATCGACCTGGGAGGGCAGCCCCTCCTCGCTGACCGTCGTCCCTTGCGACCAGACCGCAATCTCGTCGGCAAAGACGACAATCGCTCCCGTGAATATGCAGACATAAAGCAAAAGGCCCAGCACCGTGCCGGACCAGCCATGGACAGAGAGAAGACGCTTTGTTTTGGCTTGCGAGAGGAAACTCATCAGCTGGCCCTATCCGAGGTTGATCGCGAGAAAACCGATATGAAAGATGAGCAGAGCAGCGAAGACGATGACGCCGCGCAGCATCCGCTCTTCGAGGATCGCGTAAAAGAACAGCGCGGCCCATATCAGCGGAAACAGGATTACCGGCATCGCCAGATTGTCGACCCCCGCGGCCCCGCGCGGCCACCAATGTCCCATGCCCATCATCACCATGACCGAGAGGATCGCCGCAGCGGGCCCCGCCAGCCCCCACCGCATCGCAGGGTGGTGAGCGATCCTGTCCGCACGAGTGCGCCACGCCTGCGGGGGGGTGTCATGTGTGCCGGTCATGGGGTCCTGCAGGGCCATGATGCCCGCCTCCTTTTACCATGTCGCGCGTAGACCAATGCCAACCTGTTGCGGCCGCGTGGTCACGGCAAACCTGCTTGCCCCAGACCCGGCGATGGACACCGGGGTCACCTCGTCAAAGACGTTGTTGACATAGGCATAAAGCTCCGCGCCTTCCGTGACCTCGTAAGTGGCCCGCAGATCGACTATGGTGAAGGCATCGACTTCGAGCGCCGCCGTGTTTTCGATGTCGGAGTAATATCCGGCCGAATAGCGCAGCTGCCCGCCAATATCCAGCCGGTCCGTTACGCTGTAATCCGCGCCAAGGGTAAACGTCAGATCAGGTGCGAAAGGGAGCTCATTTCCCACGACATCGACTGCGGCAGTCTCGAACTCTGTCACTTCCGTGTGCAACAGACCCAGCCCGCCATTCAGCAAAAGCCGTTCTGTCGCCTGATACTGGGCCTCGATCTCAAGCCCGTACGTTTCGACGCCTTCGGCATTACTGATAATCCCGTCGACAAAGCCGCCGGGCAGAACGGTCGGAATGAAGAACTGGTAGTCCTGATAGTCGCTGTAAAAGAGGTTGGCGGCGATGAAGAGCCTATCGTCCAGGAAGCGCCCGCGCATCGCCAATTCGTAATTGGTAACGGTCTCTTCGTCGAACTCAAAGAAGGGGTTTGCGATCGGAACGATGCCGAGGATCCCAAGGAGGGATCCCCCAACGCCCCCGGGATTGAACCCGCGCGACACTTGGAAACTCAAGCGTATATCGTCGTTTGGCTCGTAGCCCACGGTCAGTCGTGGCAGCCAGGCGGAGTAGGTTTCGTCGAAGTCCAATTCGAGTGGAGGGAATGTCGCCTCGACACTTCGGTCCTGACTATTCTCCTGGTAGCGCAGACCCGCCGTGAGATCGAAGCCGTTGCCGAAGAGGTAAGTCGCTTCGCCGAAGGCGCCAAAGCCATCCTTTTCGTCTTCGAAGAAGATGTTGGAATCGTCGGCCGTATCTTCAAACGTGTTGCGGACGTAGAGACCGACGAAACCGGAAATCGAGCTGCCTTCTGGCGCATAATCGAGCACAAGTTCATTCGCCCATTCCTGGGAATTAAACTCGAAATCCTCCTCGGCCGGATTGCCTGTTACGCGGGCGATGTCCGATGTGCTGAACTGGAGTTGGTTGCGCAGGCGCCATCCACCTCCGAAATCATATTCGATGTCATGAATGGCCGCCAAGGTCTCCCCCGTGAAGGCGGAGGGAAAGCCGTTGGTGTTGTTGGACTCGAGATCCTCGAACGGCTCAACGACATTCTGCGTCTGGGGCCGGCTGAAGTCGGTGTAGGAAAAGGTCAGCTTGGTGCTGAGCCCCGGCAGATCGGAAGGCTCGTAGAGAAACTTCAGGCGGGCGGTGAGCTGCTCGAGTTCGCGTGCCTCGGAATCGTCTTCGATCCCGGCCGGGAAATTGATAAACCCCTCTTCCGCCTGATAGTCGAAGGTGAAACGCGCGGCCAGATCCTCGGACAGGGGCGTGTTGAGCATTACGGACGCGGCACGGCGATCGAACCCGCCCACCTCAACGCGCGCTGCGGCTTCGGGAAAGAAAACGGGATCCCGCGTGCGGATGTTGAACGCACCCGCGATGCTGTTGGCTCCCTGAGAGGTGGTCTGTGGACCTCGAAAGACCTCAATGGCCTCGACGTCCCAGATAGAGGTCGGTGCGTAGGCCAGTTCATTGAAGGATAGGGCGCGTCCGTCGACCGAAAGCGTCGCCCGGGGCAACTGGCCGGTGATGGTCGCTCCAGCGCCGCCGACCGGGCCCCCTGAGAGCTGGCCGCGAATGACCGGCGTGTTGTTGCTGACGCCCAGGGTGGTCACGTTGGCGGCGTTGTCGATGGCCGCTTCGAAGTTGGAAATCTGGACGTTCTGCTCCAGTTCTTCACCGCTGTAGGCGCGAACCGAAGAGCTCGTGCTGAAGACGTCGCGTTCCACATTCTCCCCGGTCAGAACGAGCGTGCCGAGGTCGACGGGCGACTCGGCCGCTTGGGCGACCAGGTCCCGCGTGACGACATAGCTGTTTTCGGCGACGGCACGCGCCGAGAGGCCCGTTCCGGCCAGAACGCGTTGCAGCGCCTGGAAGGGAGACATGGTGCCGCTCACGGCTTGGCTCGATTGCCCGGCGATGAGCTCGGAGGCGGCGACGATCTCGATATCTGCGTCGCTGCTCAGTTGCGCCAGCGCACGCGTCAAGGGCTGCGCCTCCAGGTCCACGGGGCTGGTCTGCTGAGCGAGCGCGGGCAGTGTGACAAGGGCCAGCACGCCGGAAAGGGTCGCCAGCGCTGTGGTGTTCAACATCATTGAGGGCATCCAGAAAGTCCTGTTGTGCGCAGAACCGCTTTTGCGGCCTTTGCTTGCTCAACGATGGGCGGGCCAAAACGTCCGGAACTTTTTTTGCTCAGCGGTTCGGGACAAGGAAAAGTACGCCCGGCAGCGCCGCGACGACCCGGGCGTTCTGGGCCGCCGCAAGGGTGCGCAGCGCCTGCAGCGGATTGGACAAGTCAAAGCCGCCTGCGATCTCACTGCGCCGCAGCGCTCGGCTGGGGATCACGACACGCGCGTCCAAGCGACGGTCGATCATGGCGGCCACGTCGGCGACAGACGCGCCGTCCGTGGCCCAACGGTCTTGTCGCCAAACCGCGATCGTCTCGACGGGGATGGAGAGGACCTCGGGGCGGGCGTCGCCAGGCACCCGCAGGGACTGGCCCGCGCTGAGGCGCCATGACATGCCGTCAGCGCGAACCTCGACACGGCCTTCGGCGACGGAGACGATTGTCGCCCCGGCGAGTGTCATCACTTCGAACTCCGTGCCGAGCACTTCGACCTCGAGGCCGCCCGAGGACACCACGAAGGGGCGATCGAGATGAGTAACGTCAAAATAGGCTGAACCGGAAAGCAGTTCGACCCGGCGCACGTCATCGGATGTGGCGTCCGAAACTGCGGTTGCAGCATCGAGATAGGCTATATCGCCAGAGGCCAGCGACAGGCGTTCGGGTGTGGTCCCGGTCGTTGCATCCGCCAGCAGGTGCAGCCGCAGCGGCTCGTACCCGGCAAAGAGCCCGAGGCCGATGGCCAGCAGCAGCACGACCGCAGCACCGCCGCCGCGGGAAGGCGGTTTCTTTTGGGTGGCCGTCCAGGCAGTTGCCACGCGCTCGTAGGCCCGCGCCTCAGCCGCACCGCGCGCCACAAACGCATCGCGGGCGCGCTGGGCCTCGAGGCTGTCCGGGCTGTCCTGCAGCCTCAGGAATACACGCGCGGCCTGCCGTGCAAGCTCAGCGTCTTCTTCGCTCGCCATATCGTTGCGCCGATTAGACCAGTATCGGAGGTATAACGAACGAGGATCGCGATCGTCCGAATAAATTTTTCCGGTTAGATTTTGTCGTCCAGGGCGAGGGATAGCTCGACGAGGGCATCCTCGACCAGTTCGTAGGCCCGCGACTTCGACAGGCCCATCCGTCTGCCCACTTCTGTGTATGACAGGCCGGAGACGGACCGCAGCTGGAGTGCTTTGACTGTGCGTCGAGGGAGGCGGCGCAATGCCGCTACGGCGCGCCGCAGATCGTCGCGCGCGACAACGATATGTTCGCTGTCCAGAGCGGCGCCGGGTGTGTGCGCCTGCCAGGCGACGACGTCCCGTTCGCGACGCTGGCGCCGCAATATGTCGTAGGCCAAGTTGCGCACAATGCGGTGCAAGACGGGGACAGCATCTGTTGTCGGGTACTGCTTGGCGTCCCAGCGCAGCCAGCTTTCCTGGACGATTTCCTCTGCAATAGCAGGGCTTTCCACGATCTTGCAGGCGACTGCAATTAGGCGCTCGCGATTGTCCACAAAGGCCATGAGGGCGGGATCAGCGTTGTGGTAAGCCATGCGGGACCCATTGGAGCAGTGAGCAATCTAAGGTCTGGCTGTGCGCAATGGCTTTGCTTGACGCATCGTAGATATATCATTTCCGCGGCGTGTCGAGCCGACGGGGCCGTTGCCCCAGACCGGCTGGCTCAGACACATGCGATGTTGCCAAACTGACACCCTCGCGCGTTGGCCGCACGATTTTGCGGGGCCGTTCTTGCCGTCACGGGGCTGTCGCGTCGCCCAGACGAAGGGATCGCCCCGGCGGCTACGGCAGCGGGACCGAGAGCACTTGGCTGAAGAGAAAGGTGCAGGCGACGATCAGCCCGGACACGCAGGACAGCAAGATCCCCCATCCCTTGACCGTAAATGTGTCGTGCTGTGCAACGAAGGTCAGAACCACACCCAGCAAGACGGCCGTCACACCAAACCCGAGCACCGGGAAGAGGAGCACCGCCGCAAACATTGCGAGCGGGAGGGCGGCCATCCGGATCCATGCGCCCTCGACCGGGTCTTCCGTGACACGCCGGGTCACAAGGAGCCGCACAAGGGCCAGGAGAACCAGGACAGCCATTGCCATCGCGATGGTGCGCGGGAAGACAGCCGCCTCCGGGTTGAGGTCCGCCGCTTGCTGCAAGGCCAAGAGCGCGATGCCGCCAGCAATCAGCAGCGCGATCAGGTCCCGCGTGACAGCGCCGGGCCGCGAAGGAGCGTGCGCGGCCTCCGGCGGGCGTGCGGACCGGGAGGCAAGGCGTTTGATGCGTGGCCAGAACGGGTAAAAGAACGTCAGCAGCGTGAGCGCGATGATTGCGATGGAGAGCGGGCGGCCGAAGAACTGTCCCCAAAGGTCCCCGATCGCGTCCCCGATGGTCCAGCTCTGGACGAAGCCCTGCTCCGCAATACGGCCCAGGATCAGCCCCAGCACAATGGGCGAGACGGCAAAGCCCCGTTTGCTGGCGAGCCATCCGATCACGCCGAGGCCAATCATGATGGCGATGTCCGACACGCTGTTGCGGATTGCGAAAGTGCCAATCACCGTCATGAAGGCCACGGCGGGCACCAGCGCCGCCTTGGGCGCCCGCACGATGGCGCCATAGGCGAAGCGTCCGATCAGGAGGCCAACGGGCAACATCAGCACCGTCGCCAGGAGCAGGCCAAAGATGAACGTATAGACGATGCTCGCGCCATCCGAGAAGAGGCTGGGGCCGGTCCGAACCCCTTGCACGAGGAGCGCGCCAAGGATCACCGCATCCGGCGGCGTCCCGGGGATGCCGAGCACGAGCGTGGGAATAAAGCCACCGCCGACGGTGGCATTGTTGGCGGATTCCGTTGCGACGATCCCGCCCGGGTTACCCTCGCCGTAAGGGGTCTCGTCTTTGCTGGTGCGGCGCGCTTCGGAGTAGGCGACAAGCCCCGCGATCGAGCCGCCGGCTCCTGGCAGCGCGCCGACCATCGTGCCGACGACAGAACTGCGCAACACGTTGACCTTGTTTTTGAGAAGCAGCGTCAGGGCTTCCGGCAGGCGAAAGCCACGGGTTTGGTCAGGCGCCTTGAGGTGCCGGTCGGGCGTCGCGACGAGGTCGATCAGGACGGGGATGCAATAGAGGCCAATAAGGGCGGACACGGTCTCGACCCCGCCAAGCAGGGTATTGGATCCAAAGGTGAAGCGGACTTCGGCACTCGTCTCGGAAATCCCGATCATCGCGAGCAGAAGGCCGAAACAGGCGCCGATGACACCTTTCAGAAAGTCCCCGGTCGACAGGGCCGCGATCAATGACAGGCCGAAGACCGCCAACCAGAAGTACTCGACCGGGCCAAAGGCCAGAGCCGCTTCGGCCAGGGGCGGTGCCAGCAGGAGCAGCGCCAGCGCCCCGACGAGCCCGCCTATGACCGACGACAGACAGGCCACCGACACCGCGAGGTCGCCATCCCCGCGCTTGGCCATGGGATAGCCGTCAAAGGTGGTCGCGATGGCCGAAGGTGTCCCCGGCGTGTTCAGCAGGATCGCTGCATAGGCGCCGCCGTAGATTGCCCCGGTGTAGATCGCTCCCATCAGGATGAGCGCACTGTCGGGCGACATCGTGAACGTCAGCGGTACCAATACGGCGACGGCCATGGTCGCGGTGAGCCCCGGAATGGAGCCGATGATCGTTCCTGCGGCAACGCCGATCAGGGCGAGCACGAGATTGAGCGGCGACAGCGCACCGGCAACGAACTCTAGCATCCGGACCTCCGGGGGCAGGGGGGAGCGGGGCAATGGGCATCACCGCACACGCGCGTCTCGCACCGCTGTGTCCGCCTTTGCCGGTCCGCGCCGGGGTGGCACCGGACCGGACGGGGTGGGCGGGCGATGGGAGGCCGTTGCGGTGGTGCATCGGGAGGCGCCCATAGGCGCCTCCCGATGGGCTTAGTCGATGATCCCAGCGGTGCGTGCAGCGCTCAGATAGCCATCGGCCTTATCGGCGATGAAGGCGTCCATATCCGCGCCGTAGCCGACATCGACCAGCGCGAAGCCGCCATCGAGCATCTGTTGCTGGAACGCGGCGTCGGCGTTGATCGCCGCGATCGCATCGGAGACCTGCTGGCGCACGTCCTCGGAGGCCGTGTTGGGCACAGCGATACCGCGATACGCGCCAGAAACCATGTCGAAGCCCAGCTCGCGGAACGTCGGCACGTCGGGGAAGGCGGGGTGACGCTCTTCCATCGCGACGGCGAGCATCCGGACCTTGTCACCCTGCGCGGCGCCAACGGTGGTGTAGCCCCACGCGGCCTTCACCTGCTTGCCCAAAAGGGCGGTGACGGAGGCGCCGGTGCCCTTAAAGGACAC
Source organism: Pseudomonadota bacterium (assembly GCA_039189975.1). Classification (GTDB taxonomy): domain Bacteria; phylum Pseudomonadota; class Alphaproteobacteria; order Rhodobacterales; family Rhodobacteraceae; genus HLUCCA09. The sequence goes on from JBCCYI010000076.1 coordinate 9,811, forward strand.
ATAGGTGCTTTCGATGCCCGACATCGCGTCGAACTGCACCTGGGCAAGGTGGTTGGCCGTGCCCTTGCCCGATCCTGAGAAAATCACCTGCTTGGGGTTTGCCTTGGCATCGTCGACAAGGTCCTGGAGCGTCATGTACGGGCTGTCGGCCGTCACGACGATCGCGTCGGGCGTGTAGTGAAACATGTAGACGGCCGCGAGATCGTCCGTCTGAAACCCGACGTCGCCCTGTTGGGGCTTGATGATGATGTGCGGCAGGTTGATGCCCATAATGACGGAGCCGTCGCCAGCCATGTTGTTGAGCTGCGACCAGCCCACCGCGCCGCCGCCACCGGGCTGATAGTTGACCACCATCTGCTCGCCGAAGAGCTTCTCGAAGAAAGGCTGCTGGAAGCGCGCCGTGATGTCGGATTCTCCGCCTGGTCCGAAGGGGATGATGTAGTCAACGCTGCCTTTGGGGAAATCCTCGGCCGCCGCGGCGCCGGCCGTTGCAGCCAGGGCCAAAGCCAAAAGGGCTGTTCTCATTCTCATTGTTTTCTCCTCCCACATGAGACGTGATCTTCTTGTTTTCTCGCTGTTTGTTGGTCCAGCGTTCGTGCGAACAGCTTGCATCTTTCCGGCCGGTGAGCGCAAGCCATGTTCTGGCGCTACTCCTCCCGGTTTGCGCTCCGCGCCTTGCGCAGAGCGGCGCAGACGTTTTCTACGGTCATTTGGCTGACCCGGGCATTCGCCTCCCGTGTGACCCCTGCGATATGCGGTGTCAGGATCAGGTTCGGACAGGCGGAGAAGCGCGCCGCCGCCGGGCCGGAGAGCGGCTCGGTCTCGAAGACGTCCAGTGCCGCTCCGCCCAAATGCCCTGTGATCAGGGCATCGACGAGGGCGGGCGCGTCGACGATGCCACCGCGTGCGGTGTTGATCAGCAATGCGCCGGGCTTCATCTGCAAAAGCGCGTCAGGCCCGAGCAGGCCCGCCGTGCTGTCCGTCAGTGGCACATGCAGCGAGAGGACGTCTGCGACTGACAGCAGGCGCTCAAAGGTCTCCGACCGGGCCCCCGACCACGCCGGGTCCGTCTTGCTCAGATACGGGTCATGGGCGACGATCGTCATGCCGAGGGCCCGTGCCACATCGGCGACGGCCCGGGCAATCGCGCCGTAGCCCACAAGGCCGAGCGTGAGGCCCGAGACTTCGCCGCCCTGCCCAAGCGCGGCGCGGGGCCACGCACCCGACGCGACCTCGGCTGTCGCGGCAAAGACGCCCCGCCGCAGCGCCAGCATCGCTCCGATCACGTATTCCACGACCGATTGCGTGTTTGCGCCGGTGGCGGGCCACACCGTGATCCCGCGCTGCGCACATGCTGCAAGGTCGATGTTTTCGAGCCCGACGCCCAGGCGCCCCACGACGCGCAGAGCAGGAGCCGCGGCGAGCAGGGACGGGTCGACCCGCGTCCGGTTGCGCACGATGAGCGCATCGGCATCCAAGACTGCGCTGCGGAGAGCATTAGGGTCATCGACAAGGCCGGGGTCGTACAGGACCCGTTCGCCTGCGCCGAAGGCGGCGAGGGCCGCCTCGTCAAGGAACTCGGAGATTACGATCTTGTCTGCCATGTCTTGCCTTTCTGTGCGCGCGAGAACGGGGCGCGCGATGCAGCGCAGTCTGATCGCTTTTTCGCGCCGCAAACAGGCGAAAAGAGCCGCGACGCGCGGGCGCAGACGCGCGCGGCGTCTTGCGGCGGATCGCACATCGGCCTCCGCGAAAGTGGGCGACGTTCTGCGATTCACCCTCCGGTCAGACCGGCATATGGTGACACCAGATCCACAGGAGGGGGCCGTGTATGCGAATTGTTGATATCTGCGAGGTGACCAAACCGATCTCTTCGCCCATCCGTAACGCCTACATCGATTTTTCGAAGATGACGGCGAGCCTCGTGGCTGTTGTGACCGATGTTGAACGCAACGGTCGGCGTGTGGTCGGCTACGGCTTTAATTCCAACGGGCGCTACGGCCAGGGCGGCCTGATCCGCGAGCGTTTTCGGGACCGTATTCTGGAGGCGGATCCGGCGACGCTGCTCACTGGTGACGGCCGCAACCTTGATCCGGCTGCGGTCTGGGCGGCGATGATGCAAAACGAAAAGCCGGGCGGGCATGGGGAGCGCTCGGTCGCTGTTGGTACGATCGACATGGCCGTGTGGGACGCGGTGGCCAAGATCGCGGACATGCCGCTTTTTCGCCTGCTGGCAGCGCGCGAGGGGATCGCGGCGAACCCGAGGGTCTTTGTCTATGCGGCGGGGGGGTATTACTACCCCGGTAAGGACGATGGGGCGTTGCGCGCGGAGATGCGCAGCTATGTCGAGCGGGGGTATACCGTCGTCAAGATGAAGATCGGGGGAGCGTCGATCGAAGAGGACAAGCGGCGGATCGAGGCCGTGCTGACCGAGATCGGCGACGCGGCACAACTTGCGGTCGACGCAAACGGGCGCTTCGATCTGGAGACCGCCATCGCCTATGCCAAGATGCTGCGCGCCTATCCGCTTTTCTGGTTCGAAGAGATCGGTGATCCGCTGGACTATCAGCTTCAGGCCGCCATGACCGCGGTCTACCCGGGTCCGATGGCCACGGGGGAGAACCTCTTTTCCCATCACGATGCGCGCAATCTGCTGCGCTATGGTGGGATGCGGCCGGATCGGGACTGGCTCCAGTTTGACTGCGCGCTGTCCTATGGACTGGTAGAGTACCTGCGGACCTTGGATGTGTTGCGCGCGTACGGCTGGTCGCCCTCGCGGTGTATTCCGCATGGGGGGCACCAGATGTCCTTGAACATCGCGGCCGGGCTGGGTCTGGGCGGCAACGAAAGCTATCCCGATCTGTTTCAGCCCTACGGCGGGTTTCCCGATGCAGTGCAGGTGGAGGACGGCCACATTGTTATGCCCGACTTGCCGGGTATCGGCTTTGAGGGAAAGTCGGACTTGATTGCCGTCATGCGGGATTTGGCCGCGTAACGCGCGGCGACGGACGCGGTGCTCTTTGCCGCGTGACCTGGCGTTTGTCCTCGGCACGGTGGCCTGAAGCGGCTGCCTGTCTCGTCCTGCGTTCGATGCGCGTGCAATGGGTCTCGCATGGCTGATGCGCCGCGCGTGCACGCGCAAAACGCCTTCTGGTGCGCGGATCGGTGTCGTCGCGGCGCCCGCTATGCTGCCCCGGCACGGCATTCTTCTGCCTTAATCCGGGGTTATCTCCTGCGGTGTTAGGGCGGTAGTGCCGACGGGCCCTGCGTCGGCGAGCGAGAACGAGTGCAGGTGGACAGGTCGTGGAATTCGTTGACGAATGGGCATCAGGCGCCACGCTGAAGTCGCCGACCGTCCGGCGGGCCATGCGTCCATCCGCGCGGCCTTCTCGGGCACTTTTCTCCCAGGTCGAAGTCCGTGTGGGCGGAATCTGCGCATTGCTTCGCGCCACCGACCCCCTGACTGCCCCGTGTCCACTTGTCCGAGCGACTGTGCCGACCCATGCGCTGGGTCGGGTGTCCGGACCGGGTCCAAGGCGGGCCTCCGCATTTGCCGGAGCAGGAGTTGCCGGGTGGGCCGCGTCGGACCGGTGCTCTGCATGACGTCGCGCGCCTCCTCCCCCACTGTGCTGCGTCTGGGCAACTACCGCCCCGCGCTCACCGTCGCGCGCAGTCTGCGGGCGCGGGGGCATCAGATCTGGGTCAGTCGGGACAATGGGTCCGGCGCCGCGCATGCCTCCCGCGCCGTGACAGGCATCTGGGACGATCCGGGCAGCACCGATCCGGCACTGCAATATGATGCCCTTGCCGCGTTTCTTGCCGAGCGGCCTGACATCGAGATCGTCTTTCCGCTTCAAGAGCACTATGTGCGCGGCTTCTTCGCCAACCGGCACCGCCTGCCGGATGACAGGCTCTATATCATGCCCAATCGGACGGCTGCGGAGATCTGTGCCGACAAGAGCGCGTTGCTCGATATTGTGACGGAAGCCGGGCTGCCCTGCGCACGGAACGCAACGGTGTACAGCCTCGACGAATTGCACAGCGCGCAGGCCCAGATCGGGTTTCCGCTGGTGGTGAAGCCGGTCGACAGTACGATCTGGCTCGGCGCGCAGAAGGTGCTCATCTGCCGGGACGCGGCAGAGTTCGCGGCGGCCTTTCCCGCATGGCCGGCGCCGCACAGCGCGCTGATCGTTCAGACCTATGTCGACGGTCCGCGCGTGAACCTTTATTTCGCCGCAAAGAATGGGCGCCCGATCCGGTATCTGGCCGCCCGGATCGGCGCCACGGATCTGCGGGATGGCACCGGGCTTGCAACGGACGGAGTGACCATCCCGGTCGAGCCTCGCCTGCGCGAGATGGCAGATGCCCTGCTCGAGATCCTCGACTATCACGGGGTTGGATGCATCCAGGTGCTGCAGGACCGCCACACAGGTGCCTTGAGCTTCCTGGAGATCAACGCGCGCATCGGCGGCAACCACGCGATCACGGATCATTGTGGCATGGGACTGGACAGTCTGGCGCTGGATCTCGCAGCTGGGCATCCTGTCGCGGACCGGCTTGTGATTGGCCGGTCCGGCGTCCGCTATGTCTGGACGAAGGGTGCCTTGCGTGGAGCAGCCTCCGCATTGCGTCACGGTGAGACAGGAAGACTGGGCTTTGCGCTGCGGGTTGCGCGGGCCCTGCGCCTCGCGGTGACCACGCGAGCACAAGTGACTTTCTGCTGGTCCGACCCGCTGCCAAGCCTCGTCATTCTGGGCCAGGGCGCGCCGAATGCCCTCCGGTCTGTCCGGCGCGGCACGCGCCGTGCCAGCGTGTGACGTCGCATGATAGAGCGCCCCCTGGCTCGCAAAGCGGTCATCATCTTTGGTCCGCCCTGCCTCATTCTGGCTCTGCTCTTTGCGCAGCCCTGGATTGACGCACGCTGGGCGTTTCCGGACCCGATTGTGGCCGCTCAGAGCGCGCCGGAATGTTGCAGTGCTTACTTCGGCGTGATCTCGAACATCGGAATTCTCTACTGGTGGACGGCCGCGACAGCATGCGCCTGTGCAGCGGCCGCATCGTCGGGCGCCGGGCAGGAGATGCGCCAGATCGCCTTCATGGCGTCAGCTGCCATGTTCTCCGCGTGGCTGGGACTGGACGACCTGTTGCTGCTGCACGAGCGCATTCTGCCCAGGTTTGGGCTGTCCCAGAGCATGATTTTGGGAACATATGCGCTGGCGGGCCTGGCCTATCTGTGCGTTTTCGCGCGCGACATTCTCCGGAAAGACGCCACTCTGCTCGGTCTGGGTCTCGCGGCGCTGGGAATCAGTCTTGGTCTGGATCTTGCCGTCTCGGATCAGAGCGATTGGCAAAAGATGCTCGAGGACAGTGCAAAGTTCATCGGGGTGGCCGGATGGGCAGGGTTCCACATTGTGCGCGCGTGGGAGGTCATCGGAACACTGGTCGCCGGGCGTGCGCGGACGCCGCAGAGCGCATCGGGTTCCGGCACCTGAGCTGGCCGCACGCCTGCGCGCATCAACGTACCATCGCGGTCCGGTATGGCGCCATGCCGGGGCTGAGCTGCGCTTTTCGACGTCCTCTCGAAGCGACGGGGCAGCCTGGCATGCGCGCGCAATTGCGCGTCTGGAGATTGCGTCATCGCGTCATTCGCGGGAGCCGCATGTGGACCTGTGGGATGTGCGCAGGGCGCGCCGTCCGAAAGCTGAGGGCAATGCGAAATCACCGCTTGCATTCCTGATTGATTCAGTCAAGATTGCGGCTGCCCTAGCCCGACCACGCGGTCTGCCCGGCGTTTTCACACCTCACCGTTCGAACGGACCAACCCCAAGGGAATTTGCCGGTGCGGCAGAGGTCTTCGGACAAGAGCGACGGAGCACCGATGGCCCTTTCTGCACCGCTGCCCTGCGATGGCACGCATCTGTCGTCCGCCGTCCGACATCGCTCGCTGGAGAAAGACCGATGACCCCACCCCCCGAAAGCTGCGGCGTCAATCGCGGCATTTTGCGCCAAGAGCTTGGGTACTCCGAGGCTGAAGAGGGCGTGCTGACGATTGCGCGCCACTACTTCAACACCTTCGCCTGCCCGGAACGGCACGGCTGGATCGCCGCGATCGCTGCGGCGCTGCAGGACTTCGACGATGCACATGGTCCGGAGGTTGCGGTGGCGGTCCTGGCCGCGGTTCAGGCGATGCGTCGCACGCGGTACTCGACCTTCCGGTTCAACAATCCCGATTGTGCTGTCTGCGCGCGCTACGTCACGCCGCACGAGAGGGCGTTTATGGCGAGCTTGCGCGCTGTGGAGCGCGGCCGGACGGCAGATGCGGCGGCGCATGCTGGACTGCTCTGCGAGGGCAATGATGTGCGCGGGTTTCTCTCGGCACTTGATGTGCTCGCGGCGCGCGCATTGCCCGCGGACGGGACACAGTCCCACCCTTCGGGCACGCGGAGCCCTGCCGAAGTGGCGGGTGTCTAGGCACGGTGTCCGCACTGGCGCGCTGGTCTCAATCGGCAACGCAATATGTGGCGCCATGGATTGGCGGGAGTGCTTACGGCGTGAGCCGCTCCGCCCTAGCGCGCTGGGCCCATTGCGTGCGCCAACGTGTCTGGCCGTCCCTCGACAGCCTAGAGGAGTGGGCCTCCGGGCATGACCCTTTCCCCTGACGCCACCGAGCCCGACCCCATGACCCAACCCTACCCCAAGAGAATGGGACCCTCCATGCTTGCCAACCGGCTTATGGCCCTGACCGCTACAGCTCTTATCTCCCTGAGTGGCGCGGCGGGCGCGACACCTTCAGCCACGGGCGCGAACCCGGCTTGTATGGATCTGCCGGCCCACGCAGAGCAGGCCGCCGAGGCAGGGAGTGCGGAGGCTCAGGCGATGGTCGGCACCTTCCTCATCGATGGCCCGTGTCGCGATTCCAAGATCGCCCGCTGGGAGGGGATCATATGGCTGGAGCGCGCATCCGAGCGTGGCCATGTCGACGCTGCACTACGCCTGGCGACGATTTTCGACTTTGGCGAGGGCGTCGCGCCAGATCCAAGACGTGCGGGCCTGCACTACCGCCGTGCCGCGCGCGCCGGTCTGGTGGAGGCACAGCACCGCTACGGCATGCTCTTGATCACAAGTGGAAATGCCTCTGTCCGGGAAGAGGGGCTGACATGGCTTGGCCTCGCGGCGGATCAGGGCGACAGCCTTGCCGCAGCCGCTCTGGGGCTCTTGCATGCCCGCGGTCTGCATGGGGTAGAACGCGATACGTGCCAGGCGCTTTTATGGTACGATGCCAGTGAGGCGTTGGGGGCGCCCATGCCGCTTGATGCGCTGCGCCAGGAGGTTGTTCTGCACGGGGCTCCCGAGTGTTGACACAGAAGACCCGCAGGGCCACCGTTTAGATGGCTGTGGTGGTTCCAGGGCGGTTCGCCTCTGCGAGCGTGGTGCCCCGCGGAGCTTGAACACACCGAAGACAGAAGGAGGATCGGCATGCGTACTATCGCTCTGGCTGCGTCGGTGATGATCGCCGGAGGTCCGTCCAGCGCCCAGTATCTACTGGAGATCGAGGGCTTCGGCCTGCGCGAGTACTATTGCCAGATCACGGTGTCTCTGGAGAACCAGTCCGATAGCCCGCTGACAGAGATAAGCGGCTTCTTCTACAACTATATCGGTGAGGAGAAGGTCGGCCGGAGCAAGGGCGCATGGTTCATGAGCGTGGCGCCCGGCGCACGTGCCGAAGCGACGTTCGAGACGCCGAACGCCCCATGCGACGCTGTCGAGCGCTACGAGTTCGTGGTGGGGGCGTGCCGCCTCGGCGCCGGGTTTGAGGAGAAGTCGGTCTGCGCCGGATTGATCCGCGGAAGCGGCCCGATTGTGGTTGTTGCACCGGACGGATCCTGACGCGCTCTTCGCCGCGCCGGCTCGCTTGAGAGAAGGAGCAGTGCGGGCAAGCCGAACACGAAGGCATGTTTCTTCAGCAAATGGTGCGTGGCCCAGGTGGCCCAGACCTCCCCATCGCGTCTGCACATGACGTTTTGGGCGCCCTCGATGCAGTGTCAGACGTATGCCAGCAGCCAGCCAGTGGCAGCTGTCCTGTCCATTGCGTCGGTCGAGTTGCGACGGTGATGGGGTGGACGTTCCAGGACGGTTCGACACCCGTCAGCGAGGCACGATGCGTGCGCTGGACGCAACGACCGTGTCAACTGAACAATCAACCGTCAGCAGATTGCATGCGGCCGCGACAAGCCCTGTCCTGCCCCAAGCCCTAGGAGCCTCGTGGACCGCGCCCCAAGGGCGGACTGTGCAGTGCTTGGAGCACGCGGCGCGGGCTTTGCCACGCTCTCGGCTGCATCGGCGTGCCTTTCGCGCCCGGCCTCCCGTCGAGGAGAAACGGGCGACGAGCGGCGCCTTCCCGGATCAGGCCAACGCCGCGCAATGCGGCAGGACATAGGGCTGCGTCCCCTCCGGTGCCACGCCCACGCGCAGGCGGCAGCCGTAGACGTCGGAGAGCGTTGTATCCGTCATCACCTCGGCGGGCGCGCCATCCGCATGCAGCCGGCCCTCCCGCAAG
>JBCCYI010000077.1:0-18258 GCA_039189975.1 Pseudomonadota bacterium
CCATGGAGCTCCGCAGCCTCCGCCAGAGCGCGCCCCTGTGCCAGGAGCCGGCCGGCCTCTAGGAGCTGACCATGGTTGTCGGCGGCGCGGCAGACCTCGGCGAGCTCCGCGGCCGCCGTTGCATCAGGTACGCCAAGCTCCATAGCTCCGGCACATGCGGCGTAGGCCGTGCCCAGCGCGTGTGTCACCACCTCTGCGTTATCGGCCCCCTGCCCCTCGAGCAAACGCCGCACCTGCGCGACCGGGATTGCCTCGAAGCGACCCTCGCCGCCGCCCACCGCAATGCCGACAAGCGCCCCTGTCGCATCGACAAGCGCCCCGCCGCTCACCCCGGGCTGCATTCGCGCCGTCACGTGGACGCGCCCCAGCGCCGCCCCCGGCGATGGCGTCGCGATCAGAGCGCCGGGCATAAACACACGTACAAGCTCGCGCGCGATATCCGCGCCGATCACGTAATAATCGCTCTGCGCCAGCGGCGCGCCGGACGCCGCCAAAGTGGGCACAACCCCCTCTTCCGGCAGGCCTGACACCTTCAGGAGCGCCAGGTCCCCGCCGTAGTCCGACGCCAGCACCTGCGCCATGCGCGGTCCCGTCGGCGTAAAGACGGTAACCTCGCGCGCATCGCCGACGACGTGCCGGTTCGTAACCAGCAGGTCTGGCCCGATGCGCGTCGCGCTGCCCAATGGGTCAAACCCCGACACCGGGAACACGGCCTGCCGCATGCGGCAGACCTCGTCCGGATGCGGGCAATCGGCCAGCGGAGGGGGCGGAGCGGTCCCAGCCGCGTGCGCACCAGGATCGGCACCCGGGGCCGCAGCCGGTGCAAATGCAACGTCGACCACACGGACGTCGCCGGCGCGTTCAAACCGAATGGAGTAGCCCTCCGCGTCTTGCGCCACCAAGGCGAGCGCGGCGACGGCGTCGCGCGGCGAGCGGACGCGGCGGCCGTTGACCTCCAGAACAAGATCGCCCGCCTGCACCCCCGCCGCCGCCGCCGCCCCCCTTGGCGCGACCGCGTGCACCACCGGCGCGGCAACTCGCCTCAGCGTGGCACGGTCGGGCTCCGCCAGCCGCCAGCCCGGATCGGCAAAGACGAGCTCCCCCTGCGCCAGCCCACCGACGACGCGGGCGAGCAACTCCGCCGAGACCGCGAAGTTGATGCCGATGTTGGTGTCGGCGTCCGAGGCGAAGATCGCCGAGACCATACCCACGAGCCGGCCCCGGCGGTCGACGAGGGCACCGCCCGAGAACCCCGGGTTGATGGCCGCGTCGGTCTGGACGAAGTCCTCGATCCCGTTGAACCCAGCGTCCGTCACCCCGAGCGCCGAGACGACACCGCAACTGACCGAGAGCCCCAGACCGAAGCCATTGCCAATCGCGCAAACGGGGTCGGCCAGCCCCACGGCCACGGCTGATGCCGGAGGCGCAAGATCGAAGGGCCGCAGATCCGTCTCCACGGAGACCAGAGCGATATCCGTGCGCGCGTCATGCGCGACGACCTGTGCGGGCAGGATCCGACCGTCCGAGAGGCGGAGCTCCACGCCGTCGGCCTGCGCGATCACATGCCAAGCAGTTGCCACAAGGCGCGGCGCGACAGCGATCCCCGTGCCTTCCGGGGCACCCCGCGTGCCAGGGGGCGGCTGGCCCGGCCAGTCCGGCAGCACAGACACCACGGAGGCGAGGGTCTCTGGCGGCATCGCGCGCGCGGCTTGCGGGATCCACACAAAACCCAACGCTGCCACCAACACCCAAGTGCGCACGAGACGTTCCATAGCCCCATGCTGCACGCTCGCGCTGGCAATAGCAATCGCGTGCCCCCGCCCGATGCCTCGCCGCGACCGAAGCAGAGCGCCCCATGGGACCACGACGCGGATCAGGCCGAGACCACCAAGCGCGTTGCCGGATCGGGGCGCGCCGCGGCCAGGGCCTGCGCCTCTAGCTCCAGGACCTACCGCCCTTTCCAGACGGGCGCGCGCTTCTCGGCAAAGGCGCGCGCGCCCTCCGCCTGGTCTTCCGAGGCATAGAGCCTGGCGACGGTTGGAAAACTGCGCGACGTGATCTTGTCCAGCGCGTCCTGGAACGCCATCGCTTCCGCCTCGCGCACGATCTCCTTGATCGCGGCGTAGACGAGGGGCGGGCCGGACGCGAGCAGGTCGGCCATGTTGTGCGCCTCACCCATCAGCTCATCCGCGGGGTGGATGTGGTTCACCAGGCCCCATTGCGCCGCCTCCGGCGCGTCAAACCACCGCCCCGTCAGCAACAGCTCCATCGCGATGTGGTAGGGTATCCGCTTGGGCAGCTTGATCGAGGCGGCATCGGCGACCGTGCCAGAGCGGATCTCGGGCAAGGCAAAACGCGCGTGGTCGGCGGCAAGGATGATATCGGCGGACAGCGCGAGCTCCAGCCCGCCGCCACAGCAGATCCCGTTGACCGCTGCAATCACGGGCTTGTTGAGGCCAGGCAGCTCCTGCAACCCACCGAAGCCACCGACACCGTAATCACTGTCCGGGGCCTCGCCCTCCGCCGCGGCCTTCAGGTCCCAGCCCGGGCAAAAGAACTTCTCGCCCGCGCCGGTGATGATCGCCACCCGCAGATCGGGATCGTCCCGGAATCCGGCGAAGACATCGCCCATGATCCGGCTCGTGGCCGCGTCGATGGCATTCGCCTTGGGACGGTCTAGCGTGACCTCCAAGACAGCGCCCTGGCGTTCGGTCCTGACGGGTGTTTCACTCATGCGGTGTCTCCGGGTTTGATCAGGGCGTCTGCGGCTACGGCGCGTTTGCGGCCGCACAGAAGAGGGTTCACTTCCACCTCGTGGGGCTGTTGCGCGATGACGTAGGCCTGCAGGGCGTCGACGGCGTCGAGGATCGCTTCCCACTCTGCCGGTGGGCGCCCGCGATAGCCCCGCAGCAGCGGCGCGAGGCGAAGCCCGCCGAGGGCGGCGGCAACCTCCGTGCGGGAGGCGGGGATCAGAACGGACGCGCTGTCCTGCAGAAGCTCCGTTGCCGTGCCGCCCGCGGCCAAGGTCAAGACATAGCCATGCGCGGGGTCCGCCACAGCGCCGATCAGGAGCTCCGCGACCGCGTCGACGACCATCTCCTCCACGAGGAAGCTGGTGGCCTCCATGTTGCGTGCCGCGTCCCGAACGGCGGTGTCGCTGCCGAGGCCGAGCACCACCGCGCCCGCCTCTGTCTTGTGTGCGACGCCTTCGCCCTTCAGGACGACCGGGAAGCCGATCTCGCGCGCGGCCTCGGCCGCCGCATCGGGGGATCCCGCGCGGCGCGCGATCGGTATGGACATGCCATGGGCCGCGAGCGCGGTTTTGGCCTCGGCCTCGGTCAGCGCGGGGCCGGGTTTGACAGCAGGCGCGGCGAAAATCGGCGGCGGGACGGCCCAGTCCTGCCCCAACCACGCCGCGCGCTCCAGCGCCTCCACCGCCTCGGTGAAGCCCGCAAGCGGCACGATGCCCTGTGCGACGAGGCGTAGGGCGATGTCCTCCGGCAAGGCCTCGGCCAGGCTCGCAAGAAGCGCCATCGGACGGCCCGCCGCTGCCTGCGCGCGCGCCACGGCTGCGATCACGATCTCCCAGGCCGCCCGGTCGCATAGATCGGGGCGGGGAAAGTCGATCACGACGATACCCAGCGCCACATCGCCAGACACCATCGCCCCGAAGGTCGCCGCCAGCGCATCCTCATCTCCCCAGATAAACGTGTGGTAATCCAGCGGGTTGGCCAGAGCAACGTGCAGCCCCAACGCCGCACGCAACCCTTCGGACTGGGCGGGCGAGAGGGCAGGCAGGTCCAGGCCCGAGCCATGGAGCGTATCCGCCATCAGGCTCGCCTCGCCGCCCGAGCAGGCCATCACCGCGAGCCGGTTCGACCGCAGCGGACCCGCAACATGGAGCACCGTCAGGGCCTGGATCAGCGCTGGGATCGAGGTGACGCGCGCAATCCCCAGACGGCGCAGAAGCGCAGAGGCCCCCGCGTCGCTCCCTGCGAGGGACGCCGTGTGCGAGAGCGTCGCCGTTTGGGCCTGGCTGGAGATCCCGGCCTTCAGCGCCACGATAGGCTTGCCCGCCGCCCGCGCGGCCTCCGCCATGGCCTCAAACGCACGCAGATTGCCAATCCCCTCGACATACAGGCCCACCGCTGTCACGCGCGGGTCGGCCAGGAGAGATGTGGCAACATCCGCGAGGCTGGTCTGCGCCTGATTGCCAACGGTGACCACATAGGCCACGGGCAGGCCGCGCGTCTGCATGGTGATATTGATCGCGATGTTGGAGGATTGGCTGATGATCGCCACACCCTCCGACACACGGCGTCCGCCATGCTGATCGGGCCAGAGCGCGACCCCGTCGAGATAGTTCAGAAACCCGTAGCAATTGGGGCCCAGGATCGTCATGCCTCCGGCCGCCTCCAGCAAAGCGGCCTGCTTGGAGGCACCGTCGCCCGTCTCGGCCTGCGCCTCGCGAAAGCCGGAGGCGAAGCACACAGCGCCCCCGGACCCACGGGCGGCAAGCGTGCGGAGTGCCTCAATAGACGCGTCTCGATTGATCCCGATGAACGACGCGTCAGGGGCCTCGGGCAGGTCGTCGATGCAGCGGTAGGCCGCGATGCCACCAATTGTGGCGCGCGCCGGGTGAACCGGCCAAATCTCGCCTGAAAAACCGATCTTGCGGCATTGCTCGATGACATTCGCGCACCACGCCCCGCCACCGATCACGGCGATGGAGGATGGGCGCAGGAGCCGCGCGAGCCCCCGTGGCCTGTCGCTGGCGCGCGCGTCCGCCGACATCAGGCCCCCAGCGGGCGCAGCAGGTCGCGGCTGATGATATGGCGTTGGATCTCCGACGTCCCATCCCAGATCCGCTCCACCCGCGCGTCGCGCCAGAACCGCTCGATCGGGAAGTCGTCCATGAGGCCCATGCCGCCATAGATCTGCAGGGTAGCATCGGTCACGCGTGCGAGCATCTCGGAGGCGTAGAGCTTGGCGCTGGCAATCTCCCGGTTCGACGGCAGCCCCGCATCGAGGCGCCAGGCGGCGGCGAGGGTGAGCCAGTCTGCCGCGTCGATCTCGGTGATCATATCGGCGAGCTGGAAGCTCACGCCCTGAAATTTGCCGATGGGCTGACCAAACTGTTTGCGCTCGGCGGCATACGCCAGCCCCATGTCAAAGCAGCGCCGCGCCCGTCCGACGGAGAACGCCGCCACGGTCAACCGCGTGGCATAGAGCCATTCGTTCATCACGTCGAACCCGCCATCGACGGCGCCGAGCACTTGCGCCTCGGGCAAGCGGCACTCGTCGAACTCCAGAATGTAGTTGCGATACCCCCGGTGGCTGACGGAGTTGTACCCATGGCGCACCTCGAAGCCGGGCGTTCCACGGTCGACGAGGAAGGTGGTGATGCGCTTCTTGGGGCCTTTCGGCGTTTCGTTCACGCCGGTGGCGATGAAGACGATGAAGAAATCCGCGTGCTCCGCGCCGGAGATGAAGTGTTTGGAGCCGTTGACGACCCAATCGCCACCCTGGCGCACGGCGGAGCATTTCATGCCGCGCACGTCCGAACCCGCGTCCGGCTCTGTCATGGCCAGCGCGTCCATCCGTTCGCCGCGGACGGCCGGCAGGAGGTAGCGGTCGCGCTGGTCCGCGTCGCAGGCCATCAGGATATTCTGCGGGCGGCCGAAAAAGTGTGTCAGCGCCATCGAGCCCCGGCCCAGCTCTCGCTCTACCAGCGTAAAGTCGAGATGGCTGAGCCCGGCGCCGCCCACTTCCTCCGGGAAATTGCAGGCGTAGAAGCCGAGCTCGAGGCACTTGCGCTTGATCTCCTGGCCAAGCTCGAGCGGCACGTGACCCGTCCGCTCCACCTCCGCCTCATGGGGATAGATCTCGTTCTCGACGAAGCTGCGCACCGTGGAGACGATCATCTCCTGTTCATCGCTCAGCCCAAACTGCATCGCACGCCTCCGGTCACCTAAGGCAGCCCTAGCCGATCTGACCGACGCTTTAGGGCCAGAAACCGACCCACTCCGGGCAAAAACGAACCCCTTCTCCGCGCGCGGCAGATCCTGCCGCCCCGCACCGCGCTCTTGCGCAACCGCTCCGCCCGCCAGGCGGCACACCCCATCGCAAGGGGATGACGTTCGGCGGCGCCGAACTCCGAAAAGCCGTTCCGGCGGCTGGATCGGCGGAACCTTACGAGCAAAAATAGGGGTCGTGGGTGCAATGTGGCGCGGGCCCGCGGATCCCAGGCCGAACCGGGCACGCGGGGCGCCGGCGCCCACGCTCAACTGACGTTGATACGATCGTGACCGCAAACTCCGGCGTCGTCCGCTAAAGCAGGGAGCAAGCGCGATTTCCCGGTAACGGGTGACTTACGCCATTCGCACCGACCTTTGGAAAGGCCATACCATGACCCTCGCTCGTCTCCCTCTTCCGATCCGGCTAATGCTGCCGGGTCTCGCGGTGCTCATGCTGATGGCACCGGCGCTGCGCGCCGACACCGCAGCACAGCTCCCCGACTATGTGATCGAGGAATTCGGGTCCCCGCCACCGATCCCCGACGGCCCGCTGCCCGACACGCTGCGCACCGCCGTCGAGATGGCATTCGTCACCAGCGTGACCGAGACGACCTGGGGCCGTGATCAGACCCTCGCGCTCGAAGAGATCGCCGCCTCGGGCGATCCGCGCCTCGCCTGGATCATCAGCGACCTGATGCGCTTTGTCACCGGCCCGGCGATGAACGCAACCCTGGCGGACGCGGCGTCTTCCCTGCTTGGCAAGGACTTAAGCCGCCAGAACGCATGGGGCACCGTGACCGACCATCTGATGGCCTGGGACATCCCCGCGCCGCCCGACTACCTGGAGGTGAAGCGCGCGATCTTCACGTCGCTCGTGCCCGGCTGGGAGCGGATCTTCGTCGAGGGCGACATCGACTGGCGGCTGGTCTCCTGGGGCGGAGTCCTGATCGACGACCGGCCCTATGACACCACGGATGAGCGCTGCAACTGCATCCCCGCCGCCGACAACCCGGAGGTGACGAGCGCCGCAGAGGCCACGTGGCTTAAGGACGACGACATCGTCTTCGGCGTCGAGGTGAACGGCGAATACCGCGCTTACCCGCGCCAGATCATGGAGGTGCGCGAGATGGTCAACGACACCCTCGGCGGCCGCCACCTCGGTATCCCCTATTGCACGCTCTGCGGCGCCGCGCAGGCGTATTTCACCGATGGGCTGCCCGAGGGAATAGAGCGCCCCGTGCTGCGCACCTCGGGCCTGCTCATCCGGTCGAACAAGGTGATGTATGACGTCGAGACCTTCTCGGTCTTTGATACGTTTCTGGGCAAGGCCGTTACAGGTCCGCTCGCCGAGAAGGGCGTTCAACTCGAACAGGCCAGCGTCGTCACAACCGATTGGGGCACGTGGAAGCGCGAGCACCCCGAAACGACCGTGCTGATCGAGGCGCTGGCGCTCGGCCGCAACTTCGACTTCCGCAACGGGCGGGACGCGAACGGGCCGATCTTCCCGGTCGGCGATGTCGACCCGCGCCTGCCCGTCCATGAGGACATCATCGGCGTCGTCGCCGCGTCGGGCACACCCGTCGCCTTCCAGCGCAGCGAGGCCGTCGTCGCGCTCACGAGCGGGCAGGACATCGCCTTTGAGAACGTGCGGCTGGAGCTCGACGCGGGCGGGCTGCGCGCAGTCGACGCCGATGGATCGGACCTTGGCAGCCACGAGGCGTTCTGGTTCGCGTGGTCACAATTCCACCCCGACACCGTGCTCTGGGGCGAATGACACGCCTCCGAATTTGCCATCGTTGCGGCCGATAAGCCACAGAAACCGTTGCTTAAATGGCCAAAGCCGCGGCGCAGCGCCCCGCCGCGGCTTTCGGCGCGACCGCGCAGGCGCCAGGGTGGCGAAAACCACCAGCATGCCGCGCCGCCGCCAAGAACGCGCCACAGCCATGCACGAGAGATTAACCATGCCAGGCGCGCCCGTGCGCGTCCCTTTTGTTGCGCCGCTGTGGAGAGTCGTCCCTCGATGTTCCAGATCCCGAAGTCATGGTCGCCCGCCAAGATCCTCGGCACCACGGCGCCCGACTGGCTGCGCGGCACGGCGGCCGATGAGCTGCTGCACGGGCTGGACGGACACGACCGCATCTTCGGCGGCGCCGGGATCGACAAGCTCACCGGCGGCGACGGAAACGACACGCTCGACGGCGGGGCGGGCCTCGGCATCCTCGCGGGCGGGCGCGGCCATGACTGGCTGATCGGCGGGCGCGACCCGGATCGGCTTGCGGGCGGCGACGGCAAGGATGCGCTGCGCGGCAACGGGGGCGACGACGTCCTCGCCGGGGGCGAGGGGGACGACACGCTCCACGGCGGCGACGGCGCCGACCGCGCCGATGGCGGCCATGGGGACGATCAAATTCACGGCGGGCGCGGCGACAACTGGCTGAACGGCGGCCCCGGCCGCGACGTCGTCATCGGCGGCAGCGGTGCCGACCGGATGACCGGGGGCGACGGTTCGGACGCGCTCTGGGGCCACGCGGGACAGGACTGGATCGCCGGCGGCGAGGGAGACGACGCGCTCTCCGGCGGCAACGATGGCGACCGGCTGGAAGGCGGCGCCGGCAAAGACATCGTGTCCGGCGGTCGGGGGACCGACACCATCGCGGGGGGAGACGGCAACGACACCCTCAGCGGCGGCGACGACGACGACCGGATCGACGCGGGCGAGGGCGATGACCGTGCGTCGGGTGGCCATGGCAACGACCGGGTCACGGGCGGTGATGGCGACGACACGCTCTTCGGCTCGGCCGGCAGCGATACGGTGATCGGCGGTGATGGCGACGATTCGGTGAGTGGCGGCTCCGGTGACGATACGCTGATGGGCAGCAGCGGCAACGACACGCTCTCCGGCGGCGCGGGCGCCGACGACATCACCGGCGGCGACGGGCGCGACATGCTCTCGGGTGGCAATGGCGACGATACGCTCACCGCCGGCAACGGCGGGGATCTCGTGGCGGGAGGCTATGGCGCAGACCTCCTGTATGGCGGCGGCGGCGCGGATACGATCGCGGCAGGCGATGGCGACGACACGATCTACGGCGGCACAGAGGCCGACTACGTCGCCGCCGGGCTGGGCAATGACCGGGCCTATGGCGGAGCCGGAGACGACACGCTGCTGGGTTCCAATGGCAATGACACGATCTACGGTGGCAACGGCGCCGACGCGCTTTCCCTCGGAAACGGCGACGATCGTGCCTGGGGCGGGAACGACGCTGATCAGATCGACGGTGGCGACGGGATAGATGTGCTCTGGGGGGGGAGCGGCGCCGACATGCTCAGCGGCGGCGCGGGCAGCGATACGCTCCGCGGGGAGCGCGACGACGATACGATTAACGGCGCTGCCGGTGACGACAAGCTCGAAGGAGGGAGCGGGGCCGATCTGCTTATCGGCGGGGCCGACGCGGACCGTCTTTGGGGCGGCGAAGGGGCCGACGTGTTCGCCTACCTCGCCGTCAGCGACAGCGCCACAGACGCGAGCGACCGGATCATGGACTTCGAGCGTGGCCTCGATCGCATTGACCTTACCGCGCTCGCGGCCGATCCCGCAGGCATCACCTTCACCGAGATGGGCGGCGACACCCATCTCACCGCCGACATCGACGGCGATGGCGCCGAGGATCTGGCGATCCATCTTCTCGGCGTCACGGGGCTAAGTCTGGCCGACCTCGCCTTTTGAGCCCTTTGCGAACGGCCGCGAGGCCCGGGCGACACGATGGTTGCGCCGATGGGGCCTGGCCCATCCTGGCGGGTGCACTGAGCGCGATGGTCGGTGCGGCGCGGCGGGGGACGGTGCGGCACATGCGCCGGTCCATGGACGGGCCGGGACGCGCTGTGGCACACAGGACGGGCACGTGGTCATCGAGGCCCCGCGCAACGCCCATTGCCCCGCCAGGAGCGCGCATGACCTCACGCTTGGATCGACACAGCCGGATCTCGGTCGCCGGGCTTGTGCTTGGCCTGCTCTTTTTTGCGGCGTCCCTGACGCCTTCGATGATCCCCCGCGGGGCGCTCTTGCAAGGTGTGCTGGGCGGGCTTGTCATGGCGCTCGGCTACTTGACGTGGCTTGTGCTGCGCGCGATCTGGCGGGCCGCGGCCATGCCGGAGCCGCAGGGCGGCGCGCTGCGCGGGCTCCTTGGCGCGCTGTCGCTCGCCACGCTGGGGCTCTTTGGCTGGACGCTGGCGCGCAGCCTGACCTGGCAAAACGACTTGCGCATCAAGATGGAGATGCCGCTCACGGACAGGCTGGATCTCGTGACGTTGCTTGCCGCCGCAACGGTTGTGTTCGTGCTCTGCGTCGCACTGGGCAGCGGCATCGCCTGGCTCGTGCGCCTGGTCCGCGCGCGCCTCTTGCGGCGGATGCCCGAAAGGCGTGCGACGGTGCTGGCACTGGTGCTCGTGGGGGTGGCGCTCTTCGTGGTCACGCGTGACGGGCTCTACGACCGGATCGTCACGGGCCTCGATGCAAGCTACGAAGCCGCGCAGGACCTCTTCGACACAGCCCCCCCTCCGCCAGCCAACCCAGAGCGGACCGGCGGCGCCAATTCGCTGGTCGACTGGGGCGGGCTCGGCACGCCCGGGCGCGACTTCGTTCTCGGCGGCCCAGAGGCCGCGGCCATTGCTGCGTTCACCGGTGCGCCGGCGCTGGATCCGATCCGCGTCTATGTCGGCCGCGCCAACGGGGACACGCCGCAGGCACGCGCCGAGCTGGCGCTGGCAGAGCTGATCCGGCAAGGCGCATTCGACCGTGCGGTGCTGGTCGTTGCCAGCCCGACAGGCACCGGCTGGCTCGATCCCGGCAGCCACGACCCGCTCGAGTACATGCACGGCGGTGACATCGCGACCGTGGCCGCGCAATATTCCTACCTACAGTCGCCCCTCGCCCTGATCCTGGAAACCGACACCGGCCTTGAGCAGGCCACCGCCCTGCTCGAAACGGTGCACCGCTACTGGCAGGGGCTGCCGCCCGACACGCGCCCGCGGCTCTATGCCCACGGGCTGAGCCTCGGCGCATGGTCGTCGATGTACGCCACCAATCTCTTCCGACTGGTCAATGATCCCATCGACGGCGCGCTTTGGGCCGGGCCACCCTTTCCCTCGGCCTTTTGGGGCTATGTCCAAAACGCGCGCAACGCGGGCAGCCCATGGGTGTTGCCCGAGATCGGCGATGGCTCCTTCGTCCGCTACGCGAACCACTTCGCCGCTCCCTCAGAAGGGGCACCCTGGGGCGACATGCGCATTGTCTTCCTACAATATTCGAGCGACCCGATCGTCTTTTACGATCCCTATTCCCTCTGGCGCGCACCGCCCTGGATGCACGACGCACCCGCGCCCGACGCCTCGGCCCACCTCCGCTTCATGCCGATCGTAACGCAGTTCCAGCTTGCGCTCGACATGGCGCTCTCTTTCGGAGCTCCGCCCGGCCATGGCCACGCCTACTACGCACATGACTACATCGCCCCGTGGGTCGAGGTCACGGCACCCGAGGGCTGGACGGCAGAGGACACCTCTCGGCTCAAAGCGCATTGCGACAACGGGTTCCAGAATGGGTGCAGCAATGACTGACCGGGGCGCTTCGTGAGCCGCTGGGCGCGCTTCTTTCTCTGGCTGGGCGGGATCGCGGCGTTGATCGTTGCGGTACTCGTGCTCAACGGGTTTCGTGGCCGGCTGGGCTGGACCGCTGACGCCGAGCCGCCCGACGAGATCGCGGCGCTCATCGGCCCGGCCATGCGCTGGACCGTTCCGGACGGCGCGGGTCCGCATCCGGTTGCGCTGCTGCTCTCTGGCTGCAACGGCCCGCAATCGAATCTCGACCGGCTGGCGCGTGATCTCCTGGCGGCAGGCTGGGCCTCTGTCATCGTCGACAGTCACAGCCCGCGCGAGCTCGATGAGGCGCAGCTCTGGCGCCTGGTCTGCGCGGGTCAGGTCCTCAACGGCGCCGAGCGAGCGGCCGACATCGCTGTCACCCTTGCGATGGTGCGAGGCCGGCCGGAGCTCGATGCCGGCCATGTTGCGCTTATCGGGCTCTCGCACGGCGGCTGGACGTCGCTGGACTACCTGGCGTTGGCACTGGAGAGCACGCTGCCGCCGCTGCTCACCGCGTGGCCGGAGGCGATCCAGGACGATCCCCTTGCCGGGATTCGCAACGCGATCTTCTTTTACCCCTATTGCGGGCCGGCCGGCCGGGGGCTGTCCGAGGAGCTGCCGTCGGATATTTCTTATCTCTTCCAGCTGGTTGAAGGCGACATTATCGCCAACGAAGCGCGCTGCTTTGAGATCGCAGGGCGTTTGCTCTCTGTCGACGCGGACGTGTCGGTGACGGTCTACGAAGGGGTGACCCACAATTTCGACGACCCGGAGCAATCCTTCCTCAGCCCGCTCGCGTTTGACGCCGCCGCACGCGATGCCGCCACTGCCGCCACACTCCGGGCCCTCGGTCCGCCCTAGCCGAAGGGCACAGCTCGCGCGTTGCGTCGTGGTGCGCGCGCCACTAGCATCCGGTCTCAAATCAGAGGGCCAGACCGGGTCGGCCCGCACGCAGCTTTCGAGAGGGCAGAATGGCGGACGCGACACCCAAACCGGGCGCAACGAAGGGGCTGGATCCGATCTACGGCTCCGACTATCTTGGCATGCCCCTGACCGCGCAGGGCTTTCCGACAGCCGAACACGATCCCCAGCGCGTTTATGCTGCGATCCGCGACGAGCTGATGCTCGATGGCAACGCGCGGCAAAACCTCGCGACGTTCTGTCAGACCTACGAGGAACCGCAGATCCACCAACTGATGGATGGCTGTATCGACAAGAACATGGTCGACAAGGACGAGTATCCGCAGACGGCTGAGATCGAGCAACGCTGCGTCCGCATGCTCGCCGATCTGTGGCGCGCGCCGGACCCCGCGGCCGGTACGGGCACCTCGACGACTGGGTCAAGCGAGGCGGCGATGCTCGGCGGGCTGGCGCTGAAACGCCAATGGGAGGCGCGCCGCAAATCCGCTGGGAAACCCACCGACAGGCCCAACCTCATCACCGGTCCGGTGCAGATCTGCTGGCACAAGTTCACCCGCTACTGGGACATCGAACACCGTGAGATCCCAATGGAAGATGGGCGCGTTCTGATGACGCCCGAGGAGGTGATCGCGCGCTGCGACGAGAATACCATCGGCGTCGTACCGACCCTCGGGGTGACGTTCACGGGTGAGTACGAGCCCGTGCAGGCGGTGTCGGACGCGCTCGACAGATTGCAGGCAGAGACCGGGCTCGACATTCCGATCCATGTCGATGGCGCCTCGGGTGGCTTTCTCGCCCCGTTCTGTGCGCCTGATCTGACGTGGGATTTCCAGCTGCCGCGCGTGAAGTCGATCAACGCGTCGGGCCACAAATTCGGCCTCGCCCCGCTCGGCGTCGGCTGGATCCTGTGGCGCACCCCCGAGGACCTGCCGGAGGATCTCGTTTTCTGGGTCAATTACCTCGGCGGCAACATGCGCGACATAGCGCTCAATTTCTCCCGCCCCGGCGGGCAGATCGCGTGCCAGTATTACAACTTCCTGCGTCTTGGCCGCGATGGCTACGCCAAGATCCATGGGGCTTGCTATGACACGGCGATGGCACTGTCGGCAGAGATCGCGCAGCTCGGCCCCTTTGCGGTGATGTTTGACGGCGCCCCCGCCAACGGCATCCCTGCGCTGTGCTGGACACTCAAGCCCGTCGCGGATCCCGGCTACACCCTCTACGACCTTGCCGACCGGCTGCGCATCTATGGCTGGCAGGTGCCCGCCTATGCCCTGCCTGCGAACCGTCAGTCGACCGTCGTACAGCGCATTCTGGTGCGACAGGGCGTGAGCCGTGACCTCGCGAGCCTCCTGATCCGCGACATGCAAAACGCGATGGCGCATCTTGAGGCACATCCGCCCGGCGTTGCCCTGGATGCGACCCGCGGCGCCGGTTTCCGCCATTGACGGAAGACACGCCGCAGAGCCCGGTCGAGACGCGCGGCCCCACACCCTATGCGACCGAGCGGCATTACCTCATCGAGGGCAAACGGTACGTCTGGCGCGCGCGCGATCACCGGCGGGGATTGCGCCACGTGCTGCGCCCGGCAGGCCACACGGCCTGGCGCCCCGAACGCCTCAATACACCGATCGGCTGGGGCTTTGTTGTGGGTTCGCTTCTCTTTGCGCTCTGCGCGCTCCTGGCCTTGCAGCCCGGCTTGTCCGCCGCGTTGGGGCTGAGTGAAGAGGCCGTCAACACAGGCTTCTTCGTTGGATCCATCTTCTTCACCACCGCCGCCTATCTGCAGCTCTATCAAGCTGCCAATGCCGGCGCGCAGCACCCCCACCCGGTAACACCCCCGCCCGCCCGCGTGCTCTTCGGCTGGAAACCGGACGACATCGGGTGGCTCGCCAGCGCGTTGCAATTCGTTGGAACCTTGCTCTTCAACATCAGCACGGCGGCCGCACTGCACCCCTCGGGCAACTGGCTGCGGGACGATCTGGTGATCTGGGTGCCGGACATCTTCGGCTCGATCCTCTTTCTGTCCTCGGGCTATCTCGCCTATGCCGAAGCCTCCCATGGCTATTGGTCGTTGTCCCCCAAGGACCTGTCCTGGCAGGTCGTCGCCACCAACCTCGCGGGATGTGTGGCCTTCATGATCTCGGCCTTCTACGCTTTCGTCCCGCCTGCGGGACAGGCCGACGCAATGGTGCAGCACAGTGTGTTCTGGACGTTGATCGGCGCGGTCTTCTTCGCCGCGGGCGCGGGGCTGATGCTGAGGGAAAGCGCGACGCTGACACCGCAGGCGCCTCTGCCGGCGTGATCTTCGCCGGTAGAAGCGCCGCGTGCCGTGCTCAGGGACAGGTGTTGCGCAGGTCGAGGATGCCGTCGCTCACATGATCGGTCAGATGCGCTCGGGCCGCGTCGACGCCGCGCATCTCCAGGGATGCCGCGGCGAGGAACGCCGTCACGAACGGCGCCGCAAACGACGTGCCCGAGACATACCGCCCGTTGGTGAAAATATCGACGCCGGGCGCGGCAACTTCGATGTGATCTCCACGCACGGCACGGCTGTAGGAGGCACCTGCCGCGTCCACCGCCGTGACGGCAATGACATCGGGAAACGCCGCGGGAAACCTGGGCGGGCTCGCCGCCCCTTCGTTGCCCGCCGCGGCAACGACGATCATCCCGCGTGCCGCAGCCTCGGCAAAGGTTCGGTCGAGGATCTTGTTGTAGGGCCCTGCGAGACTGACGTTGACAAGGCGGATGTCCTGACTGTGAAGCCAGGCCAGGGCCGCAACGATGGCGTCCGTGCTCGCGGCCTCTCCTCCCAGAAGCGTCCGCCCGACGACGTCGGCGACCCGCAGATCGGGCGCGTCCTGCAGCAGGCGCGGGTCGGAGATCAGATCCGTCACGAGCCAGCCGTGGTCGTCGCTCACCGGTCGCCCCCGGGCGAAGCGGCGAAGGACGACACTCGCCTTAGGACCTGCCGGCGTACCAGTCTCTGGCTGCATGGCCTCGGGCGCGGCGTCGATCACACCTATGGGCCGCCGCGCAGCACAGCCCTGGGCAGGCCACTGCAGCATGGTCCCGGCATACCGGCGGCCCGTGACCTGACCCGCTCTGTCGCGCAGCTCGAAGGCATGGTTCACCCCGGCGAGGATGCCAGGCTCCAGCGCCTCAAGTTCGCGGATTGCCTCTGCCGCCGCGCGCGCCTCCGGGATCTGCAGCACGCGCACGCCGACCCCAAGCGGATCCGCTGGCACCGTCCGCAGCAGCACGTATCCCAAAGGCGCGGCGGCGGCGAGCGCCCGGTCCACGGACGCGGCGTTCGACCCGAGCACGATAATCTCACGCGGGTCGGTCACCCGGTCGATCTCCGCCGCGATCTGCTGTGGCGCAGGGACGTAGTCTCGCGTTGCCGTATCGACCGGCACGCACGCGACGCACATCATCAATATCGCGACGAATCCGTTTCGCATGCGGCGCCCTCCTGCATCTTCTGCGAAAATGTAGCACAATGATTGAACCGGTGTCGGCCCTCGCGCGATACTTTGGCAAGAGCGAAAGGACACCCCGATGCCAAGCGAAGACGATACCGCCCGGATCGCTGATTTTCTCGCCGGCCGATTGACGCCAGATGCGGCCACCGCGTTCCAGGCGCGGCTGGAGACGGACGCCGAGCTTGCCGCCATGACGGCCTTGGCGCGCGGGGTCCGCGACGTCGAGGCCGCGCAGGACGAAGGCCCCGGCGCGTTCGGGTGGGCACGGCTCTCCCGCAGGATCGATGCGGAGGCGGTGACGGTCCGACAGTCCTGGCGCGTCCCGCTCTGGCAGGCGGCTGCCGCGGTGGTCCTTGGCATCGGCCTTTGGCAAGCCGCAGTAGTGCCGACATTCGTCGGCGAGCCGGGCCTGGTGACGGCATCGGGGGACAGCGATACGGCGGTGCGGGTCGCGTTTCGCCCCGATGCACCCGCCGGCGAGATCGCAGAGGTCTTGCGCAGTCTTCAGGCGGAAATCATCGCAGGGCCGAGCGCGGTCGGCCTGTACCTCGTGGTGCCAACCGGCGGCGGTGCGCTGCCCGACCTGGCCGAGGCGCTCAGCACGCGCGATGACCTTGTCGAAAGCGCCACCCTCCCTTGAGACCCCCAGGGGCAATGGCGGCGGCCCTGCTCCGGCGGAGCAATCGTTGCCAAACGCGCCGTGCGCGACGTGCCTCTATGCGGGGCCTCCGAGACAACGCGCCATCAACCGTTTGGCATGATGAACGCGGGTCTTCACCGTGCCGACGGCAAGGTCCTCCAGCTCAGCGATCTCGGGGTAGGTCAGCTCCTGAAAGAAGGCGAGATGCAGGACGAGGCGGTGCGCGGCACTCAATGTGTCCAGACACTGGCGCACCATCGCGGCGCTTTGGCTGGCGGCGGTGACCTCCTCAGGGTTCATGGACTCGTCGGGGATTGTCTCATCCGGCTCCGTGGGCACATCACGTCCGGTGCGGCGCAACCGATCGATCGCCTTGTTGCGTGCGATCGCAAAGAGCCATCCCCGCGCCGACCCGCGCCCTTGTTGCGCGGCGGCCTGCCGCCACACGTCGAGCATCACATCCTGCAGCGCATCCGCGGCTTCGTGAGGGTCGCGCAACCGGGTACGGATAAACCTGTAGAGAACCGTCTGGTAGCGGTCGTAGAGGACGCGCATGGCGGCCTTGTCGCCCGTGCCGATTGCGGCAAGGAGCTCAGTATCGGTCGGCGCGGTCACGGTATGGTCCTGCTCTCTCCGCGGTAGGTGCGCCTAAGTCAAACAGCGGCGGCGCGGACGTCAAGTTCGCGCGTCATCCGTGGCACATTTTTGCGAGGACCAGGCGCCGACGGCCACGCCAGGGCGCGCGCGAGCGGGACAACTCCATTCTGTGGGAGCTGCGGCAGTGGTCGTACCGGAAGACGGACGCACTCAAGCGTCTCCGATGGCCCGGAACCTGCCTGCGACCCGCATGGTCCGAAGCGCAGGGCTAAGGCTGCCCCGATGCGGCACGCATGCGGCGGCTGGACGCGGATCGCGCGGAGACCTTTTGCAGCGCTTCGTCAAATCCCTGCCGGGCAAATTCCGCCAGCTCTTCAAAGGGCATGGGTGGCGCAAAAAAATGCCCCTGAAACGCATCGCAACCCAGGTCGTGCAGGATGTCGACATGTGCCTCGGTCTCGACCCCCTCGGCCAGCACGTCTATCCCCAGCGCCTTGCCCATCTCGATCATGCTTGCAACCAGGCTGCGTGCCGTCTCACTTCTGTCGATCGGGGCAACAAGTTCCCTGTCAAGTTTCATGATGTCGGGACTAAGCTTCTGCAGCGAGATCACGGACGCATGGCCGGACCCGAAATCGTCCATTTCGATACCAAAGTCCTGGAACCTCAGGTCATTGATCCGCTCGAGAAACTCCGCATCCTGTCCTTCGAGGAGCACGCTCTCGAGGATCTCCAAAGAAACGCGGGTAAAGCCGATGTCCTTGCTCCGCACGATGCGGGCGAGGTCGGGGTTGGTGATCTGCGCGAGCCCCGCATTGAAGGAGATCTTCGGAACAAAGAGGCCTTCTCCATTCAGATCGGCCATGCGATCCAGTCCGTAGTTGATGACCTGGCGGTCGATCTCAGGCACGAGCTTGAGCTGCTCGGCGACCGGCAGGAACGCATCCGGTGTAAGGACCCCGCG
>JBCCYI010000078.1:0-18231 GCA_039189975.1 Pseudomonadota bacterium
AGGGAGCGGAGCGCATGCTCAGCCCAAAGAGGGGGCGCTTTTGCGACGCAACGGTGCAGCGCTCGATCTCGGCAGATGCGCCGTCGGTTCCGTTGACCGCACGACCGCGGGGATCCGGATGTCCCGCGGGCGCACCGGCCCTCCACCCCGTGCCTCGCCTTATCGCCGCATCGCACCGCCGATGCTGTTGAGGTTATGACGTCCGCGAGGTCACCGATGACGGGCCCTGTTTCGTGATGGACCTCTGCACCGCAGGCTGACGCATGGTCCCCCTCATCTCAGCCTCGCGGGTCCGAAGGATGCGCGCGCTCAAAGGAAAATCGCCGTGGTAGGGACGTGGATCAATAAATTCCCGGGGCTGAGTCGCCTGCCGGACGATGTTCGCTCCGAGCTGGAGGCCGGGAGCCAGATCGTCTCGGTGCCAGCCGCGACGCAAGTCTTTGCGCCCGGGCAATCGGCGGACAACCTGCTGCTCCTTCTGGACGGGACGGTGCGCGTTCAGCAGAAGTCCGAAACGGGTCGCGAGGTCTTCCTCTACCGGGTCCATGCCGGCGAAAGCTGTGTGCTGACGACAGCCTGCATGCTCGCATTCGAAGATTACTCAGCCGACGGGGTTGCGGAAACGGATGTCACGGCCGTCGCCATTCCGCGCACCACCTTCGACAATCTCGTTGCAAAGTCGCCGGTGTTTCGGGAGTTCGTGTTCACCGCCTATTCCCGGCGGATCAGGGATCTCTTCACCCTTGTCGACGACATCGTTTTCCAAAGGATGGATGTCCGTCTGGCCTCTCGCCTCCTGGAGCTTGCCGATGAGAGCGGCGTCGTCCACGCGACCCACGCTGTCCTGGCCAAGGAACTGGGCACGGCGCGCGAGGTGATTTCCCGCACGTTGGCGGAATTCCATCGGCGCGGGTGGGTCGCGCAGTCCCGAGGCGAGGTGCACCTGATCGGTCGCGCCGGGCTGGACCGCCTGGTCAGATCCGCTGGCGCCCAGGCCTGAGGGCGAATTTTCCCGCAGCTCCCCGGACTTTGGTGACCAAGTCACCAAGGCCTCCGCGAGACGTGTGCAAATGTCCGCTCACTGAGTCTGTATGGAGTGAGACATGACGGAAAATATGGGAAAACTTGACCGTGGCGGGCGTCTGGCTATCGCAGCGCTCCTTTTGGTTTTGGCCCTCACAACGAACGTGCTGGGCAGTGGGGTCCTGTTCTGGCTTGCCCTCGGCGTGGCCGGGATCTTCACGCTGACCGCCCTTGTGGGCAACTGCCCGCTCTACAGCGTCGTTGGCCTCAAGACCTGCCGCGACTGCTGACGGGCCCAGTCCAGATGATCGAAACTGTGTTCACACCTTGGGCGTCGCTTGCGGGTGGCGTCCTGATCGGCATCGCCGCAACGCTTCTGATGCTCACATCCGGGCGCATTCTCGGCGCAACGGGTCTCCTTGCGGGTCTCTTCCCGCCCGCGTCGGGCCCGGATATGGCCTGGCGCGTGCCGCTGCTCGCCGGGATGGTCACAGGACCGGCCTTCGTGTGGCTGACGAGGGGTGAGATGCCCGCGATAGAGATCCCGGGTTCGACGCTGGCTCTCATCGTCGGCGGATTGCTCGTCGGGGTCGGCGTGACCTTCGGCTCCGGCTGTACGTCCGGGCACGGCGTCTGCGGCATGGCCCGCCTGAGCCCCCGGTCCGCCGCCGCAACGGTCACCTTCATGACCTTCACCGGCCTGACCGTTTACGTCATTCGGCATGTGATCGGGGGCTGACCCAATGCGGCGTCTCACGACCTATCTGATCGGCCTGACCTTTGGCGTCGGCATTTCGATTTCCGGGATGGCAAATCCAGCCAAGGTGCTGAACTTCTTCGACATCGCCGGATCATGGGACCCGTCCCTGATCTTCGTGATGGGCGGAGCGCTGGTGACCACGTTCATCGGCTACCGGCTCGCCTTCGGCCGTCAGGCACCGCTCTTCGCCCCCGCGTTCAGCGTGCCAGCGTCACGCAGGATCGACGCAAAGCTCATCGGCGGCTCGGCTGTCTTTGGCGTGGGCTGGGGCATCGCGGGATTTTGTCCCGGAGGAGCATTGCCCGCACTCGGCACGGGGCGATGGGAGGTCTTTGCCTTCACCGCGGCGCTCGTGGCCGGGATCCTTGCCGCCCGTTTCATCCAATCCACCGCTGCCGCACAGCGCGCCAGCGCAGCATGATCCATCTCAGGAGGAGACAGAGACATGACCGACTATCCCCTCAACATCGACTGCAAACCCGAGGTTCAGGCGTTCTTTGACGCGGCCACGCATACGATCAGCTATATCGTGAAAGACCCTGCCTCAAACGCCTGCGCCATCATCGACAGCGTCATGGACATCGACTATGCGGCCGGGCGCATCACCTTCGACCACGCCGACGCGCTGATCCGTCAGGTCGAGCGGCAGGGCCTCCGGCTCGCGTGGATCATCGAGACGCATGTGCACGCCGATCACCTGAGTGCCGCGCCCTACATCCAGGGCAAACTGGGCGGCAAGATCGGCGTCGGCTCGAAGATCACCGTGGTGCAGAACGTCTTCGGGAAGGTCTTCAACGAGGGCACAGAGTTCCAGCGCGACGGGAGCCAGTTCGACGCCCTCTTCGAGGAGGGCCACACCTACATGGTCGGCGAGATGCAGTGCTTTGCCATGTACACCCCCGGGCACACGCCCGCCTGCATGGTGCATGTGATGGGGGACGCGGCCTTTGTCGGCGACACGCTCTTCATGCCCGACGGCGGATCGGCACGGTGCGACTTTCCCGGCGGCAGCGCCGAGACGCTCTACGAGAGCATCCAAAAGGTCCTCGCGCTGCCCGACGCGACGCGGCTCTTCATGTGCCACGATTACGGGCCGGGGGGGCGCGAGATCCAATGGGAAACCTCGGTCGCCGAGGAGAAGGCCAAGAACATCCACGTCGGGCAGGGCAAAACCAAGGAGGAGTTCGTCAAGTTCCGCACGGAGCGCGATGCGCAGCTCTCGATGCCCAAGCTGATCATTCCGTCACTTCAGGTGAACATGCGCGCAGGCGAAATCCCAACGGACAAGGACGGCAATCCGATGCTCAAGGTGCCGGTGAACGGGCTCTGAGCCGACAAGGGGCCCCCCGCGCGTCGCGCGCCGCGCGCAGGCCCGGCACGAACAACTCCGGAGGAGGGACAGAATGGACCTGAAGAAGATCACGCCGAAAGTCACGGTCAGCCCGCAAATCTTGGTGGACGACATCCCGGCGATCGCAGCGGACGGCATCCGCGCACTCATCTGCAACCGGCCCGACGGCGAGGGCGCAGACCAGCCCTCCTTTGACGAGATCGAAGCGGCGGGCAAGGCCGCAGGCAGCGAGGCGCGGTACGTGCCGGTCCCCTCCGGCATGGTCACGGACGACGACGTTGACGCGTTCGGGGACGCGCTCGACGCGCTGCCCCGCCCGCTCCTGGCCTATTGCCGGACCGGCACGCGGTCGGCGACGCTGTGGTCGCTCCACGCGGCCAGAACGCGGCCGATCGCCGAGATCCTCGCCGCAACGCACGCGGCCGGATACGACATGAACGGTGTCGCGCGTCGCCTCGCCAACGGCGGCAGGACGCCCACCGACACGGGCGATGCCCATTTCGAGATTGTCATCGTTGGTGGCGGCGCGGGCGGGATCTCTGTTGCCGCGAGCCTGAAGTCCCGCAAACCCACCTTGAACATTGCCGTGATCGACCCGGCCGACATCCATTATTATCAGCCCGGCTGGACGATGGTGGGCGGCGGCATCTTCGACGCGCAAAGCACGGCCAAAACAATGGGCAGCCTGATCCCCAAAGGCGTGCATTGGATCAAATCCGCCGTCGCGGCGTTCGAGCCCGGAAACGACGCCATCATTCTCGATGGGTGCCGGGTCGTGACGTACGATCGGCTCGTCGTCTGCCCGGGCCTGAAGCTCGACTGGGACAAGGTCGACGGATTGGTGGAAACGCTCGGCCGAAATGGCGTGACCTCGAACTACCGCTACGATCTGGCCCCTTACACCTGGCAACTGGTCCAGCAGATGCGATCCGGCCGCGCGATCTTCACCCAGCCGCCCATGCCGATCAAATGCGCCGGCGCCCCCCAGAAAGCAATGTACCTCAGCGGCGACGCATGGGTCCGCCGGGGTCTGCTCAAAGACATCGACATTCAGTTCATGAATGCCGGTGGCGTGCTCTTCGGTGTCAAGGATTATGTCCCTGCCCTGATGACCTACGTCGAGAAATACGACGCGACGCTCAACTTCTTCCACGATCTCGTGTCCGTCGACGGGCCGGGCAAGCAGGCGACCTTCCAGGTGACCAATCCCGACACGGACCCGACCGAGGTTACGGTCGACTTCGAGATGCTGCACGTCTGCCCGCCGCAAACCGCGCCGGACTTCATCCGTGTCTCACCTCTGGCAGATGCCGCGGGCTGGGTCGATGTGGATCAGGCCACCCTGCGCCACAAGACGTTCGACAACATCTGGTCGCTGGGCGACGTCATGAACGCGCCCAATGCCAAAACGGCGGCGGCCGCACGCAAGCAGGCGCCTACGGTGGCGGCCAATATCGTCGCCGATATCGCCGGCCGCTCCGCCGTTGCGCAATATGACGGCTATGGATCCTGCCCTCTCACGGTCGAGCGCGGCAAGATCGTCCTGGCGGAGTTCGGCTATGGGGGCGCCCTCAAGCCGTCCTTTCCGAGCTTCGTTCTGGACGGAACTCAGCCCAGCCGCACCGCCTGGTTTCTCAAAGAGACGCTGCTTCCCCCGATCTACTGGAGAGCCATGCTCAGGGGGAAGGAATGGATGGCCAAGCCCGAAAAGCTGAGGGTCGCCGCTGAGTAGGAAACCGCGCTCCATCGCGCCTGCGCTCTCAAGAGGAGAGGACCGGCGGATGGAGCGACCCGGCATCGCCCGCGCCCCACGTCCGATGAGACCTATGATCCAGACCCTCCAGCGCTACCTTCCCGTGCTCGACTGGGGCCGCCGCTACGACCGCGCAGCCCTGTCCAACGACATAATCGCCGCCGTGATCGTGACGATCATGCTGATCCCGCAATCGCTGGCCTACGCCCTGCTGGCCGGTCTGCCGCCGGAGGCCGGGATCTACGCGTCGATCGCACCGATCCTTCTCTATGCGATCTTTGGAAGCAGTCGGGCGTTGGCGGTGGGTCCCGTCGCCGTGGTGTCCCTCCTGACGGCCTCGGCCCTCGGGCAGGTCGCGGATCAGGGGACGGCGGGTTATGCCATAGCGGCGCTGACACTCGCCTTTCTGTCAGGAGGCATGCTGCTGTTGATGGGGATCTTTCGGCTGGGTTTTCTGGCGAACTTCCTCAGCCATCCCGTCATCGCCGGGTTCATCACCGCCTCGGGCATTCTGATTGCCACGAGCCAGCTCAAGCACATCCTTGGCGTGCACGCGCAGGGGCACACCCTGCCCGACATGCTCAGCTCGATCTTCGCGCATCTGGACGAGATCAACTGGATCACGCTCGCGATCGGCGTCACGGCAACCGCGTTTCTCTTCTGGGTGCGCAAACGCCTCAAACGCGCGTTGCTCAAGCTCGGCGTTCCGCCGCTGATGGCGGACATCCTAACAAAGGCAGGGCCCGTTGCCGCCGTGATCGCCACCACGTTGGTGGTCTGGGCCTTTGACCTCGCAGCACAGGGGGTGAACATCGTCGGCGCGGTGCCACAAGGCCTGCCCCCGCTGACCTTGCCCGGGGTCGCGCCGGACCTCCTGGGCGCCCTCCTCGTCCCGGCCCTCCTGATCTCGATCATCGGCTTCGTC
Source organism: Pseudomonadota bacterium (assembly GCA_039189975.1). Taxonomy (GTDB): domain Bacteria; phylum Pseudomonadota; class Alphaproteobacteria; order Rhodobacterales; family Rhodobacteraceae; genus HLUCCA09. The sequence goes on from JBCCYI010000078.1 coordinate 5,813, forward strand.
GAGTCCATCTCCGTTGCGCAGACCCTCGCGGCCAAGAGGCGTCAGCGCATTGATCCCGATCAGGAACTCATCGGCCTTGGGGCCGCCAATCTGGGGGCCGCGTTCACCGGCGGCTATCCGGTCACGGGCGGCTTCGCGCGCTCCGTCGTGAACTTTGACGCCGGCGCCGAGACACCTGCGGCCGGGGCCTTTACCGCCATCGGTCTCGCCATCGCCGCACTGGCGTTGACCCCTCTGGTCTACTTTCTGCCGAACGCCACCTTGGCCGCGACGATCATCGTGGCCGTGCTGGGCCTGGTGGATCTCTCGATCCTGCGAAAAACATGGAGCTACAGCCGCGCAGACTTTACCGCAGTCGCCGCGACGATCCTGCTCACCCTGGGATTTGGCGTCGAGGTTGGTGTGGCGTCCGGCGTCGCGATCTCGGTGCTCCTGCATCTTTACAAGACATCGAGGCCCCACGTCGCCGAGGTCGGGCTGGTGCCCGGCACCCAGCACTTTCGAAACATCCATCGCCACAAGGTCGAGACGGACCCCTCTCTTGTAACCCTGCGGGTCGATGAGAGCCTCTACTTCGTCAACGCGCGGTTCCTGGAGGACCTCGTGCAGAAGCGTGTGAGCGGCGGCGGCACCATCCGAAACGTGGTGCTGATGTTCTCGGCGGTCAACGAGGTCGATTATTCGGCCCTCGAAAGCCTGGAAACCATCAACCAGCGCCTCAAAGATATGGGCGTGGGGCTTCACCTGTCGGAAGTGAAGGGCCCCGTGATGGACCGGCTGCACAGGTCCCACCTGATCACGGACCTCAACGGCACCGTCTTTCTCTCCCAGTTTGACGCCTGGCAGCACCTCACGACGTCATCGTCGCCCCGTGCCGCCGAGTAGCGGGGCCGGGGCATCCCGGGCCGCGCGCAACCGGGATAACGGCCCATGGCCACAGCGGGCCCCGCTCAAGAAGCGCTTGACGGGCAAGGCCTCCAGGCCGCGAAGAGCACGCAACCGGTCGCGTCAGCTCTGGCTTTGCGTTCAAGAGCCGCCTGACGGCGCTGTGGATTACTCCGGGCAGCGCCTGCGAACCTTGCCATGACATGGGATGAACTTCATATTCGCATAGGAGAATTTAAAGGGGGAATCATGAAACCGTCGCGCCGCTCATTCATCCAGGGAGCCGCCGCTGCCTCACTCCTGAGCGCCCTACCGCAGCTGGCCACGGCGGAGCTGAGGCTCGGCGCGGCGCATCTGACCACGGTCAGCGATGGCAGCTTAATGCTGCCCGGCAGCTTCGTCTTCGAGACCATGCCCCAAGACACCCTCGCGCCCATTCTGGCGGAATATGGGCTGACAGCGGCGCGCCTGACGCCGGAGTGCAATCTCGCGCTCTACCGGGACGGGGCCAACACCGTGCTCTTCGACGTAGGATCCGGCCCCGACTTCATGCCGACAGCGGGCAAGATCATCGAGAGCCTCGATGCCCTTGGCCTGACCCCCGAGGACATCACGCACGTCGTTTTCACCCATGCGCATCCAGACCACATCTGGGGGCTGTTGGACGAATTCGACGATCCGCTCTTTTACGAGGCCACCTACATGATGGGCCGCGCGGAGTGGGACTATTGGTGGAACCCCGAAACAGTGACCACGATCGGAGAGGCCCGCGCGGCTTTTGCGGTGGGTGCGCGGCGGCGCATGGAGACCATCGAGGACGCCGTTGTGCTTATCGAGGGTGGGGAAGAGATCCTGCCCGGCATCGCGGCCCTCTCCTCGCCTGGACACACGCCGGGGCACATGGCGTTCGAGGTTCGCCAGGGATCGGACGCGGCGCTCATCGTCGGGGACGCGATCGGCAACCACCACGTCGCCTTCCGCAAGCCGGAATGGGAAAGCGGCGCCGATCAGGACGCCGCAACAGCCGTGCGCACGCGCCAGATGCTCTTCGACCGCCTGGTGTCCGAACAGATGCCGATCGTCGGCTTCCACCTCCCCGGCGGGGGCATGGGTCGGGTGGAGAGAGATGCCGACGGCTACCGCTTTCTCGAAGGGGTCTGAGGATGCGCTGGGTCTCTCTGCTGCTCGTTGCGGCGACCCCCGCCCTCGCGAGCGAAGACATCCCGGACCAGTATCCGGGCTCGCCCCTCTACTCAAAGCCGATCGAAGTGATCCCCCACGTCTGGTCTGCCATCGGCGCGACGGCGCCGCCCACCTACGAAAACTCCGGCCATAACAATAACCTCAGCTTCATCGTCACTGGCGACGGGGTGATCGTGATCAACGGAGGCGCGGCCTACATCCTCGCCGAAGCGCTCCACCAGGAGATCATGGCGATCACGGACCAGCCCGTCAGGCTGGTGATCGACGAGAACGGTCAGGGCCATGCGATGCTGGGCAATTCCTACTGGGCAGAGCACGGCGTGCCCATTCTCGCCCATGTCGACGCGGCCCACGAGATCGAAGCGCGGGGCAACCGTATCCTGGAGGGGATGAAGCGCTACAACCGGGACAAGGCCGAAGGCACGTTCGTCGCACCGCCGACGATGACCTTCGAAGACAAGCACGAGATCACGATGGGCGACTTTCGCATCGAAGTGCTCCACCTTGGCCCGGCCCACGGGCCGGGAGACACGCAGGTGTGGCTTCCCGAGCAGAGCCTCGTCATCGCGGGGGACATGGCGTTTCACCAACGCATGCTGCCGATCTTCGAAGACACGATCGTCTATGACTGGATCGAGACATGGGAGACCGCGTTTGAAGCGCTCGGCGCGACCTACGTCATCCCCGGCCACGGCACCCCCACCAACATGGCGCAGGTGCGGCGCTATACACGGGACTACCTCGTCTATCTCCGCGCGCAGATTGGCGCGCATCTCGACGATGGCGGCGATCTGGCAGAGGCCTATTATATCGACCAAAGCCCCTACGCCCATCTCGATACGTTCGAAGAGCTTGCGACGCGCAATGCCGGGCGCGTTTACGAGCAGATGGAGTTCGAGTGAGGCGCGCCGTCGAGCCAGTGCCCTCGTTCGGTGCCTGCACCAGAACCGCGCGCCACCCCCCGCCCAGCCACTCGCGGCGATCGGCGTGCGCGTGCGTCGGACAACGGGACCCACGCTCGACCTCGTGTCGCTCTGCCGTCCATCCTTGCGAGGGGTGCCGAGCGCGGACGCTCCAGAATCCTTGACGCATATCAAGGTGATCCGGCCGCGGTCGGGGTAGATCTCTCACCGAAGCGAGATCCGTAGTCCATGGAAACCCTGATCGACCAGTTCGGCGAAGCCACCCTGATGCTCATGACCGGCATCGGAGTAGGTGCCGTCTTCGGCTACGCAGCCCAGCGATCCAACTTCTGTCTGCGCGCCGCGACCGCCGAAGTGGCGTCCGGCACGTTCGGGCCCCGGCTCGCGGTCTGGCTGGTGGCGTTCCTCTCGGCCTTGGCCTGCGTGCAACTGGCCATCTTCGCCGACGTGCTCGATGTGCGCGACGCCAGACAATTGGCGGCCACGGGATCGCTCTCCGGCGCCATGCTGGGGGGCCTCCTCTTTGGTGCGGGCATGATCCTGGCGCGGGGATGCGCGAGCCGGCTCCTTGTGCTTTCGGCGACGGGGAACCTGCGCGCCATCGTAACGGGGCTGGTCCTTACCCTCGTGGCACAGGCCTCGCTCCGGGGCGTGCTCGCACCGCTCCGGGAGCACCTCGCCGCGCTCTGGGCCATCCCGGGCGGCGCGGCGCGGCAGCTCTTGCCGTCCGAGGTGGCCACCGCCCCGTACATGGCCGTGCTGCTGCCCGGCCTCCTCATCGCTGCCATCGCCTTTGGGCTGCACCGACAGGCGAGGCGAACGGACCTCGCTTTTGCCGCCCTCGTCGGCATGGCCGTCTATGCAGGATGGCAGCTGACCTACCTGATCGCGCACGCGTCGTTCGAGATCGTCGCCATCCAATCCGTGACCTTCACAGGCCCCTCAACGGACACCCTGATGGGGCTGGTGAACGCACGCGCCCTGCCCGCGAGCTTCGGCCTCGGCCTGGTGCCGGGTGTGTTCGCGGGGGCGATGCTGGCGGCCCTTCTGAACGGCGACGCCCGCATCCAGCGCTTCGGGGCGGACGTGCCGATGGAGCGCTACCTCGTGGGCGGCGCTCTGATGGGCTTTGGGTCGATGCTCGCAGGCGGCTGCGCTGTGGGCGCCGGCCTCAGCGGCGGCGCCATCTTCGCGCTCACCGCCTGGATCGCCGTGTTCTTCATGTGGATCGGCGCGATGGCGACCCACGTGCTGCTGGAGATGCGCGCCAATCCCCAGGCGGCGTGATCCGCCTATTGCGCCGCGATCGGCCTCCGCGCGAGCGCGCATTGGGCCCACAGATCCTCAAGCGCCGTGACAAGCCGATCCACATCCGCCGGCGTGTGGACAGGCGACGGCGTAATGCGCAACCGCTCGGTGCCCTTCGGCACCGTCGGGAAGTTGATCGGCTGGATGTAGATCCCATGGTCGCGCAGCAGCGTGTCCGAGATGAACTTGCACTTCACCGGATCACCCACCATCACCGGAATGATGTGGCTGGGGTTGTCGACATGCGGCACACCGATCTCGTCCAGCCGCGCCCGTACCTCGGCCACTCGCGCCTGGTGCAGATCCCGCTCGCGCGTGCTGGTCTTGAGATGTCGGATCGACGCGGCAGCCCCCGCGGCCACAGCGGGCGGCAGAGCCGTGGTGAAGATGAACCCGCTCGCAAACGAGCGCACAAAATCGCACAGCTCCGATGAGGCGGCGATATATCCGCCGACCACGCCGAACGCCTTGCCGAGCGTGCCCTCAATAACGGTGAGCCGGTCCATCAGCCCCCGGGCTTCGGCGATCCCACCCCCACGCGGTCCATAGAGCCCGACGGCATGCACCTCATCGAGATAGGTCATCGCGCCATAGCGATCCGCCAGGTCGCAGATCTCCTCAATCGGCGCGACATCACCGTCCATCGAATAAACGCTCTCGAAGGCGATGAGCTTGGGCTGGTCTGCGGGCAGCGCTGCGAGCTTTGCTTCCAGATCCGCCAGATCGTTATGCGCCCAGATGACCTTCTGCGCCCGCGACTGCCGGATGCCTTCGATCATGGAGGCATGGTTCAGAGCATCGGACAGGACGACGCAATCCGGAATGCGCGACGCCAGCGTCCCCAGCGCGGCCCAGTTGGACACGTAGCCGCTGGTGAAGAGGAGCGCGGCCTCCTTGCCATGCAGGTCGGCCAGCTCCGCTTCGAGCAAAACGTGGTCATGCGTGGTGCCCGAGATATTGCGCGTGCCGCCTGCCCCGGCGCCCGTCCGGTCGAGCGCCCCGTGCATCGCGGCCAACACATCGGGGTGCTGGCCCATGCCCAGGTAATCGTTCGAGCACCAGATCGTGACGTCTCCGTCCCCGGTGTGACAGGTCGCACGGGGGTAGGCCCCCCGATGCCGCTCCAGCTCTGCAAACTCTCTGTAATTGCCGCTGTCGCGCAGCGAGGTCAGCTCGGCCCGAAAGAACGCCTGGTAGTCCATCAGTCTTCCATCGCCTCGGCAACGATCTGCTGCATCAGGTCTTCGACGGCCTGCATCGCACCATCGGGATAATCCTTATGGCCGACGATCACGCCCTCCTCCGTCTCCATGACGAAGATCCCGTAGGGGCAATGCGTGATGTTCATCGGATCTATTTCCATGACCTGCCGGGACACGACAGCCGAGCAAAAGAGGAAAATGTCCGCGTGTTGAAAGATCGTCTCGTCGCTGCCGACATCGGCCGCGGTCCGGTTGAGCATATCGCCGACATGGCTGACATAGTCGATCACCAGCCCTTCGCCGAGGATCGCGCTTTCAACCGCAAAGGTCGCGTCCTCAAACGTCCCGTTGAAGGGATAGGTAAAGGCGTCCTGTGCAAATACCGAAAGCGTCGAGGCCAATCCGATTGCGGCGCTCAGTATGGCTGTTCTCATGACAGAGTCCTCCTTTTGGTCGATGCGGTTATCGCAGAATTCCGCACCCCATTTCCGTGAGCCAGATCAAGAAACGGGGCGCGGCGGGGCACTTTAGCCGAGCATGTCGGTGGTGATCCCGGTGTACCACCCTTCGGATTCCTCGTAGGTGGCCTTGCGCACGTCCGAGGTTTCCCCGGTCTCGGAGATGAACCCATCGACCTTCGCGATCTTCTCCTCGGTGGCCTCGTAGGTGGCGCCCACCTTCACACCGTCATTCGCCGCGATCAGCGACCAGCATGTGTTGGCGAATTTGGCCGGGAACACTTTGGAGCCCGTCAGCGCACCGCGCACCGCATTGGCGCAGACCTTGGCCTGGCTATTGGCCGAGTAGCCGGATTTCGGCATGTCGCCCTGCTGCGAGGCGTCGCCCAGAACGTGAATGTCCGGGTCGGCCTTGGTCGACATATCCGCCGCATGCACGGGCGCCCAATTGCCATCGGTCACGCCCGCAAGCTCTGCGATACGGCCGGCCTTCATGGCCGGGATCACGTTGCAGACATCCACGTTGGTCACCTCGCCGTCGATCGTCACGGTCATCGCATCGGGATCGACCGAGACGTTGCCGCCCCCGAAATCGTCCCCGATCCAATCGATCATCCCGGCGTAATGCGAGTTCCAGCCCTCCTGGAAGAGCGCCATCTTGGAGAACTTCTCCTTCGGATCGGCCACAATGATCTTCGCCGTCGGATTGTTCTGCTTCAGGAAATGCGCGACCATCGAGACGCGCTCGTAGGGCCCCGGCGGGCAGCGGTAGGGGTTCGGCGGGGCCACCATGGCAAAGGTGCCGCCCTCCGGCATCGCCATCAGCTGCGCCTTGAGAAGCTCCGACTGCGACCCGGCCTTGTAGGCGTGCGGCATGGCGTTCTGGGCACTAAGGTCCCACCCTGCGACGGAGCCTTCGACAAAGTCGATGCCCGGGCTGAGGATCAGCTTGTCGTAGGGCACCGCGCCACCGCCCGCGAGCGCGACGGTCTTGGCGTCGCGATCGACGCCGATGGCCCAGTCATGGACAACGTTCACGCCGCCCGCAGCGAGGCCGCCATAGGTGTGGCCGATATCCTCGATCTCCTTGAACCCACCCAGATAAAGGTTCGAAAAGAAGCAGGTGTAGTATTTGCGTGTGGGCTCGATCAGCGTGACGTTGACCTCGCCCTTGCTGTCCTTGGCGATGTAGCGGGCGGCTGTTGCCCCACCTGCCCCACCGCCCACGACGACAACCCGCGGCTTGCCCGCACCAGCGGCCTTGACCATCGGCGCGGATAAAACCGCCGCCGCCGCGGATGCGCCAATAAACTTCCGTCTGTTCAGTGACATCGTTTCCTCCCTTGTTGCCCTGCTAGTTTTCGAGTGTTGCGAAATAGGCCGCCAGGGCCGCGATCTCTTCGGCATTGAGCCGCCCGGCCATCATCTGCATGACGGGGTTCAGACGGTCCTTGTTCTTGTAGGCGTGCATGGCGATGACAAAGTCCTCCTCCGGCCACAGCACGATCGACGGGATCCCGTCATCGCCACCCCCCGTTTGATGGCAGGTCGTACAATCGCCGCTGAGGTACTCGCCGTAATCCGGATCCCCCTCAAGCGCCAGAATGGCCGGATCCAGGTCATGGTCCGTGGCGGTCGCGGTCGGGTCGGCTTCGGGGATATCGGCGGGGTTGTCGGAAAACGTTCGGATGTAGGCGATCACGTCCAACCGGTCTTTCGCGTCCTTCAGGCCCTTGAAGCTCATCCGTGTTCCGCTCGCCATGGCCCTTGGGTTCTCAAGGAACGTGTCGAGCGTCTCGGCGTGCCACTCCAGGCCCCCGGCCCCCGCGCGCATCAGCGCCTTGGAATAGCGAAAGTCGTCATAGCTTGCCGCTTGGCGGCCAAAGATCCCGTTCAGGTGCGGCCCGATCCGGTGCGTGGCGCCCGCACCGACGAGGTGACAACTCTTGCACTGCCGGTACACCCTCTCCCCCGCCGCGGGATCTCCAAATTCATCGGCCGCTGCAGTGGCGCAGAGCACCACCACAGCAACCGACAGGGAGAACCTCGTGAGACGGCTCATACGCTACTCACCGAACGACTTGAGATACGCGGTGATCGCCTCGAGATCGGTGTCCTTCTTGAGCCCGGCGAAGGCCATCTTCGTCCCTTTCATGAACGTCCTTGGCTTGGCGAGGAATTCGGCCAGGGCCACTTCGTCCCAGACCCGGCCCTCTTCCATGGCGGACTGGAAGGCCGCGGAGTATTTGAAGCCGTCCACCGATCCCATCGTGCGGCCCACCAGGTCATTGAGATGCGGGCCGGACCCGTTCTTGGCCCCAGCGCCGACAGCGTGACACGCGCCGCACTTGCGAAAGACCTTCTCGCCTGCGGCCACCAGTTCAGCGGCGTTGGCCTCCGGGTTGGTCTCCGGGCTGGCGGCCGGCGCAGCGGCCTCTTCGAGCACAGCCTCGACCGGGGCCGAAGAACCTTCGGGGATGAACGACGGCCCGGCAGCGGTAAAGCTCGGCAGCGCCTCGTCCGACGCGTGGTTCATCACCGAATTCGAGCCGCCCTCCGCCGGTGTCTCGACGAGGAACACCGTCCGCATCGTGACCTCGACCTCGCCTTTGCAATCCTCCATGCAAGGCTCGGACCGCCACGCGCTGTATTCCAGCTCTGGCCGGTCGTCGATCACGAAGCCGTCCATGTTGTACATGTCGAAATCTGCGAAGTTCTCGTGGGTAAGCTCGAAATCATCCTCCACGAGGTCGTTCGAATACAGGATGTAGGCAACAATGGCGTAGGTCTCATCCGCCGTCAGGGTCCCGGCTTCGCCAAAGGGCATCGACCGCGAGATGTAATCCCACGCGGTCGACAGATGCGGCCAGTAGGAGCCCACGGTCTTGACCGGGTCCTCATCGCCCAATGTGTCGAACCCACCTGCGAGCACGGGCCAGTTGTCCACGCCCTCCGCGAAGTCGCCGTGGCAGGACGCGCATTTCGCCGCGAACACCTCTTCCCCGGTCCAGACGTCGCCGCTGCCCTCCGGCAGCCCCCTTCCATCGGGCAAGATGTCCACATCCCAGGCCGCGATCTCCTCGGGCAGGGCCGCGCGCCCAATCCCCAACGTCCCGTCGTGCTGGGGGGCGGGGGCGGTCAGGTCGGTGCCAGCGGCCGCACGCTCTGCCGCAGCGGCCTGAACCTCGGCGATCTTGAGCTCCAGATCCGCCGCGCGCTGCGCCTCTTCTGCCGCCTTCGCACTGGCCGCAGAGGCATGCGCCTCAACCTGCTCGACGCGGGTTTCCAGGCTTTCGATCACCGTCGCGCCGTAATCGCGCGAGGCCAGCCCATAGGCCAGCCCGAGCATCAGGGCGATCCCGCCGAGAACCGGGATGAAAATGCTAGGAGACTTCGACATTCTCGGCGATCCCTTCCGCACTGACGTACCAGGTCTGGATACAATTGTTGTGATAGACGGCGTTCTCGCCGCGCTTTGCGCGCAGCTGATCCTTCGTGGGCTGGACATAGCCGGTGTCGTCGATGGCCCGGGCCTGCAGGAGCATCGGTTTCCCGTCCCAATTCGTATCGAGGTAGAAGCGCGTGAGCGCCTTGGTGTCGCCCTGCTTGCCCAGACGCGCCGTCTCCCAGGTGATGCCGCCATCCTTGGACACATCGACGCGCGTGATCTGACCATGGCCGGACCAGGCCAATCCCGAAATCACCATGGGTCCGGGGCCATGCTTGATCGGCATCTGCGGGCTGGGCGACGTGATCACGGATTTCGCATCCATCACCCAGGTCCACTTTCGTGCCGTGCCATCCTCATAAACGTCGGTGTATTTCGAGGTCTCCTCACGGCTCTCGACAGCCATGTCCGTCACCTCGACGCGGCGCAGCCACTTCACCCACATGTTGCCTTCCCAGCCCGGCACCACGAGGCGCACGGGGTAGCCATGCTCCATGCGCAGCGCCTCGCCGTTGGCCTTGAAGGCAACCAGCACGTCGTCGAGGGCCTTCTCCATCGGAATGGAGCGTCCGTTGGACGAGGCATCGGCCCCTTCGACATAGACCCATTTGTCAGGCGAAAGATCGGCCCCGGCTTCCTGCAGCAGCGCGCGCAGCGGTACGCCGGTATATTCCATATTGTGGATCATACCGTGGGTGAACTGCACGCCATTGAGCTGGGCACCCGCCCATTCCATGCCGGTATTGGCCGCACATTCGCAGAAATAGACGTGGTTCTCGCGCGGGAAGCGCTCGATGTCGTCGTAGGTAAAGACCAGCGGGCGGTCCACGAGCCCATTGATCATCAGACGATAATCTTCCTTGCGCAGCTCGATCGCGCCCGAATGGTGACGCTCGAACGCGCATCCCTGCGGCGTAATCGTACCGTCCAAAGCGTGGATCGGCGTGAAGTTGATCGACGAGATGGGCGACGCCGTCAGCCATTCGACATTGCGGCGCACCACGTGGCTCTCGTAGCTGATCGGCATGCCATAGGGCGTCTCGTCCACGCCAGCCCCGGTGTAGGACGCCCAGTCCTGCAACTCCGTGATCAGCGGGTCGGGGTCCCCTGCGGCGGCAGCCCCGGCGACCGATCCCGCAGCGACAGCGGCGCTTCCTCTCAGAAAGGCGCGGCGGGATGGTTTGAATGTCTCACCCATGTCTCGCGATCTCCCCTCTGCGCTAGACGCCCACGACGTCGACGCTGTTGTTCTGCCCCACCGTCACGGTCCCGAGCTTGCGGATATGGCTCTCGACCACATCCCAGATCTGGGGGCCTTCGGTGCCCTCATTGACGCTCGCCCACCCCGCGACCACGTAGGAGCGCGCCGGATCAATCGGCTCGCCGGTCTTGAGGAGTGTCATGTTGGAAATCCGCTCGCCCTGCGGCTTGGACACGTCGATGCGGTAGCCAAGGCCGCCGGTGCGCACCATGTCCCCACCCTGCTGGTAGTAGGGATCGGGGTTGAAGATGTTGTCGGCGACGTCTTCGAGCACGACCTTCAGGAAATCGCCCGTGAACTCGGTGCGGTATGACTCGCCGTAGCTCATCGACGTCACGCCGAAGATGTCCTCGCGCGTGATGTCCTGGCCGGGGATCAGGGTCGGCCCCCAGCGCACACCGGGGCTCAGCGCGATCTCCGCGTCGCGCTCGCTCAGCAGCGCGTCACAGATCAGGTCGTCCCACGATCCGTTGAAGTTCCCGCGACGATACAGCAGGCTTTCGGTCTGCCCGATGACCTCCGTCATCTCGGCCTCAAACGGGGCCCGCTCCGCGTCGATCAGCGCGGCGACCTCCGGATCGGGCGCGATCACGTCCGAGAAGATCGGGATCAGCTTGGTGCGATAGCCCATCATGCGCCCGTCGCGAATATCGAGATCCACGCGGCTCACGAACTTACCGTTCGATCCCGACGGCACGATGATCGTCGCTCCCACAAGGACGGGCTCGGGCAGCGCATCATGGGTATGTCCCGACAGGATCACGTCGATGCCGGGCACCACGCTGGCCATCTTCTTGTCCACGTCGAACCCGTTGTGGCTCAGGACCACAACGCAGTCGGCCCCCGCGGCGCGGACCTCCTCGACCATCGCGGCCATGTTCTCGTCGCGAATGCCAAAGGAGTATTCCGGGAACATCCAGCGCGGATTGGCGATCGGCATGTAAGGAAAGGCCTGCCCGATGACGGCGATCCGGGTGCCGCCGCGCTCAAAGAGCTTGTAGGGCGGGAAGAGCTCGGCCGGCTCGTCCCATTCCGCGTCGAAGATGTTTTGCCCCAGCGCGGCAAACGGCAATTGCTCGACCAACTCCTGCACGCGCGCGCTGCCCAGGGTGAATTCCCAGTGAAAGGTCATGGCGTCCGGTGCGAGCGCGTTCATGACGTTGACCATGTCCTGCGCCTGCGTCTTCCACGTGCTGTAAGACCCGTGCCAGGTGTCCCCGCCATCCAGCAGGATCGCATCGGGACGGTCCGCGCGGATCGCCTTGATCACGGTTGCCACACGGTCCAGCCCACCCACACGCCCATAGGCCCGGGCGAGGGAGGAAAAGTCGCCAGAGGACAGCGCGTAATGGGAGGGGGAGCCGTCCGCAACGCCGTAGAGCTTGCGGAAATCGGCGCCCGTCACATGCGGCACGGCACCCTCGTTTTCGCCAACGCCGATGTTGATCGAGGGCTCGCGAAAGTAGATCGGTTTGAGCTGCCCGTGAATGTCGGTGATGTGGATCAGGGACACATTGCCGAAGGTCTCAAACTCCAGAAGCTGGTCCTGGGTGAGCGCCTGCTGGGCGGCCAGCCGGGCCCAGTTGCCAAACCCCGACGCGCCGACGATGGCCGAGGCCGCCATGCCCACCTGTAGGAAATCGCGACGCGAAATCATCTCACTTCCGGCTCCTCAAAACATATGCGCATACTTGAATTAGGTGCTCAGAAGAAAGGGCTCCTCCGGGTTCG
>JBCCYI010000079.1:0-18156 GCA_039189975.1 Pseudomonadota bacterium
CCCCCGTCGCCCAGGTCCCTTTGATGAACTGCACCACGGTGCAGGGCATCCCGTGCGAGATGCAGCGCATGATCATGCCGAACCCGGACGAGGATTTCCCCTTGCCCGCGCCCGTGTGGACGATGATCAGACCCTTCTCTTCGGTCTTGGTCTTCATGATCTCCTCGCGGGCCGCCTTGATCCGCTTCATCTTTTCGTTGTGGCGGGTGGTGACGTCATCCATGGCGGGTCTCTCTGGCGCTTGACAAGGTGACGCAGGCCTGACCATGTGGCTCTGCTGGTGCCTGCAGTAGCAGGTGAAAAGGGAATGCGCGAGGCCCGCTCGGCCGAACCGCAGCCGCCCCCGCGACCGTGACCGGAGAGGGTGCCCAGTGGCCACTGACATGCGTGTCGGGAAGGCCGGGGGCCCGCCAGGGAAACCTGACACCCGCAAGCCGGGAGACCTGCCAGCCGAGACGAATGAGACCGGACGGGGTGTTCCGGTGTCGGACGCGCGGCCCGAGCGGCGGCGCCGCCGGTGTGCCCCGCTGAATAATGAGGACCGCATGGCCGCTGTTGAGCTGCTTGTCTGCACGAAGTGTCGGCATATGGATGGGCCGCCGGGCGAGGGCGACCGCCCCGGGACGGTGCTGTATCAGGCGCTGGCCGAGCATGGGATCGACGGGGTCACGATCACACCGGTGGAGTGTCTGTCGAACTGCACGCAGGGGTGCTCGGTCGTGCTGCGCGGCGGGCCGGAGCGGTGGACGTATGTCTATGGCCGCTTTGACCCTGCGGAGGCGGCGGACATTATCCGCGAAGGCGCCACTAAGTATGCCGCGACCGCCGATGGGCTGATCCCATGGCGGGAGCGTCCGGAACATCTTCGCAAAAACTGTATCGCGCGCGTGCCGCCGCTGGGAGGTTGAAATGAGCTTGGAGAAACTGCCCGTCACGGTCATCACCGGGTTTCTGGGGTCGGGGAAGACGACGCTGATCACACAGCTGATGCAGAACCCCGGAGGCAAGCGGTTGGCCGTGGTGGTCAACGAGTTCGGCGACGTGGGCGTCGATGGCGATATCCTGCGAAGCTGTGCGATCCCGGATTGCCCGGCGGAGAACATCGTGGAACTCGCGAACGGGTGCATTTGCTGCACTGTGGCGGATGATTTCATCCCCACGATCGAGGCGCTGATGGCGCTGGAGCCGCGCCCGGATCATATCGTGATCGAGACGTCGGGGCTGGCGCTGCCGAAGCCGCTTTTGCAGGCGTTCGACTGGCCGGATATCCGGTCGAAGATCACCGTGGACGGGGTCATTGCGCTTGCCGATGCCGAGGCGGTCGCGGCGGGGCGTTTTGCGCCCGATGTTGCGGCGGTGGACGCTCAGAGGGAGGCGGATGACAGTCTGGATCACGAGACGCCGTTGAGCGAGGTGTTCGAGGATCAGATTTGCTGTGCGGATATCATCCTTTTGACCAAACCTGATCTGGCCGGGCCGGAGGGGATTGCGAAGGCAAAGGCCGTGATCGAGGCAGAGATGCCGCGTCCAGTCCCAGTGATCGAGGTTGCCGAGGGGCGCGTTGACCCGCGCGTGATCCTAGGGCTGGAGGCAGCTGCGGAGGACGACATGGACGCGCGGCCCAGCCATCACGACGGGCACCATGATCACGAGCATGATGATTTCGACAGCGTGGTGATCGACATCCCCGAGGTGGCCGATCCGCTGGAGCTGGTCGGTCGGATCAAGGCGCTGGCGGAGCAGCAGAGTATCCTGCGCGTCAAGGGCTATGCTGCCGTGGCAGGCAAGCCGATGCGCTTGCTTATGCAGGCTGTGGGGCCGAGGGTTCGGCATCAGTATGACCGGCCGTGGACGCCTGAGGAAGGGCGGCGCGGGCGGTTGGTGGTCATTGCGGAGCATGACCACGTGAACGCAACCGCCATCCGGGCCGCGCTGGTGCCCGAGGCGCAGGCCGCCGAGTAGCCGCAATGCACGTTATCTTCCGCGAAGGCCACGGGCTGGAAGAGACCGAGACGCCCACCGATCTGGGGCAGTCGCCTGCGGATCTGGTGGTGCTGTCGTTCTCGGACAGTGACCTGGGGGCGTTCGCGGCGGGGTGGCATCGGGGGGCCGGAGGGCTGCCGTCCCTGCGGTTGGCAAATATTTCGGCGCTCAAGCATCCGCTGTCGGTGGATACCTATGTGGATCAGACGCTAAGCGGGGCGAAGGGGATCCTGATCCGGCTGATCGGCGGGGTGCCCTACTGGCCCTACGGGCTGAATCGGATCGAGGCTTTGGCGCGTCAGAAGGGCATCGCGCTGGCGGTTCTTCCCGCCGATGGGCGCCCGGATGAGCGGCTGGAAGCAGTGTCGACGGTGCCCGCCTCGACGCTGCGCCGCCTCGCGCATTTCTGCGATACCGGAGGGGCGGTGGCGGCGCAGGCGGCGCTGGCTCAGTTGGCGCTGGCGGCGGGGTTCTATGCACCGCCGGTGGCGGGGGACAAGAGCTTGCCGCCCTTCGGAGTGTGGACGCCGGAGGATGGAGTTTGCACACCGGAGGCCGGGGAGGGGCCGCTGGTGTGCGTGGTGTTCTATCGGTCGTATCTTGTGGCGGCTGATCTGGCGCCGGTGGAGGCGTTGTTCGACGCGCTGCGGGAGCGGGGGTTTCGGGTGATGGGGCTCTACGCGCCCTCGCTGAAGGAGCCGAAGGCGCGGGCGTGGCTGGAAGAGACCGTGCAGGCGCTTGGACCGGTGGCGATTGTGAATGCGACGTCGTTCTCGGGGCGTGGCGGGGCCGGGTCGTCTCCGCTAGATGCGGCGGGGGTTCCGGTGTTTCAGGTGGCGCTGTCGACGTCGACCCGCAAGGCGTGGGCCGAAGCGGAGCGGGGGCTGTCGCCTGCAGACCTTGCCATGCACGTGGTGTTGCCCGAGGTCGACGGGCGGCTGTTTGCGGGCGTGGCGTCGTTCAAGGAACCCGGGGCGCTGGACCCGGATCTGGAGTTCAAGCGCTTCTCTCACAGGGCGCAGCCGGACCGTGTCGCGGCGATCGCGGATCGGGTGGCGGCATGGCATCGGCTGGCCACAGTGGACGAGCGCCGGGTGGCGCTGGTGCTGTCGACATATCCGGGGCGCGAGTGGAACATGGCGCATGCGGTTGGCCTTGATGCTTTGGCCTCGGCGGAGGCCATTCTGGCGGACCTGGGCGAGGATGCGGGCGGCGTGACGCAGGCGCTGAAGACGGAGCGTATTGTCTGGCCGCTGGACGACTACCGCGCCGCGCTGGCGCGCCTGCCGCAGGTGCTGCGCGATGATTTGCAGGCCGCTTGGGGCGCGCCAGAGGCGGAGGCCGGGGCGGATGGTTTCGTGTTCACGACGCTTCGGCGCGGCACAGCGCTTGTGGCGTTGCAGCCCGAGCGAGGGACGCCAGAGGTTCGGGCGGATGAGTACCACGACCTCTCCCGTACTCCGCGCCACGCCTATGTCGCGTTCTACCTGTGGCTCCGCCATCAAGCCGATGCGCTGGTGCATATCGGCGCCCACGGCACGCTGGAGTGGCTGCCTGGCAAGGCGGTGGCCCTGTCCGAGGAGTGTTGGCCCGAGGCGCTGATCGGGGACTTGCCGGTCATCTATCCGTTCATCGTCAATGATCCCGGTGAGGCCGCACAGGCAAAGCGCCGGATTGGCGCCGTGACGCTGGGCCATGTGCCGCCTCCGCTGCGCGCTTCGGAAACGCCGCAGCGGTTGGCGCATCTGGAGGCGCTGCTGGACGAGTTCTCGAACGCTGACGGCCTTGATCCCCGCCGCCGCGACCGGCTGATGGCCGATATCCGGGACGAGGCGCAGGCGCGGGGGGTGGAGGATGACCTCGGCATCGCGGCGGCGTCGTGCCCGGCGGAGGCGATCACGCGGATCGACCGGTTTGTCTGCGATGTGAAGGAGAGCCAGTTCGGCGACGGCCTTCACGTTTGGGGCCAGACCAGCGGCGGCTTCGACGCTGGCGCCGAGCGGCAGGCGTTGCTGGACTCGCTGGAAGGGCGCTGGATCGCGCCCGGCCCGTCGGGGTCACCCTACCGGGGGCGGACGGATGTGCTGCCGACAGGGCGAAACCTGTTCACGACCGACCCCCGCAGCGTGCCCACCCGGGCGGCCTTTCGGCAGGGCGTCGTGCTGGCCGATGAGCTGATCCGGCGGCATCTGCAGGACGAGGGCGACTGGCCGCGCGGCGTGGTGGTGGATCTCTGGGGCTCGGCGACAATGCGCACGGCGGGCGAAGAATTCGCGATGGCGCTGGCCCTCCTCGGCGTGCGGCCGCGTTGGGACGAGGGTTCGGAGCGTGTTTCGGGGGTGGAGATCGTGCCGATTGCCGAACTCGACCGCCCCCGGATCGACGTGACCCTGCGCGTGTCGGGGTTGTTCCGCGACGTGTTCCCGACCCTGTCGTCGCTGTTTCAGCAGGCCGTTCGCGCCTTGGGGGAGCGGGACGAGGCACCGGACTGGAACCCCTTTGTCGGCCCCGAAAGCCCGCGCGTTTATGGTCCCGCGCCGGGCAGCTTCGGCCTGTCAATGGGCGAGACGCTGGGCGACTACAGCGAGACCGGCCGCTTTGCGGCGGGCGAGAGGTGGCTGGCCGCCTCGTCCTGGGCCTTGGACGGGGCGGAGCAGCGGGAGGACCTTAACGGTCTGCGCTCCCGGGTCGCTGGGGCGGAGGCGTTTGTGCACCTTCAGGACTTGCCGGAGACGGATCTGCTGCTGGCGGAGGACTATGCCAGCCACGAAGCCGGGTTTGCCGCCGCGCAGGCGGTCACGGGCGGTTCCGCGCGCCTCTATCACGTTGACAACACTGATCCTGCGCGCCCCAGGGCGCGTGAGTTGTCGGAAGAGATCGCGCGTGTTGTGCAAGCCCGCGCAGCGAACCCCGACTGGATCGCGGGCATGCGGCGCCACGGCTTCCGTGGGGCGGCGGAGATCGCCGCGACGCTGGAGAACATGGCGGCCTTCGCCCATCTCGCCGACGTCGTGGGCCCGCATCTGTTCGATGCCTATTGGGACGCAACGCTGGGCGATGAGGAGGTCACGGCGTTCTTTCAGGAGGCAAACCCCGGCGCCCTCGCAGCGATGCGCGCGCGGTTTGCAGAGCTTCATGCGGCAGGACTTTGGACGTCTCGCCGGAACTCGATCCGGGCGGAGATGGAGGAGGGGGCGTGACGCTTGATCGTCATCAGCGCCCGGAGCCGCGCTGTCGGCGGGCCCAGGACCGGCGAACCCGACAGAGATTCAACGCGCTTTATGCATGGGCTCCGCCGTCGTTCCGAGCGATGCGCTGGTTGAGATCAATCGCCGGGCCCCGGTGGGCCCGACGATGGCGCGGCGGCCGTTGGCCTTGATTCCGCGCCGGGAGACGTTCCGCGGTCGGACAAGCTGTGAGGCCCTCTCGTGACCGCCCCCAAGGTCCGTGGCTGGTGCCCCAGCGCCTACCGGCCCATGGGGTCGGGAGATGGGTTGATGGTGCGGGTGCGGCCTCCGCTTGGTATTCTTTCTTCAGATCAGGCGCGGGGGTTGGCAGATCTTGCCGAGCGCTTCGGAAACGGCCAGATCGACCTCACCAACCGCGCCAACCTGCAACTTCGGGGTGTTCAGGAGGCCCACCATGCGGCGCTTCTGGAGGGGCTCACGACGCTTGCCTTGCTGGATCCGGACCCGGGCAGCGAGGCGCGTCGGAACATCGTGGTCGACCCGTTTCGCGGGTGTCCTCAGCAAGAGAGCCTTGCACAATCGCTCGCCGAGGGTCTGCGCGATCCGGGGTTCGCGGGGCTGCCGTCGAAGTTCGGGTTTACCATCGATACCGGCCCGCAACGGCGGCTTGAGGGTGTCAGCGGGGACGTCCAGATCGAGGCTAGCCGGGACGGGCTGATCGTACGCGCCGATGGGCGGGATGAGGGGCGTGCCTCAGACGATCCCGTGGCGATGGCGCTGGAGATGGCGCGGTGGTTTCTTGCGTCGGGCGGGACGGGGCGGATGGCTCGACATCCTGTCACATTGCCGGATGCGTTCGCCGGGGACGCGGCGCCGAACCCAGCGGCGCCTCAACCAGCGGCGGGGTCTGCTGAGGGCGGTGTCCTTGTTGCTGCCGCCTTCGGGATGCTGTCACCCGATGATCTGCGGCGGCTCGCCGATGCGGCGCAGGTATTGCGGTTGACGCCGTGGCGAATGGTGTTGCTCCCCGGCGTGGATAACTTCGCGGCCGACGAGCGCCTGATCACCGATCCCGCGCATCCGGCGCTGCGGACGTTTGCCTGCACGGGTGCCCCGGCCTGCCCGCAGGCGTCGGTTGAGACGCGCGATCTTGCGCGAAGGCTGGCGCCCTTGGTGCCGGAGGGGACGACACTGCATGTGTCTGGCTGTTCGAAGGGCTGCGCGTATCCGGGCGCGGCGGACCTCACGCTTGTGGGCCGCAATGGTGCGTTCGACCTTGTCAGGACCGGTGCGCCGTGGGATGAGGCCAGCCGCCACGGGATCGATCCCGGGCAGGTGGTGAATCTGATTGACGACTAGGCATGCCCTACACCTATGAAACCGACGGCGCGGCGATCTATGCCGAGAGCTTTGCCACGATCCGGGCCGAGGCCGACCTCGCGCGGTTCTCGCCGGAAGAAGAGCAGGTGGCCGTCCGGATGATCCACGCCGCCGGGATGGTCGGGCTGGAGGCGCATGTGCGGTTTTCGCCAGGCATGGTCACCGCGGCCCGCGCGGCGTTGCAAGATGGCGCACCTATCCTGTGCGACGCGCGGATGGTCAGCGAGGGCGTGACGCGCAAGCGCCTGCCTGCGGAGAACGAGGTGATTTGCACCCTGCACGCGCCGGATGTTGCAGAGATGGCCGCGCGGCTGGGCACCACCCGCTCCGCCGCTGCACTGGAGTTGTGGCGCCCGCACCTTGGTGGAGCGCTTGTGGCCATCGGCAACGCGCCCACCGCGCTGTTCCACCTGCTGGAAATGCTGGAGGATCCGGCCTGCCCGCGCCCTGCGGCGATTATCGGCTGCCCGGTGGGCTTCGTGGGCGCAGCGGAGTCGAAGGACGCGCTGTGGGCGGCGCAGCCCGTCCCCAGCGTCATTGTGAAGGGCCGCCTCGGCGGCAGCGCGATCACGGTCGCCGCAATCAACGCCATCGCGAGCCGCACCGAATGACGGCGCCGGGGACGATCTGGGGCGTGGGTCTCGGCCCCGGTGCCCCCGATTTGATGAGCGTTCGCGCCAATCGCCTGGTCACTGAGGCCCGCCACATTGCCTATTTTCGCAAGGTCGGGCGGCCGGGGCGGGCTCGGTCGATTGTCGAGGGTATGCTTCGTGCGGACGTTATCGAGGTCCCGATGGAGTACCCGGTGACGACCGAGATCCCGCTGGAAGACCCGGCCTACAATGAGTGCCTCTCGGGCTTCTATGCCGACGTGTCCGGGCGCCTGAGGGCGCTGGCGCTGGCGGGTGAGGACGTGGTTGTCATCTGCGAGGGCGATCCGTTCTTCTACGGCAGTTTCATGCATCTTCACAGTCGGTTACAGGACGTTCCTGTTGTGGTTGTCCCCGCGATTACGGGCATGTCGGCGGCCTGGACGGCGACGGACATCCCGGTCACATGGGGCGATGATGTGATGACGGTTCTGATGGGGACCATGGCACAGGCGGAGCTTGTGCAGCACATGGCCCGGGCTGACGCGCTGGTCGTGATGAAGGTGGGGCGCAACCTGCCGAAGGTGCGCGATGCGCTTGACGAGGCGGGGCGGCTGGACAGTGCGTGGCTTGTCGAATGCGCCAGCATGGCAGAGGAACGCGCTGTGCCTTTGGCCGAGGCGGGGGACAAAACGGTGCCCTATTTCTCGATCATCGTTGTGCACGGGCAGGGGCGGCGACCGTGAGCGGGTGGCTGGCGATTGCCGGGCTTGGGCCGGGGCACGGGGCGCTGGTGACGCCCGAGGTTTCGAAGGCGCTGGCGGAGGCGACGGATGTGGCGGGCTACATCCCCTATGTGCGCCGTGTGCCGGAGCGGGAGGGCTTGAGACGGCACGAGACGGACAATCGAGAGGAGTTGGACCGCGCGCGGCACGCACTGGAAATGGCGGGCGAGGGGCGCCGGGTCGTCGTTGTCAGCTCGGGGGACCCGGGCGTGTTTGCCATGGCGTCGGCGGTGTTTGAGGCGCTGGAGGCGGGCCCCGAGGCGTGGCGCGCGCTGGACATCCGGGTGCTGCCCGGGATCACGGCGATGCTCGCGGCGGCGGCGCGGGCCGGGGCGCCGCTGGGGCACGACTTCTGCGCGGTGAACCTGAGCGACAACCTCAAGCCGTGGGAAGTGATCGAGCGTCGCTTGCGCCTCGCGGTCGAGGCGGACTTTGCGATTGCGCTCTACAACCCGCGCTCCAAGGCCCGGCCCGAGGGTATGGGGCGCGCGCTGGACCTGCTGCGCAGCCTCTGCGAGCCGGAACGCGTGCTGATCTTTGCCCGAGCCGTCTCAACCCCTGACGAAGAGCTGCGGGTTGTGCCGCTTGCCGAGGCTACGGCCGAGATGGCGGACATGCGGACAGTGGTCCTCATCGGTTCGTCCGCGACACGGCCCGTGCCCGGCACCCCCTACGTCTACACCCCGCGTACGGTGCCCGCATGAACGATGCCGCCGCCACAAGAGTAGGGTGGGCAATCTGCCCACCGCCCCCGAGTGGAAACGCATTACGCTGTTGGCATGTTAGCGTCCCTCAGGATTTGCGGGGCTTCGAGGACGCATCCCTCTCCGATGGCTCAGGTTCCTCCCGCAGCGGGGGTCTGGGACAGCCAGTCGAGCACCGCCTCAACGCTGCCAACCTCTCGCCGCGCCGGTTGAGGCGGGCGGTCGATCATGATGACCGGAAGCCCCAGCGCTCGCGACGCGAGGATCTTCGCGTAAGCCCCTGTACCACCAGAGTTTTTCGACACAACCAATTCAATACCACGGGCTTCCATCATCGCACGGTCCTCGGCCTCGCTGAACGGCCCGCGGTCGACGATGACCGTCGCATCGGGGAACGGCAGCGGGTCCTTTGGCGGGTCGACAAGACGCAGCACATAGGCGTGTTGCGGGTTGGGCGCGAAGGCGGCGAGGTGCATCCGTCCAACCGCCAGAAGGACTGTCGCCCGAGGCCGATCCAGAGCCTTCACCGCCGCAGGGATGTCCGCGGCGGGTTGCCACAGGTCTCCCTCCTGCGCCTGCCACGGGGGACGGGTAAGGGCGAGGAGAGCGACGCCCGCAAGGGCGCATCCCTCGACGGCATTGCGGCTCATCTGCGTCGCGAACGGATGCGTCGCGTCCACGACATGGGTGATGTTAGCGTCCCTCAGAAACCTCGCCAGCCCGTCCGCCCCGCCGAACCCGCCGGCGCGCTGGGGCAGGGGCTGGCGCAACGGGCGCTCCACCCGTCCCGCGAAGGAAACCATGCCGGCGATCCCACGCTCTGCCACGGCGCGGGCGAGAGCCGTGGCTTCGGTCGTTCCCGCCAAAATCAGCAGGTTGAGCGCCATGCTTAAAGCCCCCTGGTTGACGATCATCGGCGTGACAGAGGATGGACCGGACGGGCTGTCGCCCGCAAGCAGTCGTGCGCTTGAGGCGGCAGAGGTCGTCATGGGCCCGCCGCGTCACCTGTCACTGCTGCCCAACACGGGGCCCGAGCGGATCGAGTGGCCGGTGCCGTTTGCCGACGGGCTGACGCGCCTCGAAAGCGTGCGGGGACGGCAGGTGGTCGTCCTCGTGTCGGGCGATCCGTTCTGGTTCGGCGCGGGAACGACGCTGTCCCACGCCTTCCCGCGCGACGAATGGCAGGTGATCCCAGCGCCGTCGACCTTTTCTCTCGCCGCCGCACGGATGAGATGGGCGCTGGAGCATGTCGTGTGCCTCGGCCTGCATGCCTCGCCGCTGACGCGCCTGCGCCCGCATCTGGCGCAAGGGGTGCGGGCGCTGGTGCTGCTGCGGGACGGTGAGGCGGTCGCTGCGGTGGCAGAGGTTCTGCGAGACGCGGGCTTCGGGGAAAGCCGCCTGACGATCCTCGAAGCGCTCGGAGGCCCGAGGGAGCGTGTGACTCCCGTAACGGCGGACGAGGTGCCGGACGGGCCGTTTGTCCACCCGGTCGCGGTGGCGATTGAGGTGGCGGGCACCGGCGCGGCGCTGCCGCGGGCGAGCGGTATCGACGACGCGTTCTTCGAAAGTGACGGGCAGATCACCAAGCGACCGGTGCGGGCGCTGGCGTTGTCAGCTTTGGCCCCTAAGCCATTGGAAAAAATATGGGATATTGGTGGGGGCTCTGGGTCAATCGCTATTGAGTGGCTGCTCGCACATCCCACGACCGAAGCGGTGTGCATTGAGGAGCGCGCGGACCGTGCTGCCCGCATCCGCACGAATGCGGACCGGCTGGGGGTTGATCGATTATCGGTGGTCGAAGGCGCGGCCCCATCGGCGTTGGACGGTTTGCCCGAACCTGACGCTGTGTTCATCGGTGGTGGGCTGTCGGAGGCGCTGCTGGCCGACCTCACAGGGCGCTTGCGGAGCGGGACACGCCTTGTGGCCCATGCAGTGACGCTTGAATCCGAGGCGCTGCTGGCGGATTGGTCGGCTCCGCGAGGCGGATCGCTCTTGCGGATTGAGCTGACGAAGGCGGCGCCCCTGGGGTCGAAACGTGGGTGGAAGGGGGCCTATCCGATCGTGCAGTGGCAGGTGACGCTGTGATTGTCGCAGGGTTCGGGTTTCGGGCGGCAGCCAGCGTAGAGAGCCTGACGGATGCTCTGCAGAAGGCCAATGGGTCGCGCGCAGACGCGGTTGCCACTGCGGCTGACAAGGCCGCCACGCCGGAGTTTGTGGCGTTTGGGCAGACGCATCACCTCCGCATCCTAGAGATTGCGGCGGACGCCCTCGCAGAGCAGTGCACTGTCACGCAGTCGAGCGCGTCCCGGGCCACGCGAGGCACGGGGAGTGTTGCAGAGGCGGCGGCGCTGGCAGCGGCGGGCGCTGGGGCCCGCTTGTTGCAGGCGCGCGTTGTCTCGGGCGACGGGCTGGCGACCTGTGCGTTGGCGGAAGGGGGCGGGCCATGACAGTGCATTTCATAGGCGCCGGGCCGGGCGCGCCCGACCTGCTCACGCTTCGTGGCCGGGATCTGATCGCGCGCTGTTCGGTCTGTCTTTACGCCGGGTCGCTGGTGCCGAAGGCGGTATTGGGGCATTGTCCGGACGGGGCGCACATCGTGAACACGGCGCCGCTCGATCTGGACGCGATCCTTGCCGAGATCACCGCAGCGGATGCTGCGGGCCACGATGTGGCGCGGCTGCATTCAGGGGACCTGTCGGTGTGGTCGGCGATGGGAGAGCAGCTTCAGCGGTTGGAGGCGGAGGGCATCCCATACACGCTCACCCCTGGTGTACCCGCGTTCGCGGCGGCGGCTGCCTCCCTCGGCGCCGAGCTGACCCGTCCGCAAGTCGCGCAGTCGGTGGTGCTGACGCGGACGCCGGGCCGTGCGTCGTCGATGCCGGAGGGCGAGACGCTGACCACGTTCGGTGCGACGGGCGCAACGCTGGCGGTGCATCTGTCGATCCAGAACCTTGCGCAGGTGGTGGCCGATCTGACCCCGCATTACGGCCCTGAGTGCCCGGTCGCGGTTGTCTGGCGTGCCAGTTGGCCGGATGAGCGGATCGTTCGGGGGACGCTTGCCACCATCGAGGCCACGATGCCCGACGGGATCGAGCGGACGGCCCTCATCGTTATCGGCCACGCGCTCGGGGATGCCGCGTTTGGCGAGAGTCGGCTCTATGCGGCCGATTACGACAGACGCTACCGCCCGCAATCGGCAGAGAGCCCATGGGCAGAGTGGAGCGATGGCGATGACTGAGATGCCGCCGGGCCTGCTGGTCTCGGCCCCGGCCTCGGGGACCGGGAAGACGACGGTGATGCTGGGCCTGTTGCGGGCGCTGGCGGAGGATGGGCCGACGGTGCAGCCCTTCAAGTCGGGGCCGGATTACATCGACCCGGCGTTCCACCGCGCGGCAACGGGGCGAGCGTCGTTCAACCTTGATACCTGGGCGATGGATGCGGGTCTGTTGGACGCGATTGCCCGGCAGGCCGTTGGGGCAGATATCTGCGTTGCCGAAGGCTCCATGGGCCTGTTTGACGGTGTGGCGACGCGGGGTCAGGTGGGCTTCGGGTCAAGCGCCGAGACGGCGAAGCGCATGGGCTGGCCGGTGGTGCTTGTGCTCGACGTGGGCGGTCAGGCGCAATCGGCGGCGGCGACGGCTTTGGGCTTCGCCACCTATGATCCGGACCTGCCGCTTGCGGGCGTGATCCTGAACCGCGTCGCCAGCCCCCGGCACGAGCGCCTGACGCGGCTGGGGATGGAACGGGCCGGTGTCCCGGTTCTCGGCGTTCTGCCAAGGCGCGGCGATCTGACGTTGCCAGAGCGCCATCTTGGTCTCGTGCAGGCGGTCGAGCACCCGGACCTTGAAGCCGCCATCGTCGGCTATGCCAGGTTCCTGCGACACCACGTGGACCTTCCCGCGATCCGCTCGGCGGCTTCTTCATCTTGGGAGAAATACTCCCGGGGGGTGCGGGGGGTGGACCCCCCCGTGGCTGGCCTCCCCAAACCGCCCGCCCAACGCATTGCGCTGGCGCAGGACGCCGCGTTCTCGTTCACGTATCCGCACCTGGTGACCGGCTGGCGTCAGGCGGGGGCCGAGATCCTGCCGTTCTCGCCCCTGGCCGACGAGGCGCCGGATGGGGCAGCGGATCTGGTGTGGCTGCCCGGCGGGTATCCTGAGCTTCATGCCGGAACGCTGGCGGGGGCAACGCGGTTTCTGGAGGGGCTGCGAAAGCATGCCGAGACGCGGCCCGTTCATGGGGAATGCGGGGGGTACATGGTGCTGGGTGAGGCGCTGGTGGACAAGGCGGGGGAGACGCACCGGATGGCGGGTCTGCTGGGCCTTGTGACGTCGCATGAGAAGCGGAAGTTCCACCTTGGCTACCGGCGGGCGGTGCTGGAGGCGGCGATGCCGGGGCACGGGCCGGGTGAGGCGTTGCGGGGGCATGAGTTTCACTACACCACCATCGTGGATGAGCCCGACGCTCCGCTGGCGCAGGTGTTTGATGCCGATGGCGGGCCGGTGGTCGAGACGGGTTCGAAGCGCGGGCACGTGTCGGGGACGTTCTTTCACCTGATCACCGGAGAGGCCGGGTGACGGGGTTTGTGAGCTTCGTGGGCTCAGGGCCCGGGGATCCGGAGTTGCTGACGCTGAAGGCGGTCGACCGGCTGAAGCGGGCGGATGCGGTGCTGTATGACGACCTCTCTGCCGGGCCGATCCTGTCCTACGCGCGCGATGGGGCTGATCTGGTGGGCGTGGGGAAGCGGGCCGGGCGGCCGTCGCCCCGGCAGCATCACGTGAGCCGTCTGCTCGTGGAGTACGCGCTGGGTGGCGGGCGGATCGTTCGGCTGAAGTCGGGCGATGCGGGCTTGTTCGGGAGGCTGGAAGAGGAGCTTGTGGCGCTGCGGGAGGCTGGGGTTCCTTATGAGATCGTGCCGGGCGTGGCCTCGCCGCTGGCGGCGGCAGCAGCGGCGGGGATTCCGCTGACGCGGCGGTTGAGTGCGCGGCGGGTTCAGTTTGTGACGGGGCACGATGTGCGGGGGGAGCTGCCGGAGGATCTGGACCTCGCAGCGTTGGCGGATCCTGGGGCTTGCACGGTGATCTTCATGGGGAAGCGGACGTTTCCGAAGCTTGCCGCGGCGCTGATAGACGCGGGGTTGCCGGGGAAGACGCCGGCGATGCTGGCGGAGGCCGTGGGGACGCCGGAGGCGGCTTATGAGAGGACCACGGTCGGGGGGCTGGCGGCGCGGTTGGCGGGCGATGTGGGGAGCAAGCCGGCGTTGATTTTCTATGGGCCGTTGGCGGAAGAAAATTGACGGTCCCCATGGGGACCGCCTGTAAGGTGCTGAAAAGTCTGTAGTAAATTTATCAACCCGCAAACCGGAACCTTTCGGCCCAGTCGGAAAAGCTGCGTCAGCACCACTCAGGCTCAACTGCAGACCGCCACCTTGGTTGACGCAAGGGCATTGCAGCAATCCCCAAAAAGGTTAGTTTGCCGCGCCTGAACACAATTTATCGAAAATTCTGCATGTCCACGTCTTTGATTCCCCGGCGCGTTGAGGCTTCGAACGTGGCTTCGGTCTGTGCGTTGTGGGCGCAGGTGCTGCCGCCGCACCCGGATCTGCCGTTGGCCGAGGTTCTGGGCGGCCTCGTTACGAGGGGGCTTGTGACCGGGCGGGGATTGTTCTCGACGGAAGGGGAATGCCTTGCGGTCGGGCTCAGTTGTTTTCTTCGGGAAGACACGGTGGAGATATTTATCCGCGAGCCCAGGCCGTACCTCAACCTGCGGCTGCTCAAAGCCGTCGCGGAGGGCGATGCGTCGGACTTTCTGACAGTTGAAGAGATTGCTGCGCAGAACGCCGGAGCGGGGCTCGACCTGTTTGTTCTGGAGTATGTGCAGGTCACGTTCGATTTCGACGATCCGCTGGCACATACGCTGCTGAGCCAGATCGTCCCGCTCTATCTGGCGAACCATGCGGGGTACAATCTGCGCCGGACGTTCCATGAGACCGAGGTTGCGAAAGGCACCATTCAGGAATCGGGCGGGAACCGGCGCCTTTTCGACTTGACGCCGGATCATCCGTGGAGCGTGTCGCCGGACGGGCTTGGGCCGAGGGCGGTCTATGGCCTGACGCGGGAGGACGCGGCGGGCTTGGCGCCAACCCAGATTGCGAAGGTGCCGTTTGCGTTCACGCGGCCCACGCTGTCGCTAATACCGCGCGAGCAGCAAATCCTGTCGCTGGCGTTGGAGGGGCTGACGGATCAGGAGATCGGCGAACATCTGGGCATCTCGCGCGACGGTGTGCGCAACCGGTGGCGGTCGCTGTATGACCACATCGAAACCGTCGCCCCCGCAACGTTCGGGCCGGATGAAAGCCGTCGTGGACAGGAGGCAGCGCGGGGCGCGGAAAAGCGGCGTCGGGTGCTGGCGCTGGTCAAGGATCGGCCCGAGGAACTCCGGCCCTACACGCTAAAGCGGAGTGCACGTGCTTGATCTGTGGCTGATCGGGATCGGGACGGGGAACCCTTCGCACGTGACTTTGGAAGGGCAGGCGGCGCTGAGGGAGGCGTCGCTGGTGCTGGTCCCCCAAAAGGGCCCAGACAAGTCGGACCTTGCGGACCTGCGGCATCGCATTCTGGCCGATAGCGGCTCGACGGCCCGTGTGGTCGAGTTCGAGATGCCGGTCCGGGATGAGAGCCTCCCGTATGAGGAGCGCGTGGAGCGCTGGCACGATGAGATCGCGGAGATCTGGGCGAAGACGATTGCGGAGGCGCGGCCCGAGGGGGCGGTGGTGCTGCTCGTCTGGGGAGACCCGGGGTTGTACGATTCGACGCTGCGAATTGCCGGGCGGCTGGACCCGCGGCCCCGGGTGCGTGTGGTTCCGGGGATTACGTCGTTGCAGGCACTGACGGCGGCGCATGCGATCCCGTTCAACACCGTGAACGGCGCTGTGACCGTCACCACTGGTCGGCGGTTGCGCGACCATGGCTGGCCGGTGGGGGCCGAGACTGTCGTGGTCATGCTGGACGGGGCGTGCAGCTTTCAGGGGCTTGATCCGGAAGGGCTGCACATCTGGTGGGGCGGGTTCCTCGGGATGCCTGAGCAGGTGCTGGAGGCCGGGCCGTTGGCCCAGGCGGGCCCACGCATTGTTGCCGCGCGGGCGGAGGCGCGGGCGCGGCATGGGTGGATCATGGATTGCTATTTACTGCGGCGCGATGGGGGTTGACCGGGTGACCTGTGGAAAGCGACCCTCCGGGGGGAGTATTTTTCCGCCAGAAGAAGCCGGGGTGAGGTGCGATGGAGGCTGACCTTGCCGCGCGGGTGTTTCGGTCGCGCGAGTTTTGGGAGCCGGATTGGTCATTGCTCGGCGAGGCGTGGCGGGCGCAGGAGTGGGTGGCGCCATTGCGGGAGGCTTTTGGGACACCGCCTGAGACGCGCAGCTATGTCGACGAAACCACGGGCGAGACCCACAGCTACGTCTTGCAGACCATCGAGATCGTGTTGCCGGTGACGGCGTCAGCGGCGCTGGTCTGGCAGACCGATGACGATGCGCAGGAGCGGACGTTATTGTTGCGAGAGGACGGTGCCGAGGATGCAATGCTTAGGTGGAGCGATTCCCATGGGCATCCGTATTGCCTGCACCCCAAAGAGGCGATTCTGCTGGGCGCGGCAGTACGAACGGAGTGGCCGGGCGTGCCACTTTTGCTGCTGGACGGGTTTGTCGGGATCACAACCGAGGCTGAAGCTGATCTGTGGGCGCAAGCGAAACGCGGCGCGTTGGTCGGGCTGGGGGTTGGTGCCGGGCGGTCCCGTTGAGTACATGGGCGCAGAGGCCGGGGACCTGGTGCAGCGGCAGGTCGGGCACCATTATCGCGTTTATCGACAGGGCGACGAGACGAGCCTTCGGTTGGCAATTGGCGGCGCATAAGGCGTGGGAGGCCGTGGGGGCCTTGCACGGTCACGACTTTCCGGTGCCGTGTCACACGATCCGTTGCAAGAACGCCTATCGCGACTTCCCCGAGGCAGGCGCGACGCGCCGAGCGGGAAGAGCACGCCTGCGGCGCCTCCCCTATGAGCCGTTCAAGCGCGTGATGGACGCCGTGCGGGGTGTTTCCTGACAGGGTCAGGCGGCGAGACCGCGTTTGTAGTTTTCGCCTTCGGGCCCGCTCATCAATCAAACAAAAGGTGTGCGCCGGAGGCGCTCAATTGGATTAGAGCTCGATCGGGACAAGGATTTCGGGTTCGTGGACGATGCCCCCCAGCTCGGCTTTCAGGATTTCGGCATCCTGGGCGAGCAATGGGAAGGTTTTGTAGTGGCACGGGATCACGACTTTGAAATCGAAGTACTTCTTGGCCGCCCAGGCTGCAGCCTTCTGGTCCATCGTGTAGTGTCCGCCGCAGCAGAGGATGCCGATGTCGGGGGCGTGGTATTCGCCGAACCACGACATGTCCGCCATGATGTCGGTGTCGCCGGAGACATAGATCGTCCGTCCCTCACCCCGGATCATGAACCCGGCCTCAGACCCGGCGACGTCCATCCCGTCAAAGTCGAGGCTCGACGAGTGCGTGGCGTTCACCATCGTCACCGACACGTCGCCCACCTGCAGCGTCCCGCCCTTGCCAAAGCCGACTGCGTCCCAGCGGGTGGCCATCTCGTGAATGCAGCCGATGGGGGCGCCGGTATCCTCGGCGATCTCCAGCGCGCCGGCGGCGTGGTCGCCGTGGCCGTGCGTCAGGAAGATGTGAGTGGTGCCCGCGATGGCCTCGTCGCGGCGATCCTCCGGGAACATCGGGTTGCCGTCGAGCCATGGGTCCACTAGCAAAACCTCGCCGCCAATTTCGATGCGAAACCCCGAATGGCCGAGCCAGATGATCTTCATGACGTCTTCCCCTCTTTGCGTTAGCCCGAGACATACCAGCTTGAGGATGTCAGTCACGTGAATTGGCACGAACACATCGACGGCTATTGCGAGCGGGTTGGACCGGAGTTCTGGGCTGAACCGATCAACGCCGTCACCAACGCCGCCTTTCTGATCGCGGCGCTCATCATGTGGCTTCGGGGTGGGCCGCCGATTGCTCGGGTCCTGTGCGTCATCCTCGCGGCCATCGGGATCGGGTCGTTCCTGTTTCACACCTACGCGACCGCGTGGGCCGCCGCGACGGATGTGATCCCGATTGGGGTGTTCATCCTGACGTACCTCTATGCTGCGAATCTGCACTACCTGCGCTGGCCCGTGTGGGGCGCCGCGCTTGGGACGGCGGCGTTCATCCCCTATGCCGCGCTTACTGTTCCTGTCTTCAGCGCGCTGCCGTTTTTCACGATCTCGGACGGCTATTGGCCGGTTGCCTTGCTGATCGCGCTTTACGCAGTGGTCCTTTGGCGGCGCCTGCCCACGACGGCGCGGGGCCTTGCCATCGGCTCGGGCATTTTGTGCCTTTCGCTGACGCTGCGCTCGCTGGATGAGCTGTTGTGCCACGCCATCCCCATTGGCACGCATTTCTGGTGGCACATCCTCAATGCCATCATGCTCGGCTGGATGATCGA
>JBCCYI010000080.1:0-18105 GCA_039189975.1 Pseudomonadota bacterium
TCGTCTTCACCCACCTGCACTGGGACCATGTGCAGAACATGAAGCAATTCAAGAACGCCCGCTACATCGCGCCCAAGGCCGAGATCGAAATGGCCTACAACCCGCTGCCGCTCTACTATCGCACGTATGAGAGCGGCTACCTCGGCATCGAGCACGCCTATGCCGGCTGTGTCTTCGAGGCGGTCGAGGACGAATGCGAGGTGCTGCCCGGCATCACTATGTTCCACACGCCCGGCCATTCGGTCGGCCACATGGCAGTGACGGTGGCCACGGCGATGGGCGACATTGTCGTCGCGGGGGACGCGATCTTCGTCGAGCGCAACCTGGAGCCGAACCCGGCGGAGGGCTGGCGCTACTGGGTGCCTGCGCGGTTCGTGAACAGCTACGAGGGGTGGAAGTCGGTCGAGGAGATCGACAAGCGGGCGGACTACGTGCTGCCCTGCCACGATGAGGCCGCCAACGCCCGCTCCGAGGTGTTCCCCTACGAGGGCATGCCGCTGCGCAAACGGCGCCAGCACATCCCAGGGTTTCAGTTCTACTTCGGGGACATGCCGCCCGGCACCGCCGCGAAGGCCGCGCCCGCGATGACCCGCGAGGAGGCGGAGGCCTACCTCGCCGGTCTGGTGAACCCCAAGGACATGGCCGAGAGCTAGTCCGGTGACCCGGCTGCTCGACACGCTGAGCGCCGTTGCGCCCGATTACGACGCGGTCGTGCTCGACCAATGGGGGGTGCTTCACGACGGCAGCACCCCCTATCCCCGCGCGATCGCGGCGCTGGAGGGGATGTTGCGGGGTGGGGTACGATTGGCAGTGTTGTCCAACTCCGGCAAGCGCGCGGCGCCGAACGCGGATCGGATCGCCGCCATGGGCTTTGCGCCGGAGCTCTTCGAGACGGTCATGACCTCCGGTGAGGCACTCTGGCAGGACATCGCAGCGGGGCGGCAGTCGGCCTCCCGCCTCCTGCCCATCGAGCGGGCAGCCGGGGACGCAGCGGCCTGGGCCAAGGGGCTCGACGTGGTGCTGGTGGACGATGTCTCCAACGCCGACGCGATCCTGTTGATGGGCCTGCCGGACAAGGCCGCCCCCGATGCCTTCGCGCCCCGTCTCGCCGCCGCGCTGGAGCGGGACCTGCCCGTCTATTGCACCAACCCCGACCGGGCCTCGCCCCGGGCGGGCGGTGTCACGGTGGTCTCGCCCGGCGCGCTCGCGCATGACTATGCGGCGCGGGGGGGACGTGTGCTCTTTTACGGCAAGCCGCATCTGCCGGTCTTTCGCGCTGTCGAAGCCGCGCTGGGCGTGGCGCCCGCACGGCTCCTTATGGTCGGCGACAGTCTGGAGCACGACATCGCGGGGGCAGAGGCCGCAGGCTGGGCCTCGGCCTTCGTGCGCGGCGGCCTGCATGCGGCGGCGTTCCGGAGCGGCGATACCTCCGCCGCCCTGACGCGGCTGGTGCGCGCGGAAGCCGCCCCCGCCCCAACCTACTCGCTTCAGGAGCTTTGTTGAGCCATGTCTCTGCCCCCCGATTTCTCGGCCTTCCGCGCCCTTTCCGCCGCCCTTGGGCAGGACCCGCTGCGCGTGCAGGGGCCGGGGGGCAACACCTCGCTCAAGGACGGCGGGACGATGTGGATCAAGGCCTCGGGCACGGAGCTCGCCGACGCTGAGACGCGCGACATCTTCGTGGCCGTCGACCGGGACGCCGCCCGCGCCGAGGCGGAGGAGCGTGCGGGCGACGGCTCCTGCAAGACGACGGTGCTGGATCCGGGCCACGGCCTGCGCCCCTCGATCGAAACGACGTTCCACGCCGCGCTCGATTGGCGGGTCGTGGCCCATACGCACTCCATCGCGACACTTGTCCATGCGGTGTCGCCCGAGGGTTCTGCCGCCGCGATGGACAAGCTCGCCGGGCTGCCCGCGGTGCTGGTGCCCTACGCCAAGCCCGGCCTGCCGCTGACCCGTGAGATCCGCGCGCGCGCGACACCACAGACGCAGATCTTCGTGCTCCAGAACCACGGTGTGATCGTAGCGGGCCCCGATGCCGAGGCCGTGGCCGCGCTGATGGAGACGCTGGAGGAGCGGCTGCGGCTGCCCGCGCGCGCCGTGGCCGAGGGCCTGCCTGCCGCGCCCGCGCCGGAGGGCTGCGTCTGGGCCAGGGAGAGCTGGATCGCGCGTGACCCGGCGGCGATGCGCCTGGCAACGCAGGCTTCGTACTATCCCGACCATGTCGTGTTCCTCGGCCCCGCGCTGCCCGTGGCCGACCATGCGGGTGCGCCGCCGGCCTTCGTGGTCGAGGGCGTGGGCGTGGCGTTGCGGGAGGGGGCGACGTCGTCTCAGCGCGCCATGCTGCGCTGCCTGTCGGACCTGCTCTGCCGCCTGCCCGCGGGGTGGACCCCGTCGCCCATCGGGCCCGAGGCGGAGGCCGAGCTGCTCGATTGGGATGCGGAGAAGTACCGCCAGGCGCTGGCGGCCCGCGCATGATCGCCATTGGGGTGGATCTCGGCACGTCGGGCGTGCGCGCGGCGGCGCTGTCGCCGGAGCGGCAGGTGCTGGCGATGACGCGCGGCGCCTATGGCGCGGGCGCGGAGGCCGGGAGCACGCCCGAGGGCTGGTGGTCGGCGACGCAGGAGGCGCTGCGAGCGCTCGTAGCCGAGCTTGAGGCAAGGGGGCACAGCGCCGACGCGATCACGGGGCTGAGCGTCGATGGGACCTCCGGCACGGTCCTGCTGGCCGACGCTGCGCTGCGTCCCGTCGGCCGCGCGCTGATGTACCACCAGTCGGGGTTTGACGCGGAGGCGGCGCGGATCGCCGATGTCGCGCCCGACCCGCATATCGCGCGGGGCAGCGGTTCGGCCCTGGCCCGCGTCCTGCGGCTTCTGGCCGAGGATGCGGACGGGGCCGCCACGCAGGTGCTGCACCAGGCCGACTACATCGCCGCCCGGCTCAGGGGGCAGGGTGGCCGCACGGACTTCAACAACGCGCTCAAGACGGGTCTCGACCCGATGACCGGTACTTGGCCCGAGTGGATCGCGGAGCTCGGCGGGCCCGCCGCACAGCTGCCCGCGATGCTGCCCGCGGCCCAGGCGCCGGGGACGCCGTTCGGCCCGATTGACGCGGACGTCGCGCAGTCCCTCGGGCTTCCGCCCCAGCTCAACCTCCATGCAGGTACCACGGACAGCATCGCCGCCTTCCTCGCATCCGCACCGCAGTCGCCGGGTGCGGCGGTCACGTCCCTGGGCACGACCCTGGCGATCAAGCTCTTCTCGCCGGTGCGGATCGATGCGCCCGAGATGGGTCTCTATGCGCACCGGATGGGGGGGGGCTGGCTGGTGGGCGGCGCCTCCAACACGGGCGCGGGCGTGCTGCGGCACTTCTTTACGGTCGAGGCGCTGGAGGGGCTTTCCGCCGAGATCGACCCCGACACCGAAAGTCCGCTCGATTACTACCCTTTGCTGGCGCCGGGGGAGCGGTTTCCGGTCAACGATCCAGCCTATCCGCCCCGGATGACGCCGCGGCCCGAGAGCGACGCGGCGTTCCTGCATGGCCTCTTGGAGAGCATGGCCCGGATCGAGAAGCGCTGCTATGACAGGCTGCGAGATCTGGGCGCCCCGGCCCCGGATCGGATCCTGACTGCGGGCGGCGGCGCGTCCAACGCGGTCTGGACGCGCATCCGGTCCCGCGTCCTGGGCCTGCCCGTGGCGCGCGCCGAGATGTCGGAAGCCTGCATCGGAGCAGCGTCCCTCGCTCTCCCGCCCCCGGCCTGATCCGGTGGGATGGGACTTGGCGCGCGTCTGTCTGCACGCGTGCAGGAGGGGATCCAAGCGTCAAGAGCGACTATCGTGCTCCTTCGGATCGACGGTGAGTGCTCGCTTGGCGCCCTGTCGAGCAGGGACGGCGCTCGGCCGGCGCGGCGCAGTGCAGTGCCAAAGAGCATTTGAGCGTGCGCGGCCGACACTGCCCCATGCTGGATCCTCCCGGCAGCTGAGAAGCCCCTTCGCCATCGTGATCTTGCTCCCATTGCGGATCGAGGTGCGCCGCACAGGCGGCACGACACCCTGGCGGCGCGCGCTTTCCACGTCACACGAGCGGGAACGCCGGGCCTAGTGCGCCCCGGTAAAGACCAGCGTTTGGACCGGCATCAGCAACAGCCGAAGCCGCAGCCCTGCCGCATGGACGACGCCGATGGTACCGACCACATGGTAAAAGGCGCGCTGCGCTGAATTGAGGCTGGGGTCTTCCAGGAGGTGATGCGTGTCCGTGTAGACGTTCGCCAGGCACGAGCTGCCCGGGGGCAGCCGGTCCGCCCGGCCGGCGTAGAGCGGCTCCATGTAGACGGTGATTGTGCCAGGGCGCTGATTGTCCTGCGGGTCGACGAGGCGGTCGCCAGGGCGGAACTGCCCCGACGGGATCACGTCCTGCACACCGACGACCACCATCGGGATCACTGTAAAGGGCTTCGTCATGCAGCCGATTTCACCGATCATCCCGGGCTCGATCACCTGCGCGGCCATCTGGTTGAACCCGGCCTGGAAACGCTCCCGGCCGGACTCGCTCGGAACGAGGATGCCCGCAGGCCGCAGGATCGGGTTGACGTAGTCGCCGACCTGCAAGGCAAATTGCTCCACCCGGCCGGTGACACCCGCGTAGACGACCGTTTTCTCCAGCTCCGCGATTGCGGCGTCGAGCTGGGCATAGGCGTTCTCGATTTGCGCGGGGATCAATGTGTCGATCCGCGCCTGCGCCTCTGCCCGTTGCGCTTCGGCCACCTGGAGCTGGGCTGCGCGCTGGTCGACGAGGTTCTCCAGTCGCTCGACCTCTGAAATCCTGACGGCGGCGGAGCCTTCGTCGCGCAGGGTGACATTCCGCTCAAGCTCTTCTTCGGCCTGGGTGAGCGACGCGGTGGCGCTGGCAATCGCCGCGATGGATTCCGTGAGATCGGTCTGGGCGACGTTGAGCGAGGCTTCGGCTTCGGCGATCTGGGCGCGGGCGGCCTCGACCTGCGCTGCCTGGGAATGGTCCTCCAGCCGCAAGATGGGCTGGCCTTGACGCACGAGGTCGTTGTTGGCGACCAGAACCTCTGTCACGCGTCCGCCGACCTGCGGAACGATGGTCACGGTGCGAAAGTAGGAGGCGACGGAGCTTGTTGCCGGATGAAAATAGAAAAGCGTGGTGATGACGGTCAGTGCGAGAATGGCGCAGGTGGTCAGACCCCAGCGAAGCTCATACCACATTGAAAAGAGGGTGATCTCGTGGCCGAGCCGTTTGCCCTGGACGAAGCGGCGAAAGAGATAGTCCGGCACGATCGTAAAGAGCGCGCAAATCATTGTCTCCAGCATGTTCAGGCATCTCCAGGCGTGCTTGGTCGCGGCGCGACCGGCTGCGGCTCTGCGACCGCCTGCGACGACGTGGAGACAGCCACATGCGGCTCCGTCTCGACTGGTCCGGCAGCGTCGTTGCGCCGGTTTCCGTTTCGCTCGATCGCTTCGGCGATGGCGCGCAGGGGTGCCGCGAAGTCCGGGATCTGGAACCCGGCAACCAGGATGGCTGCGACCCAGAACAGGCCGTTATGGGTGAAGAGCGCCAGGAGCGCGAGGATGCCGACCAGCTGAAACTGAGGATGATTCGTCTTGTGTGCCATCTTCTCGGGCACGGCGTGCAGCGTGAAGTACGTCACGCCGATCAGGACGATGACGATGATCGCGAAGACGACCATCACGTTGAAGAGATAGTCACTGCCATCGGCAGCGGCGATGTAGCGTGGGATGTGCCCTGTCGCCATTGGATGCAGCTCTGCACTGTCCATCGGCTCGTCCTTGTGGTTGGGCGGGCGCCTGCGCCCGGAAATCGTCGTATGCGCTGCGGGGACGGCCGTCGCGTCCTGATTTGACAGCGGTGCCGACATGATGCGCGGGCCTGTGTGGAATGCCAAGCCGATAGCTGTGCGATCCCGGCCAGATCGGGTCACCACGCGCTCCAAAGCGGCCGATGGCTGCCTGGATGGGCAAGGGGCAGGGCGCGCCTCCCTGCCCAAAATGGGGCGGTTGACGCCGAAGGGAATGTGCCGGGATTTCCGTCGAACCCTGACCCGTGGCTCGACACCTCAGCCACAACTGCCTACCCCTTGAGTCAGACAAGGAGCGCAGAATGGCCAAAGTACTCGTCTGCTACGCCCATCCGGGCCACAGGTTCAGCACCGCCAATGCCGAGTTGTGGCGCGCGGCGCAGGAGGTGGAGGGGATCACACGCACCGACCTCTACGCCGCCTATCCGAGGTTCAACATCGACATCGACCGTGAACAGGCGCAGCTTGTTGAGCATGACGTGCTGGTGCTGCAATATCCGCTCTTTTGGTATGCGACCCCTGCGCTCATCAAGGAATGGCTGGATCTCGTCCTGGAGCACGGGTTTGCCTATGGCACGGGCGGAACCGCGCTTGCCGGCAAGACCCTGCAGATCGCGCTCACTG
The DNA here is from genome assembly GCA_039189975.1 of Pseudomonadota bacterium. Lineage (GTDB taxonomy): Bacteria > Pseudomonadota > Alphaproteobacteria > Rhodobacterales > Rhodobacteraceae > HLUCCA09. The sequence continues at coordinate 6,461 of JBCCYI010000080.1, forward strand.
CGGCCGGCCCGGAGGACGCCTATACTCCGGACGGCTACCAGCACTTTCCGCTGCGGACGTTCCTGACGCCGATGGAGCAGACCGCCTCCCTGTGCAAGATGCGGTTCCTGCCACCCTATGCGCTCTTCGGGGCTCTCAAGGCGCCGACGGACGGACGCCTGGCCGCGCATGCGGCGGGATACCGGCGCCTCCTGGAGGGGCTGCGCGACGAGACGCTCGACCCCATCGCGGCGGCGGCGCACCCTTATCTCACGGCAGATACGCTGCCGCTGCCCGTGGAGACCTGAGATGGACCAATTTCTTCTCCTGACCTTTCTCTTCCTGATCGCGGGCGTGATCGCCGTGCCGATCGCTTCCCGGCTGGGTCTGGGATCGGTGCTGGGATACCTGCTGGCAGGGATTGCGCTGGGCCCGTTGCTGGCCTCGCTCAATGTCGATGTCGTCAGTCTCCAGCATTTCGCGGAGTTTGGCGTCGTGATGATGCTCTTTCTCGTTGGGCTGGAGCTGGAGCCCAAGCTCCTGTGGGAGATGCGCGCGCGGCTCCTCGGGCTTGGGGGGCTGCAGGTGGGCGGGACAGCGCTTCTGCTCGCCGCAGGCGGGATCGTGCTCGGGCTGAGCTGGCAGATGGCATTGGCTGTCGGGCTGGTGTTTGCACTGTCTTCGACGGCAATTGTCCTGCAGACGCTCAACGAAAAGGGTCTGATGCGCAGCGATGGCGGGCAGGCGAGCTTTTCGGTGCTGCTCTTCCAGGACATTGCCGTCATTCCAATGCTGGCACTGATCCCGCTTCTGGCGATGCCGGAGCTGATGGATGTCGCCGGGCACGGGGCTGCTCATGGCGCGGGTGACGGCGTCAGCGATGCGGCCGGACATGCCGCCGGGCCGGGCGGCGACCACGCGGGCGACCACAGCGACAGCGATGGCCATAGCGATGGGCATGGGCATGGCGCTTCGATGAGCCTCGTCGATGGCTTGCCCGGCTGGGCTGCGGCGCTTGTCACGCTCGGCGCGATCGGTGCGGTGATCGTTGGCGGGGCCTGGCTCACGCGGCCGATCTTTCGGTTTATCGCCTGGGCCAAGCTGCGCGAGCTTTTTGTTGCCACGGCACTGATGCTCGTGGTGGGCATTGCGCTCTTGATGACGCTCGTGGGGCTCTCCCCCGCCCTGGGGACATTTCTTGCCGGTGTGGTTCTGGCCAATTCCGAATACCGCCACGAGCTCGAAAGCGACATCGACCCTTTCCGCGGCCTTTTGCTGGGGCTCTTCTTCATGACCGTCGGGGCGCTGATCGACTTCCAGCTTTTATGGGACAATCTCGTCGCGATCATCGGGCTAACGCTGGGGGTCATGGCCGTCAAGGCGGCCGTGCTCTACGGCCTCGGCAAGATCTTCCGCGTCGAAGGGGCAGACCAGTGGCTGCTGACGCTGGGCCTCGCGCAGGCGGGGGAGTTCGGCTTTGTGCTGCTGTCGTTCTGTCTCGCGAACGGGGTATTGCCGGGGGACCTCGTCAGCCTGCTTCTGATGGTCGTGACGCTGTCTATGCTGCTCACACCGCTGCTCTTCATTCTCTACGACCGGGTTATCTCGCCCCGTTACGCCAGTGACCAGGCCCAGGAGGCGGACGAGATCGACGAGCAGGGCCATATCATCATCGCAGGCCACGGCCGGTTCGGCGGTATCGTCAATCGCATGCTGCGGGGGATCGGGCACGAGACCGTTGTGCTCGACCATTCCTCTGCCCATTTGGAAACGCTGCGCGCCTTTGGATTCAAGGTGTATTTTGGGGATGCGACGCGGCCCGACCTCTTGGCCGCCGCGGGCATTGCCGAGGCCAAGCTCCTTGTCATCTGCATCGACGAGCGTGACCATGCGACCGAGCTTGTCCGCTACGTGCGCAATGCCTTCCCTCAGGTCCATGTGATTGCGCGGGCGCGCGACCGTGATCACGTCTACGATCTTTACGCTGCGGGATGCCGCGACATCATCCGCGAGACGTTCGATGGTGGGGTCCGGGCCGGTCGTTCCGCGATGGAGGCGCTCGGCATGCATGCCTACGAGGCAGAGCTGCGCTCCAAGGACTTCGAGCGCCGCGACCGCTATGCGTTGGCGCAGCTTGCAACGCTGTACGATCCTGACATTCCGATCGCGCGCAACGAGGCCTATGTGGCGCGGGCGCGCGAACTGGCGGCAGAGGCCGAGGAGGAATTGCGTGGAAAGGGGCGCATGCACAACAGCCGCACCGATCGCGGCTGGTCGCCCCCCACGCTTGCGGATGTTGCGGCGGAAGCGGCGTCCGATGGAGCGACGTCGGCGGGCGGGTCGTAGCGTCCGTGTCTCAGTGGCCGGCCGTTTTGGAGAAGATCTGGATCACGGCGACCCCCGCCACGATCAGTGCGAGCCCAACCAGCGCGGGGGCATCAAGCCGCTGCTTGAAGACGAACCAGCCGATGAGCGTGATGAAGAAGATGCCAAGCGCCGACCAGAGCGCATAAGCGACGCCGACCGGGATCGCCTTGAGGGTCAGCGACAGAAAATAGAACGAAACCCCGTAGCCAGCGACAACGACCAGCGAAGGCCACAGTCGCGTGAAGCCATCGCTTGCCTTGAGTGCCGAGGTGCCCATCGTCTCAAAGGCGACGGCCACGATGAGGTAGAGATACTGAACGGGCACGGGGACACTCCCTGGGGTCTGAGATACGGTGGGGGCAGCGAGGCGAGGGCAGAGCGTATGCCTCCCGTCCCCCTAGCACTTTGCCGCACCGCGGGCACCCATCACGTTGGGCTCAGGATGTCGCGTCCGAACGGGCATGGTCAGGGCATCTTCAGGGCTGGGGCCTCGCGCGCGGGCGCGGATGCCTCCTAGGGAGCGATGTATCTGTCCCGCCGATGGTTGAAGGAAATCACACCGTTCAGAATGACGGCACCGGCGAGCGAGTAGAGCACGACGCTTGTGGGAAAGAGTGTCAACGCGACCGCGAAGAGCACCGCGTCGAAGGCCAGCTGGACAGAGCCGGCTTTGATCCCGAACCGGTCCTGGGCGAAGAGCGCGACGACGCCCAGCCCACCCAGGCTGGACTTGTGCCGGAAGATCGCAAGCAGGCCGACCCCCGTGAGGGTGCCGAAGGCGATCACGCCAAAAACCGGGTTAAGCGCGCCCAGCGGCATCCAGGTGGGCGCCCATTCCATCAAGACAGATAGCAGCGTGACGCAGCCGAGTGACTTCAGGGTGAATTCCGGGCCGATCTGACGCCACGAGAAGAGGTAAAAGGGCACGTTGATGACAAAGAACACCCAGCCAAAGGACCAGTCCGTCACGTAAGCGATCAACAGGGCCAATCCAGCCGTCTGGCCCGTGATGAAGCCCAGATGAGACAGCAGCGTCAGTCCCACTGTGCAGAGCATCAGGCCTGCGGTAAGCCCCTGCACATCCTCAAGCGGCGTGTGCTTTACGGCGTTAGGATTGATCTCGAGGGTCTGAAGCGGCGACGGCATGCAACCGAAGTATCGCGGCAGCGACCGAGGGCCAAGTGCAAGCGCGTCCAACCGACCGCAGGGTCTGGCGTCTTCCCGGCGCAGCACAGCGCTTCATCCGTGTTTGACGAAGCGCCTCAATTTTGGTCAGCAAATCTGCCGTAACCGCCCGGGTGGACCGGCGGCCTGCGGAGGTGGCGCGGGCAGACCGGCCCGGGTCCTGTGCCCGGAGATGGCGAGCGCGCGCCCTAGCGGAACCGGCCGCCGCCTCCGCCGGGTCTGGACGGTTTGTGGATCGGCGGCCGCGCGGGCAGGGGCTTGGCCACCGGGGGGCGGGGTCGGCCAGGCAACGTCGTGGGCGGCTGAACCGGCCTGTCCGGACGATTGATCGGCGGGCGGTCCGGGCGGTCTATGTCCACGTCGATATCCACGTCGCGGTCCGGGCCATAGTAATAATGGTTCCAGTAGAGAGAGTCATTGTAGCCGTAGCTGACACCGACCGACGAGACGCACCCAGACACCGCGATGGCGGCTGCAAGGGCAAAACCGAGCGTAAGCGCGCGCCGTCTCATTGGCCGGCCCTGAAGCTGGCGAAGACGTCATTGACCGCGTCAAAGGCTGTCTCCGGTGCGCCGGCCTCAATGACAGCCGCGGCGATTGCAATCCGTGGCCCCGGCAAGTCGATCAACGCGACGACGAATTGCAACGCCGTCCCGTCCCGGCGGCCTGTGCCCTTGACGACCTCCGCCGGCCGTCCGCCGATCCGTCGCACCGTATCGTCGGTCACCTGTGGGGCGTTCGCCAGAAACTGCCCGACTTCGCGCAGATAGTCGCGCCCTTCTTCAAACGTGCGCACCCCGCGAGGGGCGTAGAACGCCATCCATACGGTTGGCTCCACGCTCGGGCGGATCGACAGGATCTGCGGGACCGGTCGGGCGTCTGTCGTGCCGGGCAGTGTCAGCTCGCGCGCGCCCCCCGTCGTAAGAGACCAGAAGTCAGGGATGGCAAAGGAAAAGAGCGTTTGCCCACGCTCCAGGAAGCTTGCGCGCGCATCGGCCAGGGCACCGGTCGGCACACAGAGCGAAAGCGCGAGTGCGCATGCGGTCAGGATGTTTTTCATGCCGGGAGGGAGCCCCGCAGTCCGCAGGATGTCAACCGTTCTCATGTCCAGGAGTGCGCCTTTGCCGCTTTGTGAAGCTCGTCTTTGGCCAGGACGAAAGCCGGTTCGCGTATCCCGTCTATCGGCGCCTGGGCCGCGATCAAAGTATCCAGGCGGGCTTCGAAGGTCTTGCTGTCAGCACTGCGCTTTTGAGGGCGGTCTCAAGTTCGGCCTTGAACTCCTCGCACTTTTTCAGCTTGGCTTGTGTGTCGCGGAAAAGGGTTCCAATGCGGCAAGCATTGTCACGCACGTCGCGACATCCGAAAGAAGCGCTGCTCTCTTAAGGCCCTTTCCGGCGGCTCCTGCGCGGCCGCCGCTGCAAGCCCGCGCTCCTTCCGTGCGACACGGTCCGCCTGAAGCGACGCCCCCAGCGTCTTTGAGCATCCCTTGGAGCGGGCGATTTGCCAGAAGACTTGCGCACCTTGCCCCGCCCGGCGGTCGAACGCCCTCAGACGCGAAATGCCGCTGCACAACACTGGGTTTCGGGGCAAACCGCACGGCGGGCTTCGCTCCCGGTCGAAACGCCCGCCCACCGGACCCCCGTTTCAGGGCTCGGTCAACGCCTTTCGCCTGCGTTATTCGGGCAAGGCGGCGTTGAGCGCCTCGTCCACTTTCTCCAGAAAACCCATCGTTGTGAGCCATCCCTGATCCGGCCCGACCAACAGTGCGAGATCCTTGGTCATGGACCCGGCCTCAACCGTCTCGATCACAACGCGTTCCAGCGTTTCGGCGAAGGTCTGCAGGGGAGCGTTGCCGTCAAGTTTGGCGCGATGCTTGAGCCCACCCGTCCAGGCGTAGATCGAGGCGATGGAATTGGTTGAGGTCGCGTGCCCGGCCTGGTGCTGGCGGTAGTGCCGGGTCACGGTGCCATGCGCGGCTTCGGCCTCCACGGTCTTGCCGTCCGGTGTCATCAGCACCGACGTCATGAGCCCCAGCGAGCCGAACCCCTGCGCGACGGTGTCGGATTGCACGTCCCCGTCGTAGTTCTTGCAGGCCCAGACATAGCCGCCGTTCCACTTCATCGAGCACGCAACCATATCGTCGATCAGCCGGTGCTCGTACCAGATCCCGGCCGTCTTGAAGCGATCCGCGAACTCCGCCTCGTAAACCTCTTGAAAGAGGTCCTTAAATCGACCGTCATAGGCCTTCATGATGGTGTTCTTGGTCGAGAGGTACACCGGCCAGCCCAGCCCCAGCCCATAGTTCATCGACGCGCGGGCAAAGTCGCGGATGGACTCGTCGAGATTGTACATCGCCACCGTGACGCCCGCCGAAGGGGCGTCGAAGACCTCTCGCTCGATCACGACGCCGTCTTCGCCCTCAAAGCGGATCGTCAGCTTGCCTGCCCCCGGAAAGCGGAAGTCGGTCGCACGGTACTGGTCGCCAAACGCATGGCGCCCCACGACAATCGGTTTGGTCCAGCCCGGCACCAGTCGGGGCACGTTGCGGCAGATGATCGGCTGGCGAAAGATCACGCCGCCAAGAATGTTGCGGATCGTGCCATTGGGCGAGCGGTACATCCGCTTGAGCCCAAACTCGTCGACCCGCGCTTCATCCGGCGTGATCGTGGCACACTTGACGCCGACCCCGTGCACCTTGATCGCCTCGGCTGCATCGACGGTGATCTGATCGTCCGTTTCGTCGCGGACCTCGATGCCCAAATCGTAGTATCGCAGGTCGATATCGAGATACGGGAGGATGAGCTTTTCCTTGATGAACGCCCAGATGATGCGCGTCATCTCGTCGCCATCGAGTTCGACAACGGGGTTCTCTACCTTGATCCTGCTCATCCCGTGCCTCCAGACGCCATCGACCTGAGCGCCACCTACAGCAAAACGACTCAACCGCAAAGAAAAGTATACGAGTGTATACCGAATTGCCGCAGGGCAGCGTGGTCCGTAGGGGCGAGGTGCCCAATTGCTAGGCCTCCCCGCGTCCCTTCGCCTCGAACCACGGCGCGACCCGCGCGCGAACAGCCGGCCAGACCTGCGGAAGTCCACGCTGAACAGCGGCGCCCACCCGCGCGTCGATCTGCGCGAGCGTCACGTCGTAATCGTCCCAACTCCCCCCGCCCGAGGCAAGGTTCAGCAGCAAGGGCTGCAGCCGGTCCACCGCTTTGGCAAAACGCGCATCCGCAGTCTCCGCCGCTTCAAACTCGTCCCACAGCGCGCGAAAGGCGATGGCCTGCGGCGTCGGCAGCATCCCGAAAATCCGGTCTGCCGCCGCCTGCTCCCGTTTGGCCTGCGCCGACGCGTCCACGACCATATGGATCGGCGTATCGCCGGCATCGATCTCCACGATATCATGCAGGATCAGCATCCGGATCGCGCGATCCACAGACACACCGGGCTCGGCGTACTCCCCCAACACCAAAGCAAACATGGCGATATGCCAACTATGCTCCCCGGAGTTCTCACGCCGCGCGCCCGCGAGCACAGGAGACGCCCGCAAGACACCTTTCAGGCGGTCGATCTCATCGAGAAAGGCAAGCTGCGCCTCCAGCCGCCCCGCGCCCTCCGGCGGCCCGCTCACCAGAGCACGGTGGCGGTCAACGGTACCCCCCGCCTTCTTCTTGCTGACAATACCGCCGCCGGAGGCATCCCGACGACGCCACCCAAGCAACGGCCAGAGCAGGGCGCCGCGTCACGCGGCCGGCCCGCCTTGCTGTGCCAACAGCGCCTTCGCCCGTGCTTCGGCGCGCAGGTATCGGATCGCTGTGTTAAAGCCCTCTTGCAGGGTCGGAGACGATTCGCCGAGCGTCCGGCTGACTTGCTCTATCAGGTCAGGCGTGCCGAGTTCCTCGGCCCGGTCGAAGGTCTCCTGTGCCAGGCGTTCGGCCACCGTGTCGACAAATGCCATTCCCGCCCCCTACCGCGTTGTTTCGGTCAGCCTGCGCCGGACATAGGTATCCACCGAGTCCAGCATGGGGGCCATGTAAGGCTCCTTGAAGAAGTGGTCGGCCCCTTCAATCTCTTCATGTGTTATCGTGATCCCCTTTTGCTCGTGCAGCTTGCGCACCAACGCATGGGTGTCCTTGGGGGGCGCAACACGGTCGGCCGTACCGTTCAGGATCAGACCGGACGACGGGCAGGGCGCGAGAAACGAAAAGTCGTACATATTGGCCGGGGGCGACACCGACACGAACCCGGTGATTTCCGGCCGGCGCATCAACAATTGCATGCCAATCCACGCACCGAACGAGAAGCCTGCCACCCAGCAATGCTTGGCGTTCTGGTTGAGCGATTGCAGATAGTCGAGGGCGGAGGCCGCGTCCGACAACTCGCCAATCCCCTGATCATACTCGCCCTGGCTCCGGCCGACACCCCGGAAGTTGAACCGCATCACCGTAAAGCCCATGTCCAGGAACGTGTAATGGAGGTTGTAGACGACCTTATTGTTCATCGTGCCGCCAAACTGGGGGTGTGGGTGCAAGATGATGGCGATGGGCGCATCGGCGGTCTTCTGGGGGTGGTAGCGTCCTTCGAGCCGCCCTTCCGGGCCGGGGAAGATCACCTCGGGCATATGTCGTCCTGTCTTCGAGCGCCGGTGCAATGTGTGTTGCAAGGCGGAGTTGACCGGCGGACCCCAGCAATCTAGAATAGTTCTAAGCTGAGGAGATGCCGTGTTAGCGCAGTTAAGCCCGTGGCTGCGCCCCGTCAATGCTCCGCATGGTACTTGAGTCGCCGGGCATCGGTCTGAACGCTGTCGCGTTGGGGGTCGGATCGGTTGGAAGAAAGGTGCCGGTCGTTTGCGTTGGCCGGCGCGTCACGTCGGGCCAGGGGGAGATCGTTCGTGTGGGCGCACTTTGCAGCGGATCTGACGCCAAGAGGCGCCGATGGAGAGCAGGTGATGCAACGAAGATGTCTGGCAATGGGATAGCAGATAACACAGGGTCGCAAGGCGGGGCGTTGAGTTGACACGTCGCGTGGGAAACGGATTTGGCCGGGCGCTGCAGCCGTGCTCGTCGCACGGGCGGATGCGGCGGCACTTCTGGGCCAAACCGACGACCGGATGCACTTGCTACCGGAGATTTGCTTGAAGGCTATTCCAGGCCCGCGCACGCGGCAGATTTAGATGAGCCACTAACACATTGGACGGGACCGCCGTTGAGGGGAATGCGCACAGATGAAACTGAGTACAAAAGGGCGGTACGCTATGGTCGCGCTGGTCGACCTGGCCCTGTCAAAGGACACGGACGGGTCCCCGAGCCTCGTGACCCTTGCCGATATCAGCAAACGACAGAACATATCGCTCCACTACCTTGAGCAGCTCTTCGTCCGGTTGCGGCGTACCGGGCTGGTGGAGAGCGTCCGAGGCCCGGGCGGAGGATATCGGCTGGCCAAGGCGCCTTCGGAGATCCGGGTGGCGGACGTGCTGGAAGCAGTCGACGAGACGATGAGCGCCTTGCACAAGGGCGCCGGGGCGAAGGGGGCGCAGTCGGGCTCGCGCGCGCAATCGCTGACCAATCGTGTATGGGAGGGCCTTTCGGCGCAGGTTTACGTCTATCTGCACCAGGTCCGGCTGTCGGATATCGTCGGCAACGAACTCGTTCCATGCCCCGCCGTGCCGTCGCTCCTGGAAGTCGTCGACGAATAGGGTCCGGCGCGCGTCTGGCGGCGGCAGACGCCTCCGGCGGCGGTATTTTCAGCAAGAAGAAGGGGCAGGTCGCGCTGCGCTGCGAGACTGGCTCGATGAGAGAACGCAGGGGGCGGGCGATGCCGGAGCGGGTGTATCTCGACTGGAATGCAACGGCGCCGCTGCGGTCCGAGGCACGTCAGGCGATGATCGGGGCGATGGATGTGCTGGGCAATCCATCGTCTGTCCATGCAGAGGGGCGGGCCGCCAAGGCTTTGCTGGAGGCTGCCCGGGCGCAGGTGGCAGCCGCCTTGGGGGCAGATGGCGCCGACGTGGTCTTTACGTCCGGGGCGACGGAGGCTGCCGCTTTGGCTCTCGCTGGGCGAGGTCTTTCGGGCGCGGCGGTGGAGCATGACGCGGTGAAAGCCTGGGCTGCGCAGGATCTTGCGGTCGATACTGCGGGGCGCGTGTGCGTGCCGCGGGCGGCACAGGCGACGGTGCAGATGGCGAATTCGGAGACAGGTGTGGTGCAGGTGTTGCCGGAGGGCTTGGCCGTATCGGACCTGACCCAAGCCTTTGGTAAGGTGCCGCTCTCCTTTGCTTGGCTGGGCATCGATATCGGATTTGTGTCCGCGCACAAGATTGGCGGCCCCAAGGGGGTTGGAGCGTTGGTTCTGAGGCCTGGCACGGAGATTGCCGCGCGGATCAAGGGAGGTGGTCAGGAGATGGGACGCCGCTCTGGCACGGAGAACGTTGTCGGGATCGCTGGATTTGGGGCTGCGGCCGAGGCGGCGGTGCGGGACCTTTCGGAGGGGGTTTGGGATCGGGTCGCGGAGATTAGAAGTATTCTAGAAATAAGTCTGGACCCGGGCGAAAAGGATATTATTTTAGTCGGGCAAGATTCGGACCGGTTGCCCAACACGACGTGCCTCGCTGTCAGGAGCGGTGGAGGCGCAATCTGGAAAGGGGAAACGCAGGTGATGCAGCTCGATCTCGCGGGGTTCGCGATATCCGCTGGATCGGCGTGCTCGTCTGGCAAGGCACGGTCGTCGGGCGTGCTGGAGGCGATGGGCTACGCGCCCGAGGTCGCTGCGAGCGCCATCCGCGTGTCGCTGGGGCCCACGACACGGGAAGAAGACGTGCTGCGGTTTGCCGAGGTGTGGCGGGCGCGGCTGGCAAAATTCAGGGCGCGTGCGGCGTAGGCTGCGGGCGCATCGGGCAAGCCCCGGCACGGGGTGCTTCGAGGAGGGAAACGCGCGATGGCGGCACTCGATGAGACGGCTGTGACGGACGAGACCACAGAAGAGACCATCGGCGGGCTGAAGGTCCGCGACGCGGTGGACCGTGAGACGGTCGAGACCGTCGCCAACATGGGCACCTACAAGTACGGCTGGGAAACAGACATTGAGATGGAGTTCGCGCCCAAGGGTGTGAACGAAGACATCGTGCGCCTGATCTCGGAGCGCAACAACGAGCCGGAGTGGATGCTGGACTGGCGTCTGGCGGCCTACCGGCGTTGGGTCGAGATGACCGAGCCGGACTGGGCGATGCTCAACATCGAGCCGATCCCCTACCAGGAGCAGTATTACTACGCCAAGCCCAAGAGCATGACAGAGAAGCCGAAGTCGCTCGACGAGGTCGACCCGAAGCTGCTGGCGACCTACGAGAAGCTCGGCATTCCGCTGAAGGAGCAAATGATCCTGGCGGGGGTCGAGGGCGCGGACGCGGCGCCGGCGGAGGGCCGCAAGGTCGCCGTCGATGCGGTGTTCGACTCAGTGTCGGTCGGTACGACCTTCAAGAAGGAGCTGGAGGCGGCAGGCGTCATCTTCTGCTCGATCTCGGAGGCCATCCAGGACCATCCGGAGCTGGTGAAGAAGTACCTCGGCTCGGTCGTCCCGCAGTCGGACAACTTCTTTGCGACGCTGAACTCGGCGGTCTTTTCCGACGGGTCGTTCGTTTATATCCCGCCGGGGGTGCGCTGCCCGATGGAGCTGAGCACCTACTTCCGCATCAACGCGGAGAACACGGGCCAGTTCGAGCGGACGCTCATCATCGCCGACAGGGAAAGCTACGTCAGCTACCTGGAGGGCTGCACGGCGCCCCAGCGCGACACCTCGCAACTGCACGCCGCGGTGGTGGAGCTGGTGGCGCTCGACGATGCCGAGATCAAATACTCGACGGTGCAGAACTGGTACCCGGGCGATGAGAACGGCAAGGGCGGGATTTATAATTTCGTGACCAAACGGGCGGATTGCCGGGGCGCACGGTCGAAAGTGTCCTGGACCCAGGTCGAGACCGGCTCGGCGATCACTTGGAAGTACCCGTCCTGCATCCTGCGGGGCGAGGAGAGCCAGGGCGAGTTCTACTCGATCGCCATCGCGAACAACGCGCAGCAGGCCGATACCGGGACGAAGATGATCCATCTGGGCAAGAACACCAA
>JBCCYI010000081.1:0-18059 GCA_039189975.1 Pseudomonadota bacterium
TCCCTGGCCCTTCCTCCCCGACACCGACGTCCTCTGTTTGGAGACGCGCAACGGCCGCGCGCCGTACGCGCACAACTGCAAACTCCGAACCGCAGCGCCGGAACACTTCATCGTTCACCCGGTCCACCAAAGGCCGGGACAAAAAGATAGGGCGCGAATTCCCGGCGTTCGTTTGCGCGTAGAGCGCGGGTTTCGGTATTTTTGGCAAGAAGAAGAAGGAGGTCGTGCGCCCCCCGGGTTGGGGGGCGTGCGCTGTCTTGGTGACAGGGTCGTCGGTCGATGACGCACCGAGATGCGAAGCGGGTCCGTTTGATCTGACGGAGAGTGCCGGTCCGCGCGCAGATTATGTGCTTCGTCGGCAACTGGGCTTCGACCAGGGCTTGTCCGAAGCGGGCAGGATGAGCGCGGCACGCCGGTCGCCGAAGGCCCTTGCCCAGTCGAGCGGGATGGGCACCCTTTCGGACGGCGGGCTGCATTTGGGGGCGATGGGGCGTCACATGCCTAGAAACACCGGCCTTGCACTGCTTGGGACAACTCAGTTTGCGATCCGGTGGGCGTCTTGGGGGAAGGAGATGTCCGTCACATCGCGCGGGCGACGTTGGTGGGGGCCGCGGTGCGGTCGGGCACGGCTGCGCTTGGATGCAGGGAACCACCAGGCGGCGTTTTTTTTGAGTGAATGGGTGCGCTTGAGCACAGTTCGCCTCTTGCAAGGAAGACAGTTCCTTTCGAGGAAGGCGTCTCTTCGGCGGTCCTGTAGGGGGCACATTTGGGTCGGCGCGTGCGCGGAGACTGACCTGTGTCCTCAGTTATCCACCAGAAGTGTGTCCGTTGAGGAGACGCGGGCTTTGATGACCCGGCAGCTGACGGCACAGCAGGTCTCCGCAACGCAGTCCGTATGCGACCAAGGGAGCATTGTGGCAGCGCGCGCCGACGGTATCCTGAGCACGAAGATATGCAGGACACCCCCGTGCACGCCGCCAGATACACAGAACGCGTCTACTTCGAGACCGCCATGATCGTGGAAGATCATCCGCTCTTCAGCGATGCTCTCGCCATAACCCTCACCTCGCTTCAGGCCGTGGGGCAGGTCGCCCGCGTCGCCTCTCTCGCTGAGGCGCTGGAGGCCGTCTCCAACGCCCCCAAGCCGGATCTCGTCATACTCGATCTCAACCTGCCGGATGTCGACGGTCTCGACGGTTTGATCCGTGTCAAACAAGCGGTTGGGCAGACGCCCGTTCTCGTGGCGTCGTCGATCACCCAACCACGCATCATCTCCGCTGCTCTGGCGGCCGGGGCGTCAGGCTATGTGCCCAAACACAGCCAGCGCGAAGTCTTCGCTGAGGCGTTCGCGGCGATTGCCGCCAACGAGGTTTTTGTGCCCGATGGCATCCACCTGCCCACGCAGATCTCTTCGGTGGAGCAGGACGACGCCATCCGTCGACTGGGCAGCCTGACACCGCAGCAGACGCGCATTCTGACGCTGATCTGCGACGGGCTTCTCAACAAACAGATCGCCTTCGAGCTCTCGATCGCCGAGGCGACGGTCAAGGCCCATGTCACGGCGATCATGCGCAAGCTTGGGGTGCATAGTCGCACCCAGGCGGTTGTCGTTGCGCGTGAGGCCCGTTTCGATAGTCTTGACCGCTAGGACGTACGGGAACGCATCCGATGACGCTGGCCCACGTCCCGTTGAGGAGGAGGTTTGGAGGACCTGACTTGGCCCATGTTCTTGCGCCAGACTGCGTAGAGCTGGGGCCGGATGTCATCCGGAAGATGCGCGTGGAGGCCAGCCAGGGCAATGCGTCCAGGGAGATCGGCCTGGCGATGGGAGAAGACCTAGCTGCTGTGTTTGCCTTCGTGTCGCCGAAGGCGCGGTTTCACGATTTTGCCGCTGCGCTTGACCGCGAGATACCGGCGCCCACTGTCGCCTGTACGACCGCCGGGGAGATCGACCAAGGCTACGTCGACGATGGGATCGTCGCGCTTGGTCTGCCCCGCTCGCATTTTGCCGTGGCCACGATCCCGGTCCCGAGCCTCGACGACGTCGACCGTCCGCACCTGATCAACGAGATCGCCCGGCGCAGGCAGACCCTCGAAATCAACAATCCTGCGTTCGAGTATGAGTTCGCCTTTCTCGTGGTGGACGGGACGTCGGAGCGCGAGGATATGCTGATCGACGTGATCTCCCATGGCATCGGGTCGATGCCAGTGTTTGGCGGATCTGCGGGAGACGGCACGCGCTTTCATTGTTCGCTCGTGGCCTACAAGGGCCGCACGATGGAGCGTGCCGCCGTGCTCACACTCGTGCGGACGAGTTGCCCGGTGCAAGTCTTCAGCTTCGATCATCTGGAACCGGGCGAGGATCGCATGGTCGTCACCCGCGCCGACCCGGACAAGCGCCTCGTGATGGAGATCAACGCCAGTCCCACCGCCTCCGAATATGCCCGGCTGCTGGGAAAGGATCGGGACAATCTCGATCCGTTCACCTTTGCCGCCCACCCGCTGGTGGTGCGCGTGGCGGGCTCGTACTTCGTTCGCTCCATCCAGCGGATCACCCCGGAGGGACACTTGAAGTTCTTCTCGGCAATCGACGAGGGCGTGGTGCTCACGGTTGCGGCCCTCAAGGACATCGCCAAAGAGCTGGAACAGGACTTTTCGGGCATCTATCGGGGCCGCGAACTTGACACCGTTTTGGCCTGCGACTGTGTCCTGCGCCGGATCGCAGCCCAACAGACCCAGGCCTCGCGGGACGTATCAAGCGTTTTGGAGCGGCACAAAGTGGTGGGCTTTTCAACCTACGGCGAGCAGGTCGGGGGCATGCATGTGAACCTTACAATGACCGGCGTGGCCCTGTTTCGCCCGCCGGAGACGCATTGACTTGCCCGAACCGCTTTGACGACATTCATCCCCACCGAAAGGATCCATGATCTCTGACTGGCCCGCGCCCCCCTCAAAGGAGAAGCTTGAGATGCCCCGTGGTCTGATCGACCGCACGGAATCTCTAGAGCGTCAGAACGAGCGCCTGCTGGAAATCACGGCGGCGCTGATGCGGCGTGTGGAGGGACACTCGGGCGCGACCACGGCTGGCTACGCCCATTTCGAGCGCGCCGTCGTTCTGGAAGAGCAAGTGCGTCAGCGCACCAAGGAGCTCCAGACCGCACTGCGCCTGCTCAATGAATCCAACGCCAAGATCTCGGCTGCGATGAAGGAAACCGAGGAAGCGCGGCGCGACCTGTCGAGCGCCATCGAGGCCGTGGACGAGGGCTTCGCGCTCTTTGGGCCCGACGACACGCTGTTGTTGTTCAACGCCCAGTTCAGCCGCATGTTGCCGGACGTGCGCGCCGACCTCTGTGTCGGGATGACCTTCCGGGAGTACATCGCCTGCGTCGGCCGGAGCCGCAACCTGACCCTTGACAGCCACGAGGCCCGGCGGGACTGGATCGCGGCGCGGCTGCGTCAGCATCGCAACGCCTCCGTTTTCTTCAATCTCGCGCTGCGGGGCGATCAATGGCTCCAGATCAGCGAGCAACGCACGTCGAACGCGGGCACGGCGATCGTTCAGACCGATGTCACGGACCTGATCCGCGCCGAGCGGATCGAACGCACCAAGCTATTGGACGGGCAGGCCCGCATGATCCGGGCGACCTTGGAGCATCTCAACCAGGGCGTTGCGATCTTTGATCCCTCCACCCGGCTGATCGGGTGGAATGAGCGGTTGCAGGAGCTCACGCGCCTGCCGGCCTCGGTCTGTCAGCTGGGGACGACATTCGTGCGCATTGCCGAACATCTGGCCCAGACCTTTTCCATGCATTCCGCCGAAGAGGAGCGTCGCCTCGGCATGTGGGTGCGCGGGCAGATCCCGCCGGACCCCTTCGCCTTTGAGATCGCGCGCGGGTCAGAGGCGGTGCTGGACGTCTTCATGCAGCGCTTGCCGGAGGGTGGCTTTGTCATATCCTTCAGCGACGTTACGCGCGAGCGAGAGGCGACACGGACGCTCGCTCGCGCCAAGACCACGCTGGAGCATCGCGTCCGCGAGCGCACCGAAGAGCTGCACGAGGCGTTGAAGGCAGCCAACCGTTCGAACGCCGCCAAAACCCGCTTCGTCGCCGCGGCGAGCCACGACCTCTTGCAACCGCTCTCAGCGGCGAAGCTCTACTTGGCTGGCATCGGGCGGAGCGACCCGCATGACCGCCGAGCGGTCGAGAAGGCAGAGCTCGCGCTGACCAGCGTGGAGGAGATCATCGGCGCCCTCCTCGACATCTCGCGCCTCGACACGTTGGACAGTGCCTTCGAGCTCAGCCCTGTGCCGCTGGCCGACGTGATGGCGCCTGTCATATCGGCCCTCGCGCCCAATGCGGCGGCCAAGGGGCTTGAGTTGACCTACGTGCCGTCCTCGGCCGTCGTGATGTCCGATCCCAGCTATCTGGCGCGCATTCTGCAGAACCTGGTGTGCAACGCCATTCGCTACACCGAAACGGGCCGCGTGCTGGTCGGGGCCCGGCGCCGGAGCGGCGTGATCGCGCTCTCGGTCATCGACACGGGGCCCGGCATCTCCCTCGCCGATCAGGCGCGGATCTTTGAGGAATTCACCCGGCTGGAGCAACGCGCCAGCGCGAGCGAGGGGATGGGACTGGGGCTGGCGATCGTGGAGCGCGCCTGTGCCAGCCTGGGTCACCGGTTGGAGCTCACCTCGACGGTGGGGCGCGGAAGTCGCTTCACCGTCAGTCTCGAGCTGGCCGCCTACGGGGTGGGGACCGTTGGACGTTCGGTGTCGCATCCCGGCCGGTCGCGTCGGCTCGAGGAGGCCGGGCTGATCGTGCTCCTCGTGGACAACGACCACGAGCTGCGCAGCGCCCTGGCCACGCTGCTCGAAACCTGGGGCGTGCACGCGATCGAAGTCGCCGGCGCCAAAGAAGCGCTGAACCTCATCGACGACCTGGGCATTCTTCCGGATGCGCTGTTACTGGACCAACAGCTCGATGCCGGGGAGACCGGTCTTGCACTGGCAGAGGCGTTTCACGCGCGCCACGGCAAGGTGCCGACCCGCATCATCTCGGCCGATCGGTCGGACGCTTTGTCGGAGGCCTGCGCAACGGCGGGCCTGACCTTGATGCCGAAGCCCCTCGACACCAACGCATTATGGTCGTTTCTGGACGCGACCGCCGCCGCCCGGACCTGACGTCGCCCGCCGCGCGGCAGGGCAAGCACGGGTCGCCATGGGCGCCACGGGCAGCGCGGGATCACATCTCCTCCCCCTCTCGGCGCGCTCAAAAAAGCACATCGTGCGCGTCTTGGCCCCAAGCTTCGAACTGGCCAATAACGGGCGCCCGAAAAAAGTTTGAACCGTTTGGAAGGGGCCAGCGACCCTCTTGTGTCATGCGCGTCAAACGGCGCGCACCTTCACAGGAGAGAGACCAGTGGCACAGGAATGGAGCGACGTCTACTACGGCAAGATCCTCGCAGTCTTGGAGATCAATCAGGACCCGCGCTATGCGGATCTCGTCAAGAAAATTCAGGGGTTTCTGGAAGATGGTGACACCGCCAAAGCCGAGAAATGGGCCAAAGCTCTCGCCAGTCTGCTGATCTCCGAAGCTGGCGGCGGACGTCCCGCCTGGGGCAACGTCGACACCACGCAGACCGAAATCGTCAACGCAATCTTCGAAGCGGTCCGCTTCGGGATAGGCCAGCTTGAGGCGGACGGCGATCCGGAGTTCTTCGCCGATCTCTACGGGGACGACGATCCCTACGCGCGCGCGTCGCAGGCCGGTGGCGTCGATGTGGGCGTCGCCGAGCAAATGGAGCGCGATGCGCTTCAGCGGCAGCAGGAGGCCGAAGACGAGCGGGCCGAAAACCTGCTGCACATGATGGCGCGCAATCTCGACCTGATCGCCGACACGCAATACGACGACGCGATAGGCTTTCTGATCAACCTTGCCGTACGGGGAGATGTCGGCCTGATCGCCGCCTCGGAAGATCTCGCGCGGCGGATCGCCGCCGATCGCGGCATGGCGGCCGGCACAGCGACGGACCGGTTCGTCGACGACATGCGCATCCAGCTTGCCAGCCAGGCCCAAGAGGCCGCCGCCGCCTGGGGCGATCCCGAAAGCCCGGCCTTTCCCGACCTGGGCAACGACACGCGTCACATCGACTTTGGCGATGCACCGGGTGGCGCACATGACGGCGGTCCGGGTCATCCTCCAGATGGCGGCGGCGCGGGCGGTGATGGGCCGAACGACGCCCCCCCCGCGGACCCTGCCAACCGGGAGGACCTGTGGGACATCAGCACCCTCGACCGCGACGACCTGCGCAGCCGCGATGGCGACAACGGTCCGGACGGCGATGCGGATCCGCTCCGCCCCCCGTCCTCGCATTACGAGCCGCCGCACGTCCGTCAGCAGATGGACAACCAAACGCAGCCCGAGCTTCAGGATGTCGAAGAGGTCGAAGCCGCCCGGCGCACCGCCCAGGCCGCGCGCGCCGCAGACGATGACGAAGCTCTCGACATCGCCAAGATCGCCGCGTTTCTAGAAAACAACGACAAGGAGGGCGCCAAGGCACACGCCGCCCGCGCAGCCCAGGAGATGCGCGCCGAAGGCCGCAGCACCGAGGCGGTGGGCGCCATCGCCAAACGCCTGCTGGCGGCCGCTGTCGCCCAGTACCGCGGGCAGCGCCAGCAGACCGAGGCCGCGCGCGCCTTGCCAGACGCGGTCTTCGATGACCCGCGCATGTTGCGCGTCGGGCTGGCCTTCACCCAGGCTTACGCGGCAGGAGACGTTCCGGGCGCGCGCAGAGCTCTGACCGCCGCATTGGCGGTGGCGCGGGACGTCGCGGAGGCACACGGTGTCAGCGGCAACATCACCGCGGAGCAGGTGCTCGACAATTTCCTGCCCGACGCCGCGGATCGCGACATCGCCGGCCCCGAAGCGGAGCTGCGCCAAGGCCTCACTCAGATCGACGACGCTGTCCTTCACCACGAAGAGCGCAGAGAAGCGGCGCGGCGCGCGGCCGCTGAACCGCCCATCGTAGCGTCCGAAGACCTGCCGGAAGAGCGCCGCAGTGCCCCGCGTGACAGCACAGGTGGCGACACGGCCGAGGGTCTGGACCAGTTCGACCTCAGTTCTCACATTCAGGAGCAATTCGCGCTGATCCTGCGCGCGCTCCAGGCGGACGATCCGCAGACCGCGCGCCGTCTTGCCCTGCGCCTGGAGGGACGGCTGGCCGGAGTAGCGGGCCGCTTCGGCGACATGACGGCGGCAGACATCCTCAAGCAGGTGATCAAAAAGAAGCGCGCGATTGAAAAGGCCAACGGCGTGCCGGACCCCATCGTCGCGTCGGCGGATCTCAAAAAGGATGACGACACCGAAAGCACCGACAGCTCCATTCACAGCCTCGATGACACGGATGGAGATCACCGCCACGACGATGACGACCCCCCCGCTGCCGGTGGCGCGGTCCTGAGTCTCAAACTGGTGAACAAGGTGGATTGGACGAAGTTCGTCGAGGTTTACAGCCTGACCCCGGAGGAGATCGAAGCGCTGAAGGACATCGCCACGAAGATCGTCCGCAAGGGCGGCGATGCGACAGCGGTGGTCAAGGCCAGCAAAGAGCTGCAGATGCGGGCGAAAAAGGCCAAGACGGGCGCCAAGTTCAAGAACGGGCTGCACGTGGCAGCGGCCGTCGAGGACATGCTGGTGCGCCGCGCGGAGAACCGCAAGCTCACCAAGCCGCTCAAAGCCTCCGACATCCCAGAGGACGAGGACGTGGCCGCCTAGGCCGCCTTTTCAAACGTGTTTTTTAGTAACGAGTTGCGGGTCGGGCGGCGCCTCACGGCGCGTCCGGCCCGGGTTTTCACACCCCGCCGGTCCAGGCGGCTGGCCAAGATCCAACGCACCAATGACACGCTGCCAACAGGTGCCGCGCGTCAGGTCGGGCACATGGCCTCCACCACCGATGCAGATCAGAGGACGACACGATGCAACAAGGGTTTTACACTTCCGGGACCCGCGCTTGCGCCCCACCCCACACCGCGCAGGCGGACCCCACCGTGACGGGCCTGGGCACCAGGCCCTGGCCGACACCCCAGTCGATGGCAGGAGAGCAGAAATGGGCATGACGAATTCGGCGGCCGGCTACGGCAGCCTGACCAAGATCTTCCACTGGGCCATCGCGATCCTCTTCGCGCTGCAGTTCTTCGGAGGGCACATCATGACGGCGATCGGCTTCAACGCCAGCTTCGCCGGGATCGACACCAATACCTACTACAACTGGCACAAGTCGTTGGGTCTCGTCGCGCTGGTTGTGGCTGTGGGGCGGCTGATCAACCGTCAGCTTGGCGCGCTGCCGCCCTGGGCACCGACGCTTTCTTCCGGCGAGCGTCGCTTCGTGCACCGGGCCGAACAGGCGCTCTATCTTGCGATGTTCGTGATGCCGGTCTCCGGTTGGTTCTACGTGATGTGGGGCCATTATGGGGTGAACCTCTTCGGGCTGTGGGAAATGCCCCGCCCCCTGACCAAGGACAACACGTTGCGCGATGTGGCCAAGTGGATCCACGTGGGCGCGAGCTGGCTCCTGCTGCTGGCCCTGGTCGGACACATCGGGCTCGTGATGCGCCACCAGTTTGTCAAACGCGACGGCTTGCTGAAGCGCATGCTCTGACCCAGAGGCGCGGCACGCTGCGGGACGCCTGCGAAAGTGAGAGCTGTCCGAGGCGATCCCCGCCGCGCCTCTGCGGATGCACCCTTGCGCCCCCGGACAGCCGCGATCGTGGTGTTCACGTCAGAGCTCAGCACCGGACGGCGCGGGTAAGGACGACCGAAGCCCGTGCCGCACCCACAGCATGGCAAAGCGTCCACCCTCGATGCAACTGAGAGGATCCCGTGCTCTTCAACACCGGCAATGCGCCGATCTCCTCGGATAGGATGCACACCGGTTTCGAGTGACCATGCTCCCCGGTACCTTCGACGAGGCGTGGCTATCCGCTGCGCGCCGCTGCGGTGTTGTGCGCTATGGCATGGCGCAAGATCGTCCGATCAATCGGCTTGCGCAGAACGTCTTGAAACCCCTCCGCCCGCAGCGCCTCCTTTTCGTCATCGACCGCGTATGCGGTGATGGCGATCGCTGCCGCCCGCGATGACGCCCCGCCGTCGGACCGGATCCGGCGCAGGGCCGCGACGCCATCCATGACAGGCATCTGAACATCGAGGACCAAAAGATCATAGGCCGTATCGCGACAGGACACGACGGCCTGCGCCCCATCTTCCACGAGGGTCACATGGTGACCGTCCTCACGCAGGTAAGTCTCGATCACCATGCGGTTGAAATCGACGTCCTCGGCCACAAGCAGGTTCAACGCGGTCATGCTGGTCCGTTGCCGAGGCGCTGCCGCGCCGCCTTTGGGGGTCTGCGCCAGCCGGACGGGACATGTCAGCCGAAAAGCGCTTCCTGCGCCAGGGGTGCTCTCGACGGAGATCTCGCCTCCCAGCGCCTCCGCGATCCGCCTCACGACGCCAAGGCCGAGGCCCGTTCCCGATGGGCGGCGATCCGTCTCGCTGCGGGCGGAGTGGTAATCGTCGAAGACCTGCTGCTGCCGATCCTTGGCGATGCCCCGCCCAGTGTCGGACACGACCAGCACAAGCTCTGCCTCTGGCGTGGCGGGCGCCCCGGCAGAAGCGCCCCGAATCTCGGCGGTCACGTCGATCTGGCCG
The DNA here is from genome assembly GCA_039189975.1 of Pseudomonadota bacterium. Taxonomy (GTDB): domain Bacteria; phylum Pseudomonadota; class Alphaproteobacteria; order Rhodobacterales; family Rhodobacteraceae; genus HLUCCA09. The sequence goes on from JBCCYI010000081.1 coordinate 9,705, forward strand.
GCATCGGTGAACTTCAGGGCATTGCCGATCAGGTTCTCGAGGGTCTGCGCCAGCAAGACGGGATCCGTCATCACGGTGTGGTCGGCTGCGCGCGCGACATCGACCCGCATGTCGAGCTCCTTGAGACGGGCCGAGGCCTGCATGCTGTCCACGATCGCACGCACCAGCGCCGCAACATCGACGGGCCGCGGCGCGACCGCCGTCAGACCGCCCTCGTCCTTGTCGGGATCCAGCACACGGTTCACCAGATCGTCGAGCAGGCCACCGCAGGTCTGCATGACCGACACGGCCTTGGCCTGCTCGGGGCTCATCCGCATGTCGCTCAGCAGGTTCAGCGCCCCCAGCAGGCCATTCAACGGGTTTCGGATCTCGTGGCTCATGATCGACAGAAAACGGGCCTTATCGCGCTCGCGCCGCTGGGCCAGCTCCATTGCTTGTGCCAGATCTCCGTGGCTGCGCTGCAGATCCAGCGCCAGGCGCACCAAGAGCGCAAGCGCCAGGAGCAACAGGAAAAGCCCGATGCCCAGAACGACAAGCAGCTGCGACAGGAGCCCCAGTAGATAATCGCGGCGGGTGTTCGAGCCCGTGTTCCAGTTTTCGAGCGTGATCAGCCCCATCCGCCGCAGATCGGGATAGACGCCATCGGCGAGCTGTGTGAGCGTCTCCAGGCGCGCGATCAGGCGCGCATCCTCCCCATCGATGATCTCTGCCGACTGATCCAAGAACGCGGAGAACGCATCGAGATGCGCCATGAAGTCAGCCCGGTTGCGCAGAGAGCTCATCACCTGCCCGCGTTTGATCGTCTCCAGGCGAGAGTAGACAATGTCGAAGCTCTGCCGCAGGTCAGACAGACTGTCCGCCCCTTCAATGCGCGTCCGGTCGATCTCGGAGCGGTAGCGAAGGAACTCGATTTCTGTGTGGCTGAGCGACCATTGCGGGTTCTCGCTGCGCGCCGTGCGCAGCTCGCGCAACGTTTGTGCAAGGTCGGATCCGAGGACTGTGACCACGATCCCGATCAGAGCAACCGCAAAGACGGCCAGCGCGCCAACCGCGATCAGAACGATGCGACCCCGCCGCGCAGCCGGGACAGAGACGTCGCCCAAGGCGCGGGTCATTTGCGAACTTCAATCGTCCTGAGCTGCCATATGGACCTTGCCTGGATCTCTTCGTTTCGCAGGGCCCTGCCCTCGTCGAACGGGTAGATGACCCAGAGCGGACCCTTGTCGCGCACGCTCATCAAGGCTCCGTCGCGCGCATAGGCGATGATCGGATTGCCACGGCCCGCGTCTGACACCGGGATCTCAACGGCGTAGTTGTTGAGCGCAATCGCTCGGAGAGTGCCGCCATCAATGCCGAGTTCGTCGATAAGATCCGCCAGCGGGACACCGGTGAACGCGATGGTGCCGTCGGTCCAGGGGGTCGACGTGACGATCTCGGCCGAGGGACGCTCCTTCAGCATGTCAATGTCAAAGTCGGCGCGCTGCGCGCCATTGGTGCGCCCGAGGTCCCCCGTCACCGACAGGATCACGGGCCCCTGAGGCGCTGCGAGAGGCTCTTGCGCGGAGAGTGGCGGCGAAGAAAGGAGAAACACAGTGAGCATTGAAGTGCGTGCAATGCCCCATGCCAGACGGCGCAGGCTCTCCCAAAGGTACGAACGCCTGAACACTCTTTGCTCTCCCCAACCTCTCGCGTAAAACGAGTGTTGGTAATCGGCTATGCAACGTCAAGCCCCCCGTGCCTTGCGTCGAGACCCCTCAAGACTGTGCATCGTCAAGATTGCTCGATGCGGGCACGCGTAGACGCCAGAGCCCGGCAGCGCACATTGGCAGGACACCGCCGCACGCGCGAGACTGACAAGCTCCGTCTCCGGGCGCAGATCAGTTCTGACAGCGGGTTACGATGCCGTCATCATCGCTGTTGTCATGATCGCTAGGATCACCCATTGGGCCGTGTCTCCCGCAATCTGGACGGCACCCAGAACGTCACCGGTCTGGCCCCCGAGGCGACGGTAAGCCAAAAGCGCTATTCCAGCCGCCACCGCAGCGCAGACACCGGCACACGCCACCCCGAGTGGGCCGATCCAAAGAATGAGCCCGAGGCTGGCAAAACCTCCCGGCATAAGATGCCCAAGGCCAGCCGCGCCCGCCCCTTCGGCAGCGTGGCCCAGGCCATCCGCCCGGGCCGCAGGCAGAACACTCAGCACGACGAGCATGGCAAACCGGCTCACGACAGCGACCATCATAAACGCAGCCACCGTCGCGTGCTCCGCAAGATCGGCCAGCGCGGTTGCCGCCGCTGCCAGCACGAAGACAAGCGCCAGCACGCCATAGGTGCCGATCCGGCTGTCGCGCATGATCTCGAGCCGGCGCGCGCGCGTCGCACCGGCGATGCCATCGGCGAAATCCGCCAGGCCGTCATGGTGCAGTCCTCCCGTCAGCAGCGCAAGCACTCCGAGCGCGAGGATGGCGGCCAGCGCGGGTGTCGCGCCGAGCCCAAGCCCAGCCCAAAAGCACACCCCAGCCATGCCGCCCAAAGGGACGCCAACCAACGGGTAAGCCCACCGCGCGTCCGCCAGCGACACCGTGCCGGAGAGGCGCCCGACCGGCAGGCGGGACAGCAACATGACCGCTAGGCGGAGCTCGTCCAAGCGGCGTAGCAATGTGCTCATCCGTCAGTGACTCCCGCCTCCGCAAAGGTCGCCATGCCATTGTGGCAGGCCAGAGCGCTGCGCAAGAGTCCAAGCGCGAGGGCCGCGCCCGTGCCCTCGCCGAGCCGCAGGCCGAGATCCAGCAACGGCGACATCTCAAGCGCCTCAAGAAGCTTGCGGTGGCCTGGCTCGGCGCTGGCATGGGCCGACAGGCAATGCGCCAGGATCTCGGGGCGCAGCGCATAGAGCGGCGCGACTGCCGCCGTGCAGATGAACCCATCCAGGATCACCGGAATGCGTGCCGCCCGCGCGCCGAGCACAGCGCCGCACAGCGCCGCCTGTTCGCGACCGCCCAAAGCTGCCAGAACGCCGAGGGGCGGCTCCTGGCCATGCAGCGCCACTCCCGCCGACACCACGCGTGCTTTGCACGCCACCCCATCGGCGTCGGCGCCCGTGCCCGGGCCGACCCAGTCCGCCGCCGTCCCGCCAAAAAGCGCGTGGGCCAGCGCGGCCGCCACCGTCGAGTTGCCGATCCCCATTTCGCCCAGAAGGAGCACATCGGCCCGCCGATCGACCGCCGCGGCACCGGCGCGCAGGGCGGCCACGCACTCCGCTTCCGTCATCGCCGCGCCTTCGGTGAAATCGGCCGTCGGACGCTCCAGATCCAGCGGCACCACCGACAGCTCCGCCCCGGCAACAGCACACAGCTGATTGATCGCAGCGCCGCCCGCGTCGAAGTTCGCGACCATCTGCGCTGTGACCTCCTGCGGAAACGGGTTGATCCCCTGCGCGCACACCCCGTGGTTGCCCGCAAACACAAGCGCTTGCGCGGCCCTGATCCGAGGTTGCGCGGCCTGTTGCCAGCCCGCCATGAACTCCGCCAGCGTCTCAAGCCGACCCAGAGCACCGGGGGGCTTTGTCAGACCGGCCTGTCGCTCTCTCGCGGCCTGCGCGGCGGCAGCGTCAAACGCGGGCAGGTCTGCTGCGCGGACTGCAACACCCTCCAGCGTTTCAAGATCAGACAGAAACGGAGTCATTGGGTTTTATCCTCAACGGTTGCCCGGCGACGATGAGATACACCTCGTCGCATGCCTGGGCGATGATCTGATTGGTCTTGCCCGCGGCGTCGCGATAGCGGCGTCCGAGCGGCGTCTCAGGCACCAGCCCGGCGCCGACCTCGTTGGTGACGAAGACCACCGGCGAGGATTGCTGCGCGATCGCCGCGGCCAGCGCGTCTGCCGCCGGGCGCCATTCCATGTCGGAGAGCACCAGGTTGCTCAGCCAAAGCGTCAGGCAATCCACGAGCCGAGGGCCTGCGCCATCGGTGTGCAAGAGCGCCGTGACAAGCTCCAGCGGGGCGGCATGGGTTGTCCACTCGGGGCCGCGACGGGCCTGATGCGCAGCGATCCGATCCGCCATTTCACCGTCGAGCGCCTCGGCCGTCGCGATGTAGGAGGCGGGCGTGCCGAGGCGCAGGGTCAGCCGCTCGGCAAACACGCTCTTGCCCGACCGGGCCCCGCCTGTGATAAGGATCGACTTCGCCATAACGGCGTGTCAAACCACGTCGTCCGCGCGATGGAAAGCCCGATGTTTGCCCTGCAGCCCTGTGATCTTGTCTTTGTGCGGCATGCCCCCGCTGACACCGGCGGGCGGCTCTGCGGACGGCGCGACGTGCCTGCCCTGCTGGACGATACGGCCGCTCTCGCCCGGCTTTCCCAGGCGCTCGGGACGGCGCGCCAGGTGGTCTCCAGCCCGGCGCAGCGCTGCGTGCAAACCGCGCGCCGCGTGCTGCCCGATCATCCCCTGGGCGAAGACGCGAGGCTGTGGGAGCAGGACTTCGGCGACCACGACGGGATGCCGCTGGCGGCGCTGCCCGATCTTGGCCCGCTGTCCCGAGCCAACCTCTCTCGCTACGCCGCGCCGAACGGCGAGAGCTTTGCGGCGATGGTCGGACGTGTGCGCCCCGCGCTGGATGAGCTGGCCCTGCGCACCGTGCAGGACGGCCCTGTTGTGGTCTTTGCCCATGCGGGAACAGCCCGCGCTGCGTTGTCCTGTGCGCTTGACGATGAAAGCGCCGGGCTCGCCTTCGAGATTGCGCCGCTTTCGATGACCGTGCTGCGCTGCTTTTCGGGCGGAGTCTCCGTCGCTGTGGTCAACCGGGAGCCGTGAGCGCATGGTCTTTGTGCCGGGGCATTTTGGCGAGTGGATCCAGGGCCGCCTCGGTCCGGACGGCCCGATCGCGCTCGTCACACTCGCCTGCCCGTCCATTGGTGTGCGCGCCTCCTGGCGCTCTTCGGATCACCCGCGCGGCCCCGACGACACTGCCGCATCCGAGCTGCTCGGAGAGGACCGGGTGGCCGCCCTGCTGACGCGGATCGGGTGTGAGACACCAAAGTCCAGGGCGCGCTCTCTTCTTCTCGCCCCCTCTCTGCCGCCTGGCCTAGGCACGGGCGTGTCAACCGCGTCTCTCGTAGCAATCGCCCGCCTCGCGGGCGCCGACGAGCCCGCCATCGCCGGTCTCTGTCTTGAGGAAGAGGGGGCGGTCGACCCGTTGATGCTGGCTGCGCCGGATGCGGTGCTGTGGGCGCCACGCCGCGCAATGACCCTGCGCGCCATGCCACCGCCGCCGCGTGCCGACGTCGTCGGCGGCATCTTCGGCCCGCCCGAGTGGACTGACCCCGCCGATACGCAGTTTCCCGACATCACCGATCTCGCAACCCGCTGGCAAAGCGGAGGGGATCTTGCGGACTGCGCCGCGATCGCCTCGGCCGCGGCGGACCGCACCACCGCCCGGCGCGGTCCCGCGAACGATCCCACAGCAGCGCTGGCCCGCCGCCTGGGCGCACTCGGCTATGCCCGTGCGCATACTGGCCCGGCCCGTGCGTTGCTTTTTGCCCCGGGCACCGCACCGCCGGACGCAGCGGGCGCGTTGGCGGACGCTGGGTTCACGCATGTGCTGCATTTCCAGACGGGGCATTGATGGCCTTCTCCGCGATGATGCTGGTGGCCCTTGGGATCGACGCCCTGCTTGGCTGGCCCAATGCGCTCTTTCGCACCATGGGGCACCCCGTGACGTGGCTCGGCCGCCTGATCTCCGCGCTCGAGGCGAGGCTGAACAACGAGATCGCCTCCGGATCGCAGCGCCGCCGCGCAGGCGTCGCAACGGTGGCCATCGTTCTTGCGGCTGTGTTGGTACCCTCTACACTCGTGCACCTGTCGCTGCCCGAGGGTGGGCTGGGCCTGATCATCGGCGGTGTGCTGGCCTGGCCCCTGATCGCGGCGCAATCGCTCTTCACCCATGTCCGGGCGGTAGCCCGCCCGCTGGCAGCGGGTGACCATGGAGCCGCCCGCGCCGCCGTTGCGATGATTGTGGGCCGCGATCCAAGCGGGCTCGATACCGCGGGCCTGTCGCGCGCCGCCCTCGAAAGCTTGAGCGAGAATGCCTCCGACGGGGTCATCGCGCCGCTCTTCTGGGGTCTTCTGCTCGGCTTGCCCGGCCTTGCCGCCTACAAGGCCATCAACACGCTCGATTCCATGATCGGCCACAAAAGCGAACGCTACGCGGATTTCGGCCGGGCGGCGGCGCAGCTTGACGATCTGGCCAACCTTGTCCCGGCGCGGCTCACCGGGGTGCTGATCGCCTGCGGCTCACGGCACCCCGGACGCAGCCTTCACGTGATGCGGCGCGACGCGCGCGCGCACCGCTCGCCCAATGCCGGATGGCCCGAGGCGGCGATGGCCGGTGCGCTCGGTGTGCGCCTCTCAGGACCGCGGATCTACGCCGACCGGATCTCGGACGAGCCCTGGCTCAACGGCTCGGCTCCAGATCCCGGGCCGGACACGTTAGCGGCCGGACTGCGGATCTATGTGCGCGCGATGGCCCTCTTCGCCCTACTCCTGGGAGGCTTGGCATGGTTCCCCCTCTAACCCCGCGCCTTCATGGCGGTGACCCGAGCGGCGCGATGGAGCGCTACGGCGGCGCCTGGGACGACTGGCTCGACCTCTCGACCGGCATCAACCCCGTGCCCTACCCCGTGCCGCCGCTCTCGGCCCGGGCTTGGACCGCTTTGCCGACCGCTGGCGCCGTTGCCGCGCTGGAGGCAACCGCGGCGCGCGCCTATGGCACGACAGCCCCAGTGGTGGCCCTGGCCGGAGCGCAGGCGGCGATCCAACTGGTGCCGCATCTCGCCGAGGGGCGCGAGGCGCGGGTGCTGGGGCCGACATACGAAGAACACGCCGGCGCCCTTGCCGACACCGGTTGGCAGGTGCGCGAGGTCCACACGGTCGATGCGTTGGAGGGAGCTGATCTGGCCGTCATCGTTAGCCCCAACAACCCCGATGGCGCCGTCCACAGCCCGGATGCCTTGCGCGCTCTGGCAGAGACGGTCGGGCTGCTGGTCGTAGACGAGAGCTTCGCCGACGCCGCGCCGCATCCGACCTGCACCACCGGCCTGGAGCCACACAGCGGACGCCTTATCGTGCTGCGCTCCTTTGGCAAGTTCTACGGTCTTGCCGGGGTGCGGCTCGGTTTCCTGATCGACGGGGCCGGCCTGGCCCCACGCGTCCGCCAACTGGCCGGCCCGTGGAATGTCAGCGGCCCGGCTGTCGAAATCGGTCAAGCGGCGCTCGCCGACACGACGTGGCGCACGCAGACGCGCGCGCGGCTCGTCCGCGACGCGGCCCGGCTCGACAGATGCGCGCACGCCGCGGGATGGCGGCGCGTCGGCGGCACACCGCTGTTTCGCACGTATCACGTCAGGGATGGATGGGCGGTTCGCGAGGCACTCGCGGCCCACCGGATCTGGACGCGCGCCTTCCCCTATGCGCCGGACTGGCTGCGGCTCGGCCTGCCCGGATCCGACGCCGACTGGGCGCGCCTTGACGCGGCCCTGCAGCACGAGGCGTCGGCGGTCTGACGCCTGTCTGCACTCCGGAGCGGGCGCCAGCCTTATGAGGGCCTTTCGTCCGCTGCTCGACATCGCTTGCGCGGCGCTGCATCAGGGATCGCCGGGGCCGTCCGGCGTCTTGGGCTGCGATGCCGCGATCCACTCCGTCGCCCCGGCGAACACAGCATCGTAGACAGTCCGGCCGACCGCCTCACCGACATCCGTATGTGTACCCGCGTAAGCGGCCGTGCCAGGCGGACAGGCCAGAACCAGACAATCGGTACCTGTCCCCGTGGCCCTCCCGCCGTCCAAGCCAAGCCCGACCTCCAGCACAGCCGCCGTGCGCGCTTCGACCGCGATGCTCAACGCCTCGATCTGGGCCGCCTCCGAAAGCGCCGCGTCGACCGCGCACACCACGTTGATCGTGCCGGCTCGGGCCCCGCCGCCGCGCCGCTGGCCGATGCGCTCGGCGTTGGACAAGCCCACCGTCGCGCAGGCTGCCGCCTGGGCCTGGCCCGCCCCGGCCTCGGCCGTGGTGAAGCACGCGACATTGCGGGACGTCAGCAGGCCGATCGCATCTGTCTGGCCCCGCGCCTCCATCCTTGCGGCGAGCCAGGCCGCTGCATCGAGATCAGGGCCAAGATCAGCGTCGCGTACTTCGCGCCACACGACGCGCTCCGTCGTCCGCCATCCGCCGCCCACAGGGGCCCAGCTCAGACACCGCAGCGACCGCGGCAGGACGACCTCCAGCCATGGGCGCTCCAGGTGGCAACGCAAAGACCAACGGGACACGACCCTCTCCCCTCGGACCATCACGCTCGA
>JBCCYI010000082.1:0-17935 GCA_039189975.1 Pseudomonadota bacterium
GAATACTCTTGGGGTCTCCTCGGGCTGGGTGACGTCGTGCCACCGGCGGTAAGCGTGGGAACGGCGCGCGGAGGCGGCCACTTCGGCCACAGCGAGCCCGTCGCGGAAGGTCGGCCAGACAGGCTGGCCGGTGTGGATCGCCTGCAGAAAATCGCGCGCTTCGATGATGATCTGGTCCTGGTAGCCCGTGCCGTGGCCGGGCCCCTGGCAGAAGGGCGCGTAGTCGGGATGGGCGGGCCCGGTCAGGATCTTGACGAAGCCGCGCGTGGCCTCGGGCCCGAAGGCGCGGTAGAGCCAAAGCGCGTTCTGATCCTCCTGATCGAAGCGGATCGCGCCCTCTGTCCCCGTGATCTCATAGGCATAGCCCATCTTCCGGCCATGGGCGATCCGGCTGAAAAAGAGATGCCCCATCGCGCTGGAGCCAAAGCGCAGCATCATCTGCGCCTGATCGTCGTTGGTCACCGGCGCGCCGCCCCGCGTCGCGTGCACCGTCTCGATCTCGGCCATGACCGACGCAATGGGCCCCGCCAGTGCAAGGGCGGCGTTGACCATATGCGGCGCCAGATCCCCCATCGTGCCGTTCGCGTCGCCATGGGCGCGCCAGGTCGCGGGCTCCGACGCGTCGGCGTAGAAATCCTCGGTGTGCTCGCCGCGCAGCCAGACGATGCGCCCGATGGCACCCTCGGCAATGAGCTGGCGGGCAAACTGCGTGGCGGGGGTCCGCACGTAGTTGAACCCGATCATGTTGGCGACGCCGGCGGCCTCTGCCGCCGCGACCATCGCGCGACCATCCTCGATCGACGCGCCAAGCGGCTTTTCGCAGAAGACCGGCTTGCCCAGGGCAAACGCCGCCTCGGCGATCTGGCGATGGGTCTCCTGCGGCGACGCGATCACCACCGCCTCGACGGCCGGGTCCTCGACCAGCGCCCGCCAGTCGGCCGCGCCCTTGGCAAAGCCGAACGCCGCAGCGTAGCGCGCCGCACTCTCCGGGGTCGACGCCGCGACCGCCTCCAGCCGGGGCCGCAACGCGGTGTCGAACACTGCGCCCACGGCCGCCATCGCCACCGCATGGGCCTTGCCCATGTAGCCCCCGCCGACAATCCCGATGCCGATGTCAGATCTCTTCACGGCGGCGCCCCCTCCCAAATCGGCTTGCAACCGGTTGCAATTCGCGTATCGTCAAACTACGCCAGGCGCAACGCCGAAGTGTGCTCGAGCGCTCGCAAACAAGGGCGCCCACACCGGAGCAAGGGAGGATGTGGCATGTCGGACGAGACCATTCGGCTGACGACGGCTCAGGCTATTGTGCGTTGGCTCAACGCCCAATTCATCGAGATCGACGGGACGCGCACCCGCATCTGCGGCGGCGGCTTTGGCATCTTCGGCCATGGCAACGTGACGTGCCTCGGCGAGGCGCTCTACGACCACCGCGAGACGCTGCCGCTCTACCGCGGCCAGAACGAGCAGAGCATGGGCTTTGCGGCGGCCGCCTACACCAAGTATCACCTGCGCCAGCGCTTTATGTTCTGCACCGCCTCCGCCGGACCGGGCACCGCAAACCTGCTGACCGCCTCCGCGCTGGCCCATGCGAATCGGCTGCCCGTCCTGATGCTCTGCGGCGACACGTTCCTGACACGCCTGCCCGACCCGGTCCTGCAGCAGATCGAGCACTTCAACGACCCGACCCATGGCCTCAACGACGCGTTCAAGGCGGTCACGCGCTACTGGGATCGGATCACCCATCCCGCGCAGATCGTGCAATCGCTGCCTGCGGCGCTCGCGGTGATGCTGGACCCCGGCGAGTGCGGCCCGGCCTTCCTCGCCCTGCCGCAGGACGTCCAGGGCTGGAGCTACGACTATCCGTTGTCCTTCTTTGCCGAGCGAACCCACCGGATCCGCCGCCAGACCCCCGACGCCGCCGAGATCGCCGACGCGGCCGCACTTCTGCGCAGCGCCGAGCGGCCCGCCATCATCGCCGGGGGCGGCGTGCAATACGCGCGCGCCGTGGCAGAACTGACGGCCTTCGCCGAGGCCCATGACATCCCCGTCATCGAGACCATCGCCGGGCGGGCCAACCTCATGGCCACGCACCCGCTCAATATCGGGCCCGTCGGCGTCACTGGCTCCGATAGCGCCAATGCGGTGGCCGAGGCGGCGGATGTGATCCTGTCCGTCGGCTCTCGGCTACAGGATTTCACGACCGGCTCCTGGACGGCCTTCGCCAAGGACGCCCGCTTCATCTCGCTCAACGCCGCGCGCCACGATGCAGGCAAGCACATGGCGCTGCCCGTTGTGGGCGACGCCAAGTTGGGGCTCACCGCTCTTGCCAATGAGATGTCAGGCTACCGGGCGCCCGAACCCTGGGTCGGCTTCGCCAAGGGCGAGCGCCAGAAATGGGACGCCTACGTCGCCGAGAACGTGCGCCCCGGCAACCGGCCCGCGTCCTATGCCCAAGCCATCGGCGTGGTGAACGCGCTCTGCGGGCCGCGCGACCGCGTCGTCGCCGCCGCCGGGGGCCTGCCCGCCGAGGTCACCGCCAATTGGCGCACCCTCGATATCGGGACGGTCGACGTCGAGTTCGGCTTTTCCTGCATGGGCTACGAGATTGCCGGTGGCTGGGGCGCCCGCATCGCCCAGTCCGAGCAGGAGCCCGACGCCGACACAATCGTCTTTTGCGGCGACGGCTCGTATCTTCTGATGAACTCCGACATCTACTCCTCTGTTCTGACGCAGAAAAAGCTCATCGTCCTGGTGCTTGACAACGGCGGCTTTGCCGTCATCAACAAGCTGCAGAACAACACCGGCAACGAGAGTTTCAACAACCTTTTTGCCGATGCCCCAACAATCCCCGCGCCCTTCGCCGTCGACTTCGCCGCCCACGCCGCCGCGATGGGGGCCGCGACCGAACATGTCGCCAACCCGGCCGAGCTCGGCGAGGCGTTCCAGCGCGCGAAAGCCGCCGACCGCACGAGCGTCATCGTGATGAATGTCGACGCCTATGAGGGCTGGACGACCGAGGGCCACACCTGGTGGGAGGTCGGCACGCCGTCCGTCTCCGCGCACGAGAAGGTGCGCGCCGCCCATGCCGAGGTCGAGAGCGCGCGCGCCAAGCAGCGCCGGGGTGTGTGACCGATGGCTGACGGCACCCCGACCCCCGCCATGAAGAGCTTCCCCGCCGACGCCGCCGACCCGCAGGCGATCGTCGCGGAATTGCTGCACGGTGCCGGCGCCGTCCGCATCACCGGGCTCTTCACCGAAGGCGAGATCGCCGAGGCGCGGCGGATCATCATGGAGCATTCCGAAGCGGCGTCGGAGAAAGTCACCCACTTTCAGGGGGCCGCCGAGCAATCAGGCACGATCACGCTCCAGCGCCGGGTGTGGAACCTGCTCGCCAAGGGCCCCGTCTTTTCGCGCATGGCCGCGCATCCCACGCTGATGGCGATCCTGCGCGCCTTTCTGGGCACGCAGTTCATCATGGGCTCCATCGCGGCCAACCGCATTCTGCCCGGCGGTCCCGGGCAGGAGCCGCATATCGACTATCCCTACTGGGATTTCCACGCGCCCGAGACGCATCCCACGGGGCTCAACGCCTCCTTCCCGATGAATGCGCAGGTGTCGGTCATCCTCGACCCTTTCACGCAAGAAAGCGGGGCCACCGCCTTTGTGCCCGGCTCGCAAAAGGCGCTGCGCTACCCGACCGAGGCGGATGGTTTCTTTGACCGTTGCGCGCGGATGACGGGCAACCCAGGCGATGTAGCGCTCTTTTTCGGCGCGGTCTGGCACTGTGCGATGCCCAACCGCGCCACGCATGACCGCAACGCCGTCCTCATCCAGTACCTGCCCAAGTGGGTCAAACCGATGGAGGACATGCCCGCCGCTCTGCCGCCGGAGTTCATCGCCCAGGCCAGCCCGGACCTGCGCCAGCTTCTGGGGCTGAACTACCCCTACCCCGAGGTGCTCGACGCCGCCGCCGCCGGCAACACCGAGGGCCGCACATGAGCGCCTTTCGCGACGCCGTGGCCCGCAACCGCTTTGCCGTTTTCGGGCGCGCCGGGATGGACATGTTCGCCGACCCGCCGGGCGTGAAGAGCGAACATGCCGAGACCTTCCGCGCGGGCCTCGGCGGCTCTTCGGCCAATATCGCGGCGGGGCTGGCGAAGTTTGGCGCCCATGCCGCGCTCGTGACGTCTGTCTCGGACGACGCTGTCGGGCGCTACTGCGTCAACCAGCTCACCCACTACGGCGTCGACACGACCCATGTGCGCGCGGTGGGCGGCGAAGTGCGCACGTCGCTCGCCGTCTATGAGAGCGTGCTGGAGGACTTTCAGAACGTCATCTACCGCAACAATGCCGCGGATTTTCAGGTGACTGAAGCGGATGTCGCCGCGGTCTCCTATGGCGCCTATGGCGCGCTCGTCACCACAGGCACCGTCTTTGCCGCCGAGCCTTCGCGCAGCGCGCATTTCAAGGCGTTCGAGCTCGCGCGCGCGGCTGGTATCCCCGTGATCCTCGACATCGATTATCGCCCCTATTCCTGGCCCTCGGCCGAGGTGGCCGCCGACGTGCTGTCGCGCGCGGGTCAGGCGTCGGACGCGATCATCGGCAATGACGAAGAGTTCGGCTTCATGGCCGGCGATATGGCCCGCGGTCTCGACAAGGCGCGCGCGCTTGCAGAGGCCGGGGCCGCGCTCGTCATCTACAAGATGGGCGAGAAGGGAGCGATCACCTTTGCCGAAGGTCAGGAGATCCACACCGGCATCTACCCCGTGACCGCCCTCAAGCCCAATGGCGCGGGCGACAGCTTCATGGCGGGGCTCCTCTCCGGCCTCGCCGCCGGGCAGAGCCTGCGCGATGCGATCCTGCGCGGCTCGGCCTGTGCGGCGATGGTCGTGGCGCGCCCCGGCTGCGCGCCTTCCATGCCCGACGAGGCCGACCTCGCCCAGTTCCTCAGGTCCCACGCCGGGCCCACCGCCGCGTGACCCCAACCCTTCGCCCGCAACGCCGCCGCTAGAGAGACCGCCATGCATATCCCCCCCTTCGACAACGGCAACGTACCGATCGTGCCCGCCAACGACGCGACGGTGCCGCTGAACTACTTCAACATCGTCAAGCTGACCGAGGGCCAGAGCTTCAGCTATGCCGTGCCGGGCTACGAGACGTGCATCGTCCCCGCGACCGGCAGCCTCGATGTGACGGTGGGGGAGCTCAGCGTCTCCGGCCTCGGCGGGCGCGGCGCGGATGTGTGGGACGGCGATCCCGAGGGCGTCTATGTCCCCACCGGGATGACGGCGGAGTTCACCTGCCGTTCGGGTGCCGCCGAAGTCTTCATCGCCGGCGCGCAATATGACGAGGTGCTGGCCCCCTTCGCGGTGCGCGCCGATGAGCTCGACGTGGTGCAATACGGCTCGGACGACACCAAGACCCACCGCAAGATCAAGCACATCCTGGGGCAGAAGCAGAAAGACAAGGTCGGCCGGCTGCTGGTCTCGGAGCTCTACACGGTCGGCCAGGGCGGCTGGTCCGGCTTTCCGGCCCACAAGCACGACACCGACCGGCAGGGCGACGACGGTGCCATGGTCGAGACGCGCCACGACGAGACCTACAACTTCCGCTTCCGCCCGAACTACGGCTCCGGCGTTCAGATCCTGCAAAAAGGCGAACAAGGACCCGGAGAGGCGCACCACATCGTCGACGGCTCCACGATCTGCATCGACAAGGGCTATCACCCCTGCGTGGTGATGCCGGGCTACGAGATGTACTACTTCACGATCTTGGGTGGCCTCTCCCAGCGCTCGCTTGTGCAGTACTTTGAGCCGACCCATGCCGAGCAGCTCCACACGATCCCCGGCATCATGGACATGGTGGCAAAGTTCAAATGACGCTCGCGACGCTCGCCGAGGTACTCGCGCCCGCGCGCCGCGAGGGCTACGCGGTCGCGGGTCTGGTGTGCCTGGGGTGGGAGGACATGCGCGCCTACGCCCGTGCGGCCGAGGCCGAAGGGCTGCCGGTGATCCTGCAGGCCGGGCCGTCCTGCCGGGCGCATACGCCCCTGCCCGTCTTGGGCACGATGTTCCGCACCCTTGCCGAGAGCGTCTCCGTGCCGGTCGTGGCGCATCTCGATCACGGCTACACACATGAGGAGTGCCGCATGGCGCTGGAGAGCGGGTTCACCTCGCTGATGTACGACGGCTCCAAAAAGCCACTCCAGCAGAACATCGACGAGACCGCCGCCATCGCCGAGATGGCCCATGACGCGGGCATCTCCTGCGAGGGCGAGATCGGCTTTGTCGGCTATGCCGACGGCGCCTCCTCCGAGGGGACGGACCCTGCCGAGGCCGCGGAATTCGCCCGCCAGAGCGGGGTCGACGCCATGGCCATCTCGGTCGGCAACGTGCATCTGCAACAAAACCGTGAGGGCGGGCTCGACGAGGCGCGCATCGCCGCCATCGAGGCCGCGACGGATGTGCCGCTGGTGATCCACGGCGGCTCCGGCGTGCCGCTGGCGCAGCGCGAGACCCTCGCCCGGACCACGGCGATCTGCAAGATGAACATCGGCACGGAGCTGCGCATGGCCTTCGGCACCCATCTGCGCGCCGCCCTGGACGCCGACCCCGCGCGGTTCGACCGCGTCCAGATCCTGCGCGACGTCGAGGCGCCGCTGGAAGACGCCGCCCGGGTCGTGCTGCGCACGCTCGGCCCCGCTCGAAAGGACGCCGCATGATCCGCTTTGGTTTGCTCGGCTGTGGTCGGATCGGTCAGGTCCATGCCCGCACCCTCGCCCGGCTCTCGGGCGCCACGCTCGTGGCGGTCGCCGACGCTTTACCCGAGGCTGCGGAGGCGCTGGCGCAGGCCCACGGCGCGTCCGTGCAGGCCCCGGACGATCTGATCGCAAGCCATGAGGTCGACGCCGTGATCATCGGCACGCCCACCACGCTGCACTACGACCAGATCCACGCCGCGGCCGCCGCGGGCAAGGCGATCTTCTGCGAAAAGCCCATCGACCTTTCGAGCGCGCGGGTGCGCGCCTGTATCGAGGCCGTCTCCGACGCAGGCGTGCCGTTCCTGACAGCGTTCAACCGCCGCTTCGATCCCAACTTTGCCGAGCTCGAACGGCGTTTGCGCGCGGGCGCGATCGGCTCCGTGGAGCTTGTCGTGCTCACCTCGCGCGACCCCGCGCCGCCACCCATCGGCTACATCGAAAGCTCCGGCGGGCTCTTCCGGGACATGATGATCCACGATTTCGACATGGCGCGCTTCCTGCTGGACGAGGAGCCGGTGGAAGTATTCGCCACAGGGTCCTGCCTCGTCGACCCGGCCATTGGGGCAGCGGGGGACATCGACACCGCCGCCGTCACGCTGCGCACCGCCTCCGGCAAGCTCTGCCAGATCAACAATTCGCGCCGCGCGACCTATGGCTATGACCAGCGGATCGAGGTCCATGGCGCGACGGCCATGCTCAGCGCGACGAACGTGCTGGAGACGACGGTCGAACAGGCCGGGCCGGACGGATTCACCCGCGCGCCCAACCAGCACTTCTTTCTCGAACGCTACGAGCGCGCGTATTTCGCCGAACTTGCGCGGTTTGTCGACGCACTGAATACCGGTCGCGCCCCCTCGCCCGACGCCTCCGACGGCTTGCGCGCTCAGTTGCTCGCGGATGCTGCGGCGCGGTCGATGGCCGAAGGACGGCCCGTCAGGATCGACGCCGGCTGACACGCCAAGCAGGTCAGCGGAAGGTCAGGCGCGACGCTCTCTCCACCTCTTACCAAAGGCTTCGACCGCAGCGGGATGTGGAACCTGGCGGCCACTCCAGCGTTAGCGGCAGGTTTGGCGCAGCCGCGCCGTCTTGCGGAAGATCCAGTCGGGCTTATCGCGGAAGTCAGCGGTCAGGTTGCCGCGCCATGTCCAGCCGTCGAACCGGCCGTCATCGTCCACATCGACCTGGATCATGCGCCCTTGAACCGCACCGATACGCGCTGAATTGGCAAAGTCGATGCGCGGCGGCAATGACTGCACACGCCCGTACGCGCAGACCTGCGGCGATACTGCGTCGCCCTGAGCGGAGGCCGCTGTGCGCCGCAGGATGGCATTGCCGTCGCAGGCAAACCGCCGAGCGTCCATGATCGCCCGGGTTCGGGCCACGTCGAGGGCAAAGACGCCGTCCGCGGTCCAGGCCCCGATGCCGCCGTGCCGGGCAGCGTTCTGAACGTTGGTGTCGACCGGAAGGCCCCTGCTGCAGGCCTGCCCTCCGCGCGGCTGTCCAAACCACTCGCGGTTGACCTGGTTTTGAAAGAGATCCCACGCCCCCATACGGTGCATTGCACTCGTTCCGGGAAACGCGCGCGAGGCGGAGAGCCAGGCGTAAGCGATCAGCGGGCTGCGCCCGTCCGAGGTACGCGCCTCGCGCAGCACCTCCAGGGCGAGGCCACTGCCATAGGCGCCCGTCCGGTATCCAGCCGCGCTCAGGATCTCCTCGACCCCCTGAAAATACGCCACCAAGCGCGCCTGTGTCTCGTTGTCCGACGGGGACAGCGCGAAGTCGACGCCAAAGTAGATCGCACTGCCAGGCGGCTGCTTGACCCTGCGTGCCTGTGCAACCGCCGCATCCGCGTCGAGCCGCGCCTCCGCGCGGGCATCACGCGGCTCGGACCCCGGTTGACATGACCCATCCGGCAATGGCGCTCCAGCGCGATTGCGCCCCTGGAACTTCGCCGGCGCGTTGTTGTGAAACTGATAGATTGACAGGATCGCAAACCCGGCATCGAGGAGCTGTGCCACTTCGCTCTCAGGATCCTGCGGCGGACCCTGGTCGATCAGGCGCTTTTCCGTCAGGCCCATGGCCATCTGGTCGCAACGCGCGTAGTAGCGACCGACGACACGCACGCCCCGCGCCTTGAGCGCGTCCAGAAAGGGACGTGTGTCCCAAGCGGTGTCGATGATTGCGATCCGCTCGTCCGCATGCTGCGGCCCGCTCGCTTCGGCCCGGCCCGCATCCAGAGCCGCCAGGGCGGCCATGCAAGCCAGTCCTTTCAGAATGCGCATAACTGAGCTCCTTCGCGCCAAAGAGGCGCCACAGAGGCGCCACAGGGGCGCCAGGGGCGATGCTACTCCCTCGCGGAGCAATCCCCAAACGCGCAGCGGCGCACGCGCAGTGGGTTCGCAGAGCGGCCCTCATGCTGCGCGTCGCCTGGGCGGCCAGACCAGCCAATTGCCACCGCCATGGCTGGCCCACGCGCGCCGCCGCACCTGCGCCGGTGGCTTCAGCGCGCCACTTTTCCCAGGGTGCACCACGGCACCGCTTGAAGCCAAAGCCCGACGGACCCATAACCAACGTACCTCCCCATCACCGGACATCCCATGGACACCGCCGCTCTCGACTTCGCCTTCTGGGTCACCGCCACGTCGATCCTGATCCTCTTGGTCTGCTCTGGCTTCTTCTCCGGCTCGGAGACCGCGCTGACAGCGGCGTCGCGCGGCAAGCTGCGGAGCATGGCCGACAAGGGCAGGCGGGGCGCAGAGACCGCGCTGGAACTCAAGGAGGACAATGAGCGGCTGATCGGCGGCATCCTGCTGGGCAACAACCTGGCCAACATCCTCGCGACCTCGCTGGCGACGGCGATGTTCACGCGACTGCTGGGCGATTCCGGCGTTGCAGCAGCGACGCTGGTGATGACGCTCCTCGTCCTCATCTTTGCGGAGGTGCTGCCCAAGACCTACGCCATTACGGACCCGGAGCGAACGGCGTCGATGGCCTCGCCCTTGGTCCGCCTGGTGATCACAGTGCTTTCTCCTGCGGTGGCCGCCGTGCGGGTGATCGTGCGCGGGGTGCTGCGTGTCTTCGGCCTGCGCATCGACCCGGGCGATCAGATGCTCAGCGTACGCGAGGAAATCGTCGGCGCGCTGCAAATCGGCCATGCCGAGGGCGCCGTCGAAAAAGAGGATCGGGACAGGCTCCTCGGCGCGCTCGACCTCGGCGACCGGACGGTCGATGAGATCATGCTGCATCGCTCGAAGATTGAGATGATCGACGCCGACGCCGCGCCCGAGGATATCCTGAGCCAAGCGCTCGGCTCGCCCCACACACGCCTGCCGGTGTATCATGGAGAGCGCGAGAATATCGTCGGGGTCATCCACGCCAAGGATCTCTTGCGCGGGATGGACAAGGTCATGCGCGGGCCGGATGCGACGCCCGAGGGTCTGGACGCATTCCGCATTCTCGACATCACAATGGAGCCCTACTTCGTCCCCGACACGACCACGCTCGACGATCAGATGCGCGAGTTTTTGCGCCGCCACACGCATTTTGCCCTGGTTGTCGACGAGTATGGCGCGTTGCAGGGGCTCATCACACTCGAGGACATCCTCGAAGAAATCGTGGGCGAGATCACCGACGAGTTCGATATCGATCCCGAACATGCCGTGCGGCGGTCCGACACGGGCGATTACCTCGTCGACGGCGCGATGACGATCCGGGACTTGAATCGGGCCTGCGACTGGAGCCTGCCGGATCAAGAAGCCAATACGATCGCCGGCCTCGTCATACACGAAGCTCAGTCGATCCCCACGCAAGGACAGGTCTTCTCGTTCCACGGGTTTCGCTTCGAAGTGGCAGCGCGGCAGGCCAACCGTCTCACGCGCTTGCGTATCCGCCCGCTTTGAGGCGCGCCGCGTGAGGAGCCCTTGGGTGACCCGCCCTCGCGTCTGATGGGTCGATACTACGAGGGCTCGGTCTGGCTCTGACGTCCGGGTCTGCACAGGCGCTCTTGGGCTGTGCGGATTGGCCCTTTTGCACCTTAGCGACGCTCAACGGGCGTCTTGAGCCGACGGGCGATGCGGTGGGCGCCTCGGACGTCTGTGAAAGGCCTCGCGAGGGAGGATGGCGGCCTTTGTCGGATCGCGGTGGTTCGGCTTTGATTGATACGCTGGATCAATCAGTGTCCCGCTCCATGGTCCTTGATTGTCCGGGTCATGCGGTCGAGCTGGCCATGCGTCTAAAGCTGGTTCGAGTTGGTGAAGCGGTATTCGCTCCCGCGCGCCATCGTCGGCGGAGCGAAGGATGACACCGCAAAACCGTAGGATCAAACATCCGGTACACTGCATGGAAGCGTCGCGCCCCCGGTCCGGGGGCTCTCGGGCGCGCGCGCTGACGCACGCGCGCGGTCACGCTCCTTGTCTCTGACTGCGCTTTGGGTTTGTGCGACGGGACGGGTCCTGAGCGATCGGCGCCAGGGGCCGGCGTTCAGGAAGCTCCGAAGATGTCTGCTGTCTCGGCATAGAGCTGATCTGCCCGGCACCGGGCGGAGCGGTGCGGGGTGGCCGCGTCAGCGAAACGCGTGCAGACGACCGCCCGTAGACACGATGTAGAGGACGTTGTTGACGACCACGGGGTTTGTCGTCGCCCCACCCCGGATCTCAACAGTGGACATCAGGCGGCCATCCCTTGGGTCAAAGCTGCGCAGAAACCCGTCGTCGGACGCGACGATCAGGCGCCCGCCTGCAAGGATCGGGCCGTAATGCGCATAGACGGCTTGGCGGCGGCGCGGGCGTTCATTCTGGAAGAAGGGCAGGTCCGTCGCCCAGATGGTGGTGCCGTCCGACGCATCCAGACGGACGAGTTGGCCAGCATCCGTGACAACAAAGAGCGAGCCGCCAACGGGCCAGACCGGGCTCATGGCGCCCTCGGTCGCCGTCCAGAGACGTTCGCCCGAGGTCCCGTCAAGCGCGGCGATGCGGCCCGAGGGAGACCCGGCGTAAACGACATTTCCCGAGATCACCGGATCGCCCGTAATGTCCGAGAACCCGGCGTAGGAACGGCCGCGCCGCTGTCCGGCGAGCGTCGCCGACCAGACGCGGACGCCGCCGCGGCGCAAGGTGGCCACCAGTTCCGCCGAGCCGAAGGGGAAGACGACAACGCGGTCCGACACCGCCGGCCCAGCGCCGCCCAGCGTGGACGACGGGGTGGGCGCCCCGGGCAGCTGCCATTCCAGCCGACCGTTTTCCGTTCGCACGGCAAACGCGCGGTTGTCGCGCGACGTGACGTAGACCAGATCGCCCAGAACTGTGGGCGCACCGTCCACGGGGGCGTCGAACGCCTGTGTCCAGCGGACCGCGCCGGTCGCGGGGTCGAGCGCGTGCAGCGCGCCGAACCCCGTCGTCACGAAGAGCTGGCCATCGCCAATGGCGAGGCCTCCGCCGGTCGCATCGCGCGCGCGCTCACCGTCGGGGACGAGATCGCGCGACCAGACCGGTGCGCCGCCGGCGCTGTGTGCCATGACGCGCGATGCGGCATCGAGCGTGAAAATCCTGCCGTCTGCAACGACCGGATCAGCGGTGATGCTGGCGCGTCGGCTGTCGCCCTCCCCGATCGAGACTGACCAGATCTGTGTGAGCGTGCTGCCCAACGCCGGGTGGCGAATCACATGGGCCGGGCCGCCGTTGCGATGCGTCCATTCACTATGGTTGACCGGTGCAGGAAGAGAGATCGGGACGGTGCGCTCCTCCGTATCCTCGGCCTCCTGAGCCGGGAACACGCCGTCTTCGCCAGGGAGCGAAGCCTCGAGGGGCGTGCGAATATCGAAGCGGTTGCCTTCCAGGGTATCGTCCCGCGAGCAGCCACTCAGCAGAACGCAGATCAGCCCCAGCGCAGCTCTAGCACGGGCGGCAACGCGCCGGCCTTGGGACCAGTTGCGGCCGTACGAGCCCCTCATGCTGTCGTCCTCAGCCCGCGCCTGCAACGGGCAACTCACCATCCAGCGCGATGATCAGCTGGACGAGGCGTTGCCGCAAGCCCGGTGTCAGCCCCGCCTCCATCAGCAGCGCCCCGGCGGCATCGAGCGCGTCCCCCTCGCGCCCGCGCTCGAGCAAGACCAGCACCTGCTGCTCGCGCGCGAGCGCCTCGTAGGGCGCACCGGGGCGGGCCAAACGATCGAGCAGCTGATCACGCGTCGTCGCGTCCAAGATATCTTCACCCATCAGAACCAACTTCAGCGCTGCAAGATCGGAGTAGACCAGAGCAGCGTCTGTATCCTGTGCCAGCGGCCGCAAGAGCTGTGCGGCCGCCTCGGGCTCATTATCGGCCAGCCGCTCGGCCGCAGTCAGCAACGCGACGACATCCGCGGCATCGCCTTCGACGGAGATCCCTTCCAACGCCGAGCGACGGTCTGACGCGGCATCGCTTTGCAGGGCACCGAGCAGCGAGTCGCCCAGCGCTTCGGCCTCGGCCCGCTGGCTCGCCTTCAGGATCTCGTTGACCGCCGCGCCCCCGACGATCAGGACCACGCCAAGCGCGCCAATCCAGCCGTACCGTCGCAAGTACCCGGTCAAACGGTCCCGGCGAACCTCTTCGCTGACCTCATCAATGAAGCTGTCGGTGTCGCTCACGCTGCGCGCTCCGGCGTCTCTGTTAGGGTGATGCGGTCACGCAGGTCCGCACCCGTCCCGAGCGTCCTAGCGCAAGGCGACGGGCGATGCCAGCCCTGCGCCGGGGACGGCGTTCACATTGCATCCGAGCGCGACAGGGCCGTTGGGTAATGCGCCTCGGCTCAATCGCCCCCCTAGGCCGGCAGGAACCTGCCCGAAGACGCGGCAAAGCCGCGCCTCTGGTCCTCCTTGCCCGGCAAAACACGCGACGGCCCTTGGATTTTGCTGCCATGGCGCCTAAACTAAACTATTCGGTTCAGTCAGTTTGTGGCGACGACGCAGGTCGCCAGATTCGATGCTTGCTCAACGAAAAGGTCGGGGCGATGCGGATACTCTATGTTGTGACGGCAGTGCTGGTGGCCGCGGCAATCTACATGCTTGTCATCCAGCGCGACGCGCTCCTGAGCTTCGCCGGCCGCGATGCCCCGCAGGAGGATATCGCGACCTCCCCACAAGCGTCCACGGACCCAGCCGCAGAGGCCGGTTCGCCGCTCCCCGCCGCTGCGGGCCTCGAATCCGCCGCGTCCCGCGTTTCTGTTGTGGCGATGACGAGTAATGCTGAGCAGATCGACACGGCGGTGCTCGTGCGCGGTCGCACGGAAGCCACACGCCAGGTCGAAGTGCGTGCGGAAACCATCGGGCTGATCGTCAATGAGCCGCTGCGCAAAGGCACTCTTGTGGAGGCGGGAGATCTTCTCTGCCGGATCGCACCGGGCACGCGCGAAGCGGCTCGGGCGGAGACGCAGGCGCGGCTCAAGGAAGCCGAAGCGCGCCTGCCGGAGGCGCGCGCACGGGTCGAGGAATCTTTGGCGCGGCTCAATGAGGCCGAAATCAATGACAGGGCCGCCCGTTCGCTGAGCGAGTCCGGGTTCGCCGCCGAGACGCGGGTGGCTTCGACGGCGGCTGGCGTATCCTCCGCCCGCGCGGGCGTCGAAGCGGCCCGGACCGGACTCGAGAGCGCCCAGAGTGCCGTTCAATCGGCCGCGGCCGCACTCGCCGCTGCCGATACGGAGATCGAGAGGCTGGAGATCACCGCGCCCTTCGCCGGGCTGCTGGAATCCGACACGGCCGAACTGGGTGCGCTGATGCAAACGGGACAGGTCTGCGCGACCGTGATCCAGCTCGACCCTATTCGCCTCGTCGGCTTCGTGCCGGAGGCGGATGTCGAGCGTGTCGCTCTGGGGGCCATGGCGGGCGCCCGCCTGGCATCGGGGGGCGAGCTTGTGGGGGCGGTCACGTATGTGTCGCGTTCAGCAGATCCCGAAACGCGCACCTTCCGCGTGGAGATCACCGTGCCTAATGCGACCCTCGCCGTGCGGGACGGTCAGACCGTGGAAATCGGGATCGCTGCCGATGGCGCCCCGGCGCACCTGGTGCCTGCTTCGGCGCTGACGCTCGACGATGAGGGCCACCTTGGCCTCCGGATCGTCGTCGAGGACAGTGACTCCGGCGCTGTCGCCGCGTTTGCGCGGGTTCAGCTGGAGCGCGACACGCTGGAAGGCGTGTATGTCACCGGGCTGCCTGACGCGGCACAGATCATCGTGGTCGGCCAGGAATATGTGACCGACGGCGTCCCGCTCGACGTCACGCTGCGCGAGATGGCCACCGGAGACACAACGGGCAACGCGACCGCGGCGCAGGAGGTGTCACAATGACAGGGATCGTCCAATGGGCCGCAGATCACGCCCGCATGATCATCGCGTTCATTGTGCTGTCGATCGTCATGGGCGGCTACGCCTATGTTGCGCTGCCCAAAGAGGGCGAGCCTGATATCGAAATCCCGGCGGTGTTCATCTCTGTCCCGTTTCCGGGGATCTCGGCGGAGGATGCCGAAAAGCTCCTTATCAAGCCGATGGAAACGGAGATGGCGGATCTCGATGGGCTGGACACCATGACCGGTACCGCCGTCGAAGGCTATGCCAACGTGGTGCTGGAGTTCGAGTTCGGCTGGGACAAGTCCCAGACCCTCGCAGACGTGCGCGCCGCCATGGACAAGGCGGAAGCCAAGTTCCCGGATGGCGCCGACAATTACACCGTCGGCGAATTCAATTTCTCCGAGTTCCCGATCATCGTGGTGAGCCTCTCGGGGCCGCTGCCGGAGCGCACGCTGCTGCAACTGGCCAATGAGCTCCAGACGGAGCTGGAGAGTCTTGAGCCTGTTCTGGAGGCCGCTCTGGCAGGTCACCGCGACGAGATGGTCGAGGTGATCATCGATCCGCTGCGGCTGGAATCCTACAACGTGACGGCCGGCGAACTGATCACCGCCGTCACGAACAACAACCAGCTCATTGCGGCAGGCAATGTCGAGACGGAGAGCGGTGCCTTTGCGGTGAAGATCCCGTCCTCCTTCGACGAGACCCGCGACATTTATGCGCTGCCGGTAAAGGTCAATGGCGACCGGGTGATCACGCTGGGCGATCTTGCAGAGATTAATCTCACGTTCGAAGATCGCGCCGGAACCGCCCGATTTAATGGAGAAACCACCGTTGCGCTGCAAGTCGTCAAGCGCAAGGGCTTCAACATCATCGACACCGCAGAGCTCGTGCGCACGGTCGTTGCCGAGCAACAGGAGAACTGGCCAGCCGAGCTGAAGCAGGCGGTGATCGTCGGCGCCTCGAACGATACATCGGGCGAGGTCAAGTCGATGGTGCAGCAGCTCGAAGGCTCCGTGCTGACGGCCATCGCGCTCGTCATGATCGTGGTGTTGGCCGCCCTTGGGCCACGCCCGGCGCTTCTCGTGGGCTTCTCCATCCCCACGTCGTTCATGCTCTGTTTCCTGCTCTTGGCGGTGGCCGGCATTCCGATCTCGAATATCGTGATGTTCGGCCTGATCCTTGCGGTGGGCATGCTGGTCGATGGGGCCGTCGTCGTTGTCGAATACGCGGACCGGCGGATCTCGGAAGGGTCGGGCCCGATGAAGGCCTATGTCGACGCGGCCCAGCGCATGTTCTGGCCCATCGTGTCTTCGACGGCGACGACGCTGTGCGCGTTCCTGCCCATGCTCTTCTGGCCTGGCGTACCGGGCGAGTTCATGGGGATGCTGCCGGTCACGCTCATCTTCGTTCTGTCGGCCTCGCTGGTCTCCGCGCTGATCTTCCTGCCCGTCATGGGCGGTGTCCTGGGCCGGATGACGCGCTCGTTCGGTGCAACCTCCGATGCGCTGCGTGGCAATCTGCCATGGGTCCTGCGCGCGGCGCTTGCGCTCGGAGCGACCTACGCGACGTTCCTGGGCGCGATGCAGGTCCTGAACCCCGCCTATCTCCTCGGAGACGCGGGCGCAGGCGTCGCCGGCAGCTTGCTCGGAGCGGCGATCTTCATTGGCGGGGCCATCGCCACCGCCGTTACGATGGACGCCGCACGGCTCAGCCTTCGGCCCCGCCGCATCCAGGCCGGCTACCGCCGGACGCTCTTTGGCCACATGACGAAGTTCATCGCCGGCAATCCGGTGATGCCGGTGGTGGTGATCGCCGGGGTGATCTTTTTCGTGGTGACGGTCTTCGGCGTCTATGGGCAGAACAACCGCGGCGTGGAGTTCTTCGTGGAGACGGCGCCGGAGCAGGCGATTGTCTATGTCCGGGCACGCGGGAACCTGTCGCTCCAGGACAAGGACGCGCTGGTTCACGAGGTCGAGGAGGTGATCCTCGAGACCAAGGGAATCCGCAGCGCGTTCGCCTTTGCCGGAGAGGGCGGGCTCAACGCCAACACCGGCGGCGCTTCCGGACCACGCGACACGATCGGACAGGTGCAGATCGAGATGGTCCGCTGGGACGACCGACCGCGGATCTCCGAGCCGGTGCGCCTCTTTGGCGTCCACGTGCTGGACCGTGAGATCATCGACCCGGCGTATGACGGCAAGACGATCATGGCCGTCTTGCAGGCGCGGCTGGACCAGATCCCCGGAATCTACACCGAGGTGACCGAGCTTGCGCAGGGGCCCGCGCAGGGCAAGCCGGTGCACCTTCGCATCGCCGGTGAAGACATTGAGGCGCTTCAGGCCGCTGTTGACCGCGTGAATGCGCAGTTTGCCGCCACGCCCGGCTTGATCGACATCGAAGACACGACCCCCCTGCCCGGCATCGACTGGCAGATCGACGTCGACGTCGAGAAGGCCGGTCGCTTCGGCGCGGATGTGGCGACCGTGGGGGCCATGGTGCAGCTTGTGACGCGGGGGATCTTCCTCGACACGATGCGCGTGCCGACCTCCGAGGAGGAGATCGAGATTCGCGTGCGCCTGCCCGAAGAGGATCGTCTGCTTTCGACGCTCGACACCCTCAAGGTCCGAACCTCCGACGGTCTCGTCCCCCTGTCGAACTTCATCACGCGCACGCCGGTGGCCAAGCTCGGCCGGATCGACCGGGTGGGCCAGTCGCGCCACTACGACGTAAAGGCGGATGTGGCGCCGGGTCTGGTCTCTCTCAAAGAAGTTCAGGCGGACGGATCGGAGATAGAGGTCGGCGTCGGAGCCGCGCGACCGCTCGATGCGACCGGTACGCCCGACATCGAGGGCGGCGAAAAC
>JBCCYI010000083.1:0-17720 GCA_039189975.1 Pseudomonadota bacterium
ACCAAGAAGCTCTATGTAAAGACCTATGGCTGTCAGATGAACGTCTACGACAGCGAACGTATGGCCGAGAGCCTTGGGTCCAGCTACGCTCAGGTGGAGACACCCGAAGAGGCGGACCTGGTGCTTCTCAACACGTGCCATATTCGCGAGAAGGCAGCGGAGAAGGTCTATTCCGAGATCGGGCGCCTGAAGGCGCTGAAGGCCGTAAATCCGGAGCTCAAGATCGGAGTTGCAGGCTGCGTGGCGCAGGCTGAGGGCGAAGAGATCCTGACGCGCGCGCGGGCGGTGGATCTGGTGGTTGGTCCGCAGAGCTATCATCGGCTGCCCGAACTTGAGGCGCGGGCCCGGCGTGGAGAGCGCCCGACACTCACCGAGTTTGATGAAGACAAGTTCGCCGCATTGCCGACGCGGCGCCGGCGCCGGGCGCCGTCCGCGTTTCTGACGGTGCAGGAGGGATGTGACAAGTTCTGTGCCTTCTGCGTTGTCCCTTACACGCGCGGGGCTGAGGTGTCGCGGCCAGTTGGCCGGATCCTGGCTGAAGCGGAGCGGATGGCGTCCGAAGGGGTGCGCGAGATCACGCTTCTGGGGCAAAATGTCAACGCCTTCCACGGGCAAGACGGCAGCGAGGTTCGGTCGCTTGCGTGGTTGTTGCGTCGGCTGGCACAGATTGAGGGGATCGCACGGCTGCGCTACACGACGTCCCATCCCAATGACATGACGGAGGATCTGATTGCGGCCCACGGGGACGTGCCTGAGGTGATGCCGTATCTTCATCTGCCCGTTCAATCCGGGTCCGACCGGATCCTAAAACGGATGAACCGCAAGCATACCGCCGCCGCTTACATCGGGCTGATCGACAGGTTGCGTGTGGCGCGGCCCGATCTGCTGCTGTCGGGTGACTTTATCGTCGGTTTTCCCGAAGAAACGGACGCAGATTTCGAGGCGACCCTTCGGCTTGTCGAACGGGTCGTTTATGGGCAGGCTTATTCGTTCAAGTACTCGACGCGGCCGGGAACGCCAGCGGCCGAGCGGGCTCTGGTGTCGGCAGAGGTTGCGGATGCGCGTTTGCAGCGCCTGCAAGCGTTGCTGAAGGACCAGCAACGAGAGCGCCAAGCACAGGCCGTCGGGAACGACGCCGTGGTGCTCCTCGAAAAGCCCGGGCGCGAGCCGGGTCAGATGGTTGGAAAATCCGAACACCTCCACGCGGTTCACGTGCTTGCGGACGCTCCCGTCGGCACGCTGCTTCCCGTTCGGAT
The DNA here is from genome assembly GCA_039189975.1 of Pseudomonadota bacterium. Classification (GTDB taxonomy): domain Bacteria; phylum Pseudomonadota; class Alphaproteobacteria; order Rhodobacterales; family Rhodobacteraceae; genus HLUCCA09. The sequence continues at coordinate 1,257 of JBCCYI010000083.1, forward strand.
AGTCGAAAACGCTCCAAATTCGCTGCGCGCCGAAGCGCGCCTGTAAAGCGCAAAGGGCCCGCCAAGTGGCGCGCCCAAGATTTTCGGAGAAAATCTGCGCCTCGCTCCAGAGGATGCGAGCGCTGGCCCGGGTCAGCGCGGAGGGTCGGTGCGCAGGATCTCTCGAAGCTGCTCGATCTGATGCGGCGGGTTGCGAACGCCGTACTCGTCGCGGCAGATATGCTCGGCGATGACGGTCGCCTTCTCATAGCTGTAGCCCAGCTGGATCAGATCTTCGATGAAGACCGAGTTCGCCCGATCCCACGCCACTGTCTTCAGCGCGCCGCGGTAGCAAGAGATGTTGATCTTGCTGGGGTCGCTATCGTGAGGAGACGGGTTCGCCGCGGCGAAGGCCGCACCGCTGCCCATCACGAAGGCCAGGAGGGCCGCTGTCATGTGTGACGTTTTCATACTAGTATCCTTCTCGTCCAACAAAAAACACCAGTGCTCCACGAGCCAAATCGCGCAGCACTGCGCCCACACCCACTCAGCCACTCTCCGTCTTTGTGGCAAGTTTTAGCCAAACCGAGCGAGTTTGAAAGCGAAAGGGCGCCTTTGGCAAACATATTGCACACAATCATTGCGAAAACGCTGTGTCATTTCCGATTGTTGAACAATCCGCCCCAAATTAACCAAAGTCCTGTCGATTCGGTCGGTCGTGCCGTCACGTGAGCCGATCCTTCGCCCACGGTCGCCAGACCGGCGCCGCAGTGGCGTATGTCGTCTATGCATGGGCGGGTAATCCCCGTATCTTGTGCTTTCGCGGGGCAAAAGACTGTGTCGTTGAGATGAAATCTCGCGTTGTGCGCTTGCCAGTATGGCCCACGACAGTGCAGCATCGCGTCAGGCGCCCATGCAGGAACGGAGCCGCGTTTTGGGAATCGAAGCACTGAGCACGACGACCACACCCACCGACCCAACCGCTGTCCCTGAGACGGTTCTGGAATTTCCCGACAACCGGATTCTCGTTGATCTGTGCGGTGAGTTTGACCGCAACCTCGCTCAGATCGAGCATGGGCTCTCGCTGCAGATCCTGCGGCGCGGCAACCAACTTACCTTGATCGGGGAGGCGGAGGGCCAAGCGCGCGGCGCGGCTCTGTTGCAGAGCCTCTATGAACGGCTCGAGGCGGGCCGTGAGGTCGCTCCGGGCGACATCGACGCCGCCCTGCGTCTGGGAGAGGCGGTTGACGAGACTGTGCCGGCCGGTCAGCTCGAGATGTTTTCAGGCGGGCATGTCGAGATCAAGACGCGCAAGAAGATCGTCGAGCCCAGAACGGACGCGCAAAAGGCCTATGTGCGGGCGCTCTTCTCGCATGAACTCGCCTTTGGCATCGGACCGGCCGGGACTGGAAAGACCTATCTAGCCGTGGCCGTGGCCGTGAACCACTTCATCTCGGGGCGTGTGGATAAGATCATTCTGGCCCGTCCGGCCGTCGAGGCCGGAGAGCGGCTTGGGTTCCTGCCGGGCGATATGAAGGACAAGGTCGATCCTTACATGCAGCCGCTCTATGACGCGCTGAATGACTTTCTGCCTGCCAAGACGGTACAAAAGCTGATCGAGGAGAAGACGATCGAAATCGCTCCACTGGCATTTATGCGCGGGCGCACGCTCGCAAATGCTGCGGTTGTGCTGGACGAGGCGCAGAACGCCTCCGCGATGCAGATGAAGATGTTTCTCACGCGTCTGGGTGAGGGGGCGCGCATGGCGATTACGGGAGACCGCACGCAGGTCGACCTGCCCAGGGGCATGGTGTCGGGCCTCGTCGAGGCCGAGCGCCTGCTCGGCGCCATTGAGGGGATCTCGTTTTCGTACTTCTCGAGCGCGGATGTCGTCCGTCATCCGCTTGTGGCCAAGATCATCAAGGCCTACGACGCTGGCCCCAGTACGTCGTGAGCTCGCCAGACGCTGCGGGGCGCGCGGTGATTGATCTTCGCGTCGACAATTCTGGCTGGGACGCGCTGGGTCTGGAAGCCCTCGCCCAAGTGGCGGGTGATGCGACGCTGACGCGGCTCGGGATCGAGGGTCCGGCCGAGATCGCGGTGCTCGCCACGTCCGATGAAGACGTCGCCGCGCTCAACGGGGAGTTTCGGGCAAAGCCGACCCCGACCAACGTTTTGTCCTGGCCGGCCCAGCCGCTCGCGCCCACCAGCCCGGGCGCCGCACCGCCCGATCCTGTCCCGGATGCCTTTGGCGAACTCGCCCTGGGTGACATTGCACTCGCCTACGAGACCTGCGTGCGCGAGGCCGCAGACGGCAACAAACCGCTTGCCGATCACGCGACACATCTTCTCGTCCATGCGATCTTGCATCTTTTGGGCTACGACCACATCTCTGATGCGGATGCGCGCTTGATGGAAGGGCTGGAGGTTGAGATACTCACGGCCGTCGGAGTGCCGAACCCTTACGTGGACGGGCCGTCGCATCCGGCACTGGAAAGCGGGGTCAATTGGGGACGCCCGCACACGGAATAGGATAGATGGGCGACACAGCCGACGATTCGTCTAGCGCCGCGCAGGGCGCGCCTTCACCTCCCTCGCCCCCGTCGCGTGACGGGCTTATGTCGCGCCTTGGGCGCCTGTTTAGAGGCGAACCTGACGCGGCGGCTTGCGCCGCTCTCGAAGACGCGCGGGAGCCCGAGACCCACGGGATGAGCAATCTACGCCGAAAACGCGTCGAAGACGTCGCCATCCCGCGGGTCGAAATCACCGCCGTGCCGGTCGATATCGATCTGGAGGGTCTTGTCGCGGCCTTCCGGGAGAGCGGTAACACACGGCTGCCCGTTTACGAGGACACGCTGGACTATCCGCTCGGCCTGATCCACCTCAAGGATCTCGCGCTCGAATTCGGCTTCAACGGGGTGGCCGACCATGCGCTGGATCTGCGCGCTCTTGCGCGGCCGCTGCTCTTTGCGCCGCCCTCCATGCCGATCGGCGTGCTCCTGCAGAAGATGCAGACCGACCGTAGCCACATGGCTCTCGTGATTGACGAATACGGCGGTGTCGACGGCCTCGTCACGATCGAGGATCTGATCGAGCAGGTGATCGGCGAAATCGAAGACGAGCATGACACAGAGGACGAGACGCTCTGGATCGAGGAAAAGCCCGGCTGCTATGCTGCCGCGGCGCGGACCCCGCTGGCCGACTTTCAGGACGCGCTCGGCATGCGCCTCGTGGACGCGCAGGACGAGGAAGAGATCGAAACGCTGGGCGGCCTTGTCTTCATGGAAGCCGGGCGTGTGCCCGCCCGTGGCGAGGTGATCCCGCATCCGTCCGGGCTGCAGTTCGAAGTGGTCGACGCAGACCCACGGCGGATCAAGCGGCTCCGTGTGCGGGTCCCCGGACGGGCGCCGCTGTTGCAACAGGCGGCGGAATAAGGTGCGGCGTCTCTGCTGAGGGCGAAGTCTCGGGTGTGGTTCAGGGCGCAAGGCGGATCTGCGAAACGCGCTAAGGCGCGGGCCAGCGCAGTCGCTGAGGCGCCAAAAACGCCTGGCCGACATTTCGTGTGGCTTATCAAACGCCCACACCGTCGGCGCCTCTCACGCGTCCAAGGTATCGGTAGCACCGGGTTTGGGAGCGCTTTTTGCGCCGCTGCACGTCGTCCGGGAAGTATGGAAGCTGCCCCTGCAGCGCTACATTTGCCGCTTCAGGCACGCCAGCGTCTGCGCCGACAGGACGGAGCGGGCGTGCCCGCAATCAACGCCATCCGCCACCGACGATCATGACGGCAGGCTCAGCACTCCCCAAACCGAACGCGTCCGTGGCGTCGGAGCAGAGCCATGTCTCAGCCCTGCGCGCGGCCGTTCTGCGCCGGCGGTCGGGAAACGCGCTGGCGCTGCTTCTCGGGGCGCTGACCGCACTGGGGCAGGCGCCCGTGTCCTGGCCCTGGCTGGCACTTTTGGCGCTGGCCTTCGCCTTTGGGCTGTTTTGCTTGCCGCTCGGCTGGCGGTGCGCGGCGTGGCGCGGTTGGGCCATGGGAACGGCTTATTTCGCGGTGTCGCTTTTCTGGATCGTCGAGCCCTTCTTCGTCGATCCGCTGCGACACGGTTGGATGGCGCCGTTTGCGCTGGCCTTCATGGCGGGCGGGCTGGCGCTCTTCTGGGCGGTGGCCTTTGCCGCCGCACATCTTGCGGGGCGGGGCATGGCGTCGCGGGTGCTCTGGCTGGTGGTGATGCTGACCGGAGCGGAGATGGCGCGCTCGGTCGTGCTCTCCGGGTTTCCCTGGGCCCTTGTTGGGCACATCTGGATCGGCTGGCCGCAGATGCATCTCGCGGCGCTGGTGGGGGCGGACGGCCTGACCTTGCTGACGCTGGGAGCGGCGGCGTTGCCATCCCTCTTTGGAGCGCGGCGGCTCCTGCTTGGCGCAATCGCGGGCGCGGCGCTGGCGGCTTCCCCTGGCGCCTATGCGATGTGGAGGGTGCCTGAGGGGCCCATTATCCCCAGTCCTGACGCGCCGATGGTACGGTTGATACAGCCCAATGCACCGCAACATCTCAAGTGGCGGCCCGACATGATCCCTGTCTTCTGGGACCGTGCCCTGAGCCTGACCGCGGCCCCCCCCAAGGGAAAGGCGCCCGATCTGGTGATCTGGCCCGAGACGTCGGTGCCCTATGCGCTGTCGAGTGCCGCCCCCGCATTTGGCCAGATGACGACCGCCGCCGGCGCGCCTGTGGCGGCCGGGCTCCAGCGGCGGGATGCGGCAGGGGACTGGCGCAACGCCCTTGTCGTTCTCGACGCTAAAGGCAATGTCGGCGCACTCTACGACAAACACCATCTGGTGCCCTTCGGGGAGTACATGCCGTTGGGACAGGTCTTTGAGCGGTGGGGCATCTTCGGCCTCGCGGCCAATCTGGCAGGCGGCTACGCGCGCGGTCCCGGACCCCAGGTGATCGACCTTGGCAGGCTCGGGCGGGTGATGCCGCTCATTTGTTACGAGGCGATTTTCGCGCGTGAGGTGCGCGCCGCCCCGCAGCGCCCCGACTGGCTGATGCATGTCACCAACGACGCGTGGTTCGGCCAGCTTGCGGGCCCGTACCAGCATCTCGCGCAGGCACGGTTGCGCGCGGTGGAGTTCGGCCTGCCAGTGCTGCGCGCGGCCAATACGGGCGTCTCGGCCGTGATCGACGGCTACGGCCAGGTGCTGGCGCGGATCCCGCTGGGCGAGGCGGGACATCTCGACGCGCCCCTGCCGCCCGCGCTGGCGCAGACGCCCTATGCGCGCTGGGGATCGCTGCCTGTGCTCGGGGTCCTGCTGGGGCTGGGTTTACTCGCGATTTGCCTTGGCGCCTCGCGTGGGGTTGCGTCTGCGCGCAGGGAAGGCTAGGCGCCGGGGAACCCTGTCACAACGGCTTCCTGGCGTGGCAGGTCACTTCTAGCGGAGCAACCCCATGTCCAGATCCGACTTTGTCTTTACCTCCGAATCCGTGTCCGAGGGGCACCCGGACAAGGTGTGCGACCGCATTTCCGACGCGGTGCTCGACGCATTCCTGACCGAGGAGGAAAGTGCGCGGGTGGCCTGCGAGACCTTCGCGACCTCAGGCATGGTGGTGATCGGCGGAGAGGTTGGATTGTCGCGGCGCGACCGTCTGAACGACTTCATGGGCCGTATCGGCGAGATCGCGCGCGGCTGCATCAAGGATATCGGCTACGAACAGGACAAGTTCCACTGGAACACCTGCCAGGTGCTCAACTTCCTGCATCCGCAATCGGCTCACATCGCGCAGGGTGTCGATAAGGACGGCGCGGGCGATCAGGGCATCATGTTCGGGCACGCCACGAACGAGACGGCAGAGCTGATGCCAGCGCCGATCCAGTACGCGCACAAGATCCTGGAGCGCCTGGCGGATGCGCGGAAGTCAGGCGCGGCGCCGTCGCTCAGGCCGGACGCGAAGTCGCAGCTGTCGATCCGCTACGAGGAGGGCAAGCCGGTGGAGGTGACCTCGATCGTGCTGTCGACCCAGCACGAGAGCGAGAGCCAGACCTCGGACGACATCCGCGCCATTGTCGAGCCCTACATCCGCGAGGTGCTGCCCGAGGGGTGGATCACTGAGAAGACCGAGTGGTGGGTGAACCCGACGGGCACCTTTGTGATCGGCGGACCGGACGGGGACGCGGGACTGACGGGGCGCAAGATCATCGTGGACACTTACGGTGGGGCGGCGCCTCACGGGGGCGGGGCGTTCTCGGGCAAGGATCCGACGAAGGTCGACCGCTCGGCGGCCTATGCGGCGCGCTATCTGGCCAAGAACGTTGTGGCGGCGGGGATGGCGGAGAAGTGCACCCTGCAGGTGTCCTATGCGATCGGTGTGGCCAAGCCCCTGTCGATCTACGCCAATACGTATGGTACGGGGAATGTCGATGAGGCGGCGATCGAGCGCGCGGTGATGGATGTGATGGATCTGACGCCACGGGGGATCCGGACGCATCTGTCGCTCAACCGGCCGATCTACGAACGCACGGCGGCCTACGGCCATTTCGGGCGGCCACCTGAGGAGGACGGCGGCTTCTCCTGGGAGCGAACCGACCTGACCGAGGCGCTCACCCGGGCCGTGCGCTAGCCTCCGGGCGCCGGCGCGCCAGGGGCGCTTCGAGGTTCAGCCCCCAAGGCCATCGCGCACCTGAGTCGTCGAACGTGGGCGCAGCAGTAAGCGCAAGCGCAGCCGGTCCTGACGCCCCGCGTGGTGATCGCTGCGCGGCAGTTGAGACACGTTATCGGCGACGTCGTGTAGGGTTGGAGCTTGTTTGCGGAGGCGATTTTGTGGCCTATGCCGAAGATCCAATCGTCTTTTGGAAGGCTTGGGTGGAGGAGTGGGCTCCGGGGGGTTCCCGCCTCCGCGCGACGCCTGTCGGCATCTTGCTCCGTTGGGCGTGGCGCCGCCTGCGGCGGCGCGGGTGCGCGTTTGTGAGGTGCGGCCTTCCTGGAGCGTTCGACGGAGGTCCTCAGACAACAGGCATCACCTAACGCCTTAGAGCAAAGATGGTTTCCGCGCGTTTCCGCGTGACGTGGTAGGCGGGCCAGTGCGACGGCTGCGGACAGTGTGCCAGTGTGTCGATCCAAGTAGGTTGCTGGGACTGAGATCCAGCCGCTAGCGTGCGCGTGCGGCGGTATGACGTGTCGGCGAGGGCACATGCTCTTGGCGGTCAGGTCCAGTCCGGTCCCAGGGATGTCGCGCGTGGGGCAGGGGATGTCGCGCGAGGGCATGGACAATCCTGCCCAGACTTGGTTGTCTCACGCGGCCCTGACGGGTCGGGCCACGGAGGTGTCATGCGATACAATGCCTTGCGGATCCTCACCGAAGGTTTGACGGGAAACCGCGGCTGGCGGCCGGCGTGGCGCAAGACGGCGCCAAAGCCGAGCTACGAGGTGATCGTCATCGGCGGCGGCGGGCATGGGCTCGCAACGGCCTATTACCTGGCGCGACGCTACGGGGTGCGCAACGTGGCGGTGCTGGAGAAGGGCTACATTGGATCAGGCAACGTCGGGCGAAACACGACGATCGTGCGCGCCAACTACGGACTACCGGGCAATTCGGAGTTCTACTCGCATTCGCTCAAGCTCTGGGAAGGGCTCGAGCAGGAGCTCAACTACAACGTGATGCACTCCCAGCGGGGCATCATCAACCTCTTCCATTCGGACGGGCAGCGCGACGCCTATGCGCGGCGCGGGAATGCGATCCGCAATCAGGGAGACGATGCGATCCTGCTCGACACCGACGGGGTGCGGGCGCTGCTGCCCTACCTCGATTTCGAGCAGACCCGCTTTCCGATCTACGGCGGCCTTTACCAGCCGCGCGGCGGGACGGCGCGGCATGACGCGGTGGCCTGGGGCTTTGCGCGGGGGGCGGACCGGCTGGGGGTCGACCTCATCGAGAATTGCGAGGTGACCGGGATCGACATCGAGGACGGGCGGGTCACGGGCGTGCAGACGAACCGCGGTCCGATCCGGGCCGAAAAGGTCGGCATGGCGGTGGCGGGCCGGTCGAGCCAGGTGGCGGCGATGGCTGGGCTGCGGCTGCCGATCGAGAGCCATGTGCTGCAGGCCTTCGTGACGGAGGGGCTGAAGCCGGTGATCGACCACGTGGTGACCTATGGCATGGGCCATTTCTACATCAGCCAGTCCGACAAGGGGGGCTTGGTCTTTGGCGGCGATCTGGACTTTTACCCCTCCTATGCCGCGCGGGGGAACCTGCCGATGGCCGAGCATGTCGTCGAGGCGGGGATCACGCTGATGCCGATGATCGGTCGGGCGCGGATGCTGCGCTCCTGGGGCGGGATCATGGACATGTCGTCGGACGGCTCGCCCTTTATCGACCGGACACCGGTTGCGGGGCTCTATGTCAATGGCGGCTGGTGCTATGGCGGGTTCAAGGCCGTGCCGGGCTCGGGAGATTGCTTTGCGCATCTTCTGGCGCGGGACATGCCCCACGCGGCGGCGACGCGGTTCCGGCTGGACCGGTTCGAGACCGGCGTGGGGCTGATGGACGAAGAAGCGACCGGGTCGCAACACAACCTGCACTGAGGGAAGACGATGCGGATCCGTTGCCCGCTTTGCGGCCCGAGAGACCTACGCGAGTTCACGCCGAAGGGGGCGGCGCTTTATGCGCAGCGGCCGGACGGGGAGGAGTGGTCGGAGACGTGGCACGACCATCTCCACCTGCGCGACAACCCCGCGGGGCGCTCGCAGGAGCTGTGGTTTCACGGCGCAGGCTGCGGCGCGTGGCTGATCGTGGAGCGCGATACCTTGACCCATGAGGTGCATGCGGTGCGGCTGGCGGCGGAGGACGTGGCGTGAGGCGGGGGCGCGAGTGCCCTGCCGTGGCCCCTGCGGCGCGGTCGGGATTTTCGGTATTTTTGGCAAGAAGAAGATGCGGGGGCGTGCGGGGCTCGGATGCCGTGGTGCCTGGGGGGAGCGGGCGATGAGGGTCGCGGGATACGGTCGTGTGGCGCGGGATGTGGATGTGCCGTTCTCCTTTGACGGGCAGCGGTTTCGGGGGCATCCGGGGGATACGCTGGCGTCGGCGTTGATGGCCAACGATGTGCGGGTCGTAGCACGGAGCTTTAAGTACCACAGGCCGCGGGGGGTGATGACGGCCGGGTCGGAGGAGCCCAACGCGCTTGTGGAGATCGGACGCGGGGCGGCGCGGGTGCCGAACGTGCGCGCGACGGTGCAGGAGCTTTATGACGGGCTCTTTGCGCAGAGCCAGAACTGCTGGCCCTCGCTGGGGTTCGATGTGTTGGCTGTCAACGATCTTGCGGCGCCGTTTTTGAGCGCGGGGTTTTACTACAAGACCTTCATGTGGCCGCAAAGCTTTTGGGAGAAGGTCTATGAGCCGGCGATCCGGCGCGCGGCGGGGCTTGGGAGCTTTGAGCGGGCGCCGGACCCGGAGCGGCACGAGAAGGCGTTTGTGTCCTGCGACGTGCTGGTGATTGGGGCGGGACCGTCGGGGCTGATGGCAGCGCGGGTTGCGGCCGAGGCCGGGGCGGATGTGCTTGTCGTGGAGGAAGCGACTGCGGTCGGGGGGCGCCTTCTGAGCGAGGTGGCACCCGTCGGCGGTATGCCGGGGGCGGACTGGGCTGAGGCGACGCGTGCGGCGTTGGCGGCCTTGCCGAATGTGCGGATCTGGACGCGGACGGCTGTGACGGGTGCCTATGACGGCGGGACGTTCGGCGCGCTGGAACGCGTGTCCGAGCATGTGGCGTCGTCTGGGAGTGCGCCGAAGGATTGCTTCTGGCGGATCGACGCGGGAGCTGCGGTGATGGCGACGGGGGCGCTCGAGCGTCCGATCGCGTTTCCGGGAAACGACCGGCCGGGGATCCTGCTGGCGGGCGCCCTGCGCAGCTATCTGCACCGGTGGGGCGTCGTGCCCGGGCGTCGCGTGGCGCTCTATGCGGCCAATGACGATGCGCGGCGCACGGCGCGGGATCTGGCAGCAGCCGGGATCGAGATCGCCGCGATCGTCGATCCGCGCGCGGATGCGGAGGCGCCCGAGGGGATCGACGCGCCGTTCTTTGCCGGTGCCCGCGTGGTCGGGACGACGGGGCGCGGCGGATTGCGGTCGATCCGGGTGGCGACGGCGCGGGGCGAGCGCCGGATCGCGACGGACGCGCTGGGCGTGTCGGGCGGATGGTCGGCCTCGGTTCATCTGGCGTGCCACATGGGCGGGCGGCCAGAGTGGGATGCGGAGCTGGGCACGTTCCTGCCCCCGGCGCCCGGCGCGCGGGGCGCTGTGCCGCGGCTCTTTCCGGCGGGCGCGGCCGCGGGCGCGTGGGACACGGGCGCGTGTCTGGCCTCGGGCCAGGCGGCGGCTCGGGCGGCGCTGGAGGTGCTCGGGCGCGTTGCCCCGGTGCTCGACCTGCCGGAGGCCGACGCCGAGAGCGGACGCGCCACGGCGGTCTTCCAGACCGCGGGCAAGGGGCGGGCCTGGCTCGACTTCCAGAACGATGTGACGACAAAGGACGTCGCCCTGTCGGCGCGCGAGGGCTTCGTCTCGGTCGAGCATATGAAGCGCTACACGACGCAAGGGATGGCGCCGGACCAGGGCAAGAACTCGAACGTCGGGGCGCTGGCGGTGCTGGCGGAGGCGACGGGGCGGTCGATCCCCGAGACCGGGACGACGACCTTCCGCCCCCCCTATGTGCCGGTGCCGCTGGGGGCGCTCGGGGCCGGGGCGCAGGGCGCCGGGTTCCAGCCACAGCGCTTCACCACCTCTGATCTAGCGTCGCGCCAGCGGGGGGCGCCGATGGTAGAGGCGGGGCTCTGGTACCGGCCATCGTACTTCCCGGCGCCGGGAGAGACGACCTGGCGCGAGGCCTGCGACCGCGAGGTTGCAATGGTGCGCGGCACCGTCGGCGTCTGCGATGTCTCGACGCTGGGCAAGATCGAGTTTCGCGGGCCGGACACCGGCGCGTTCCTGGATCTCGTCTACACGTCGCGAATGTCGACGCTGAAGCCGGGGCGAACGCGGTACGGCATCATGCTGCGCGAGGATGGCCACGTGATGGACGACGGCACGACGGCGCGACTTGCCGACGACCATTGGGTGATGACCACCACCACCGCGGCGGCGGGGCAGGTGATGACGCATCTGGAGATGGTCCAGCAGTGTCACGCGCCCCGGATGGCGACGCGCTTCACCTCGACGACCGATGGCTGGGCTCAGTTTGCCGTCGCCGGGCCCAAGGCGGCGGCGCTGCTCGGAGCGCTGCTCGATGGTGGGCATGATCCGGCGGCCTTTCCCTTCATGGCCTGCGGGGCGGTTGCGGTGGCCGGGGTGCCGGCGCGCCTCTTTCGGATCTCGTTCTCGGGCGAGCACGCCTACGAACTGGCCGTGCCTGCGCGCTACGGCGCGTCGCTCTGGCGGCTCCTGGTGGCCTATGCCGAGGGGCTGGGCGGCGGTCCCTACGGGATGGAGGCGCTCAACGTCCTCCGGATCGAGAAAGGGTTTCCGACCCATGCCGAGCTGCACGGACGCACCACGGCCTATGACCTTGGCTTGCAGCGCATGATGTCCTCGAAGAAGGACTTTATCGGCAAGGCTGCGGCAAGCCGGCCGGGCCTGTTGGCGCCAGGCCGCGAGAGGCTGGTGGGTCTGAAACCGGTCGAGCCGAATGGTCGGCTGATCGCCGGGGCGCATCTCTTTGAGCTTGGCGCGCGCGCGGTGCGGACCGAGGATCAGGGTTACGTCACCTCAGCGTGCCATTCGCCGACGCTGGGGCATGACATAGCCTTGGGCTTTGCGGTCTCGGGGCCCGACCGGCTGGGAGAGCGCCTGAAGATGGTGGACCACTTGCGGCGGATCACGACGGAGGTCGAGATCTGTGATCCGGTGTTCCTTGACCCCGAAGGAGAGCGTGCCCGTGCCTGACCTCATCGCTTCCATGCCTTTGGCCGAGCGGTCCGTCCAACGGGGCGCGGCGACCTTGTCTGCGCTGCCTCTGGCGCCGCTTTTCTGGATCGCGCCCTATCCAGGGCAACTGGAGGCAGTGGATGCGGCGCTCCGCGCGGCGCTCGGCCTGGGCTGGCCCCAGCCGGGCACGTGCCAGACGGCACAGGACGGAGAGATCCGGTGGGCGGGGCGTGCGCAGGCCATGCTGCTCGCAGCGGCCGCGCCCGATCTCGCGCAATGTGCAGCCGTCACCGAAGTATGGGATGTTTACGCGCGTTTCCATGTGGGGCCGGCAGATGCGGCGGCGGAGGTGCTGGCGCGGCTCGTCCCGCTGGATCTGCGGCCTGCGCGCTTTCAGCCCGGGCAGACGGCGCGCAGCTTGCTCGGCCACATCTCTGCGCAGTTCAGCCGAACGGAGACAGGCGTGGAAGTGATGGTGATGCGATCCTTCGCGCAGACGGCGTTTCACGAGATCGAGACGGCCATGCAGGGTGTCTCCGGGAGAGCTGCGCTTGCATAGGGAGCGCACCGCGCGCAGAGAGGCGCGGAGCCGGAGGAACCGGTGGCCCACAGGGGCACGGTGCGTCCGCGGGCGCCTGCAGCACCGCTCGGCGCAACGCGACCCGCGTTTCTGCGCTCGTTCTGGCAGCCGCCAGAGCGTCTGGCATCAATCATGATGGCGCGCCGGGCTGGACTATCGCGGGCCGAGCTCCGATATCTGGTGCATGGCGTTACCTCCTGGATTCCTCGAAGACCTGCGCGACCGTGTGTCTCTGTCCCAGATCGTCGGGCGCAAGGTGACGTGGGACATGCGCAAGTCCAATCAGTCGAAGGGCGACTGGTGGGCGCCTTGCCCTTTCCATCAGGAGAAGACGGCGTCGTTCCACGTCGACGAGCGCAAGGGCTACTATTATTGCTTCGGCTGCCACGTCAAAGGAGATGCGATCACCTTCCTGCGTGAGCTCGACGGGATGAGCTTTATGGAAGCGGTCGAAGAGATGGCGAAGATCGGCGGTGTCGAGATGCCCGCCCCTGATCCAAAGGCCGCCGCCAAAGCCAAGACGCGAGCTAAACTGACTGACGTTATGGACCACGCCGTGCGCCATTTTCGGCGCAACCTGGCGAGTGCCGTGGGGTCCGAAGCGCGTGGCTATCTGAACAGTCGCGGCCTGTCGAAGGAGACGATCGAGGCGTTTGAAATCGGGTATGCGCCGCCGGGCTGGGAGGGCCTGCGCGAGGCGCTCACGTCCGGTGGGGTCGAGCTGGACCAGGTGCTGGCGTGTGGACTGGTGCGTCCATCCGACAAGGGGCGTGCACCGTACGATACGTTCCGCAACCGTATCATGTTCCCGATCCGGGATGCACGCGGGCGCGCAATCGCCTTTGGCGGACGCGCGATGGATCCTAAAGACAACGCCAAGTACCTAAACTCGCCGGACACTGAACTCTTCGACAAAGGCCGCACGCTCTACAACCACGGTCCGGCGCGGGCGGCCTGCGGCAAGGGCGCGCCACTGATTGTCGCCGAAGGCTATATGGATGTGATCGCGCTGGCACAGGCCGGGTTTGCCGGGGCGGTGGCGCCACTCGGAACGGCGGTGACCGAAGATCAGCTGCGCATGCTCTGGCAGGTTCACCCCGAGCCCATCGTGGCGCTCGACGGCGATGCGGCGGGTCTGCGCGCGGGCTATCGGCTGATGGATCTCGCACTGCCGCTGCTGGAGGCGGGTCAGTCGCTGCGCTTTGCGCTGCTGCCGGACGGCAAAGACCCGGACGACGTGATCCGCGCAGGTGGTCCGGCGGCGATGCAAGCGCTGCTCGAAGGCGCGGTGCCGATGGTCGAGTTGATGTGGCGTCGGGCGACGGAGGGCCGTGTCCTCGACAGCCCCGAACGCCGCGCGGCCTTTGAGAAGGATCTTCGGCAGGTGCTGGCGCGGATCAAGGACCCTTCGATCAAATCGCACTACGGTCACGCGCTACGGGAAAAGCGCGCCGACCTCTTTGGGCTTGGCGCAGCGGCGGGACAAGGGCCCGGCGCGGGCTTTGGCAACTCTAGATCCAAGCCTCGCTTCATTCGTCCCGGTGTCTCTCTGTCGGCGGTCCCGGCGCCGGAGACGCGCGCCGTGGCGCGTGCGACGGTCGACACGCCCACAGATCATCTCAGGGAGGCGGTGATTCTGGCCACGTTGATCGCTCAGCCGGCTCTCATCGAGGAATATGCCGATCTGCTGGAAGAGACCCCGTTCACCGGGCCGGGCCATGCCAGGATCGCCAGCGCGCTTCTGAGGTGCGACGTTCTGGCCACGTCTGATGCCCTGTGGTCCGCTCTGGAGGCGGATTTGGGGCGTGCACCCCTTGAAAGCCTCATGGCACCGCGCCATGTGCAGCTTTCGCCGGGGCTGCGCCTCTCAGGGGATGTCGATGCGGCGCGCGCCTGCCTGGTTGGGGAATTTGCGAAGTTGGAGGCCGGGCGGGGTGCCGCCCGGGAGATCGCGGAAGCCATTGAGGACCTGTCTCGTGCCGATATGGGCGGGCGGGCCGAGATCGAGGCATCTTTGCCGTCGGGAGACGGGGGCGACTATGGCGCCCCTTCGCCCGGTCCAGCGGAGAGGGGCCTCGCGGACGCCCCGGTGCCCTATGTGCCCGGGCCACAGGATGCGGCGGCCGGTTCGGCGCCGTGGGACGAAGACGGGGACAGGTCGGCAACCGAGCCGGACCCTTTGACGTGGAGACTTGCCGAAGCCGCGCGTGCCAAGACCGACGCAGGACGGGTTCAGGATCAAGCCCGCACGGAGTACGATGTGGCGCAGAACGGAGCGCGAATCGATAGGGCAGAGCGGGACGCATTCTCGGCTCTTTTGCGCTCAATCGGCCACGCGGACGAAGAAAGCGCGGCAGAGAGCCGCACGAAGGGCGCCGCGGATCCATCGGCCTTATCTCCAAAACGTCGCCCAGACCGGGGGCGTTAGGCGAAAAATCAGAGAGTTAGCGCATCATCACGCGGGCTCGGCTGCATCACACCGGCCGATTCGCATTGCGGGGTCCTTGGCAACCCCGACGACGCTGCATAACCCGGGTGGACCCGGTTGAAACGAGCACTAATGATTCGCTGGGCAAAATGCCCGAATCACTCGCCCGGACAGGAGATCTGAATGGCCGCGAAGGACAACGACGAGCGCAAGGCAGACGACGCCGAGCCGGAACACTCGCTGGACATGAGCCAGGCCGCGGTCAAGAAGATGATCGCCGAGGCGCGCGAGCGCGGCTACATCACCTATGATCAGCTCAACGCGGTGTTGCCCCCGGACCAGACGTCTTCGGAACAGATCGAAGACGTGATGTCGATGCTGTCGGACATGGGCATCAACGTCATTGAAGATGAGGAAGCCGAGGAGGACGAGGCCGCCAAAAAGTCGACCGAGGTCGTCGAGGCCTCAACGTCGCGCGAAGTCGCCGTCGCTCAGACCGAAACCGAAAAGCTCGACCGTACGGACGATCCGGTGCGGATGTATCTGCGCGAGATGGGCTCGGTCGAGCTTCTGTCGCGCGAGGGCGAGATCGCCATCGCGAAACGCATCGAGGCGGGCCGCAACACGATGATCGCAGGGCTCTGCGAGAGCCCGCTCACCTTCCAGGCCATCACGATCTGGCGCGACGAACTCCTCTCGGAAGAGATCCTGCTGCGCGACGTGATCGACCTGGAGGCCACCTTTGGCCGTGGCATGGGCGAAGATGACGATGAGGAGCCCGTCGTTGCCCCTGTCGAAGGTGGAGCCCAACAGAGCAAGGACGAGGGCCCCGAGCTCGACGCAGACGGCAACCCGATCGCCAAAGACGACGACGAGGACGACGACGATCAGGCCAACATGTCGCTCGCTGCGATGGAGGCCGCGCTCAAACCCCGCGTGCTCGAAACGCTCGACCGGATTGCACAGGACTACGCGGGCCTGGAGGAAATGCAGGACCGCCGTATGTCCGCCACGCTCAACGAGGATGACTCGTTCGGCGAGAGAGATGAGGCGACCTATCAGAAGCTGCGCGCAGAGATCGTTGAGCTGGTGAATGAGCTGCACTTGCACAACAACCGGATCGAGGCGCTGATCGACCAGCTCTATGGCATCAACCGCCGCATCATGTCCATCGACAGCGGCATGGTGAAACTGGCAGACCAGGCGCGGATCAACCGTCGCGAGTTCATCGACGCCTACCGCGGCGCCGAGCTCGACCCGACGTGGATGGACCGCATGAGCCAGAAGCCCGGACGGGGCTGGCAGGCGCTGCTCGACCGGTCGGCGGCCAAGGTGGCGGACCTGCGCGCCGAGATGGCCCAGGTGGGCCAGTATGTCGGCGTCGACATCGGCGAATTCCGCCGCATCGTGCAGCAGGTGCAGAAGGGCGAAAAAGAAGCGCGCCAGGCCAAGAAAGAGATGGTCGAGGCCAACCTGCGCCTCGTGATCTCGATCGCCAAGAAGTACACCAACCGTGGCCTGCAGTTCCTCGACCTCATTCAGGAAGGCAACATCGGCCTGATGAAGGCGGTCGA
>JBCCYI010000084.1:0-17689 GCA_039189975.1 Pseudomonadota bacterium
CGGATGTATCCGTGCCGCGCGTAATGGACGAGCTCGTCGCGCGCGATCTCGCCCTCAAAGGCTGGATGACGCCGCAGCGCGCGCAGTTCGGAGCCAAAGAGAAACGTCGCCGCGCCCCCTGTGCCCTGCCATCCATAGTAGAGCGGTTTCTCGCCGAACCGGTCCCGGGCGAGGGTCAGTATCCGCGCGCTGCGGTCCCATACGGCAATGGCGAACATGCCGGTCGCGCGCTCGAGTGTTTCGGCGATGCCCCAACGCTCGAACCCTGCCGCCAGCGTTTCAGTGTCCGAAGAACCGCGCCAGGCGGGGGTGGCGCCATCGGCCGCCAGCCCGTCGCGCAGCTCGGTGTGGTTGTAGATCTCTCCATTGTAGCAAAGCATGTAGCGCCCGCTGGCAGAGCGCAGCGGCTGGTGGCCCGCCGGCGAAAGGTCGACGATTGCGAGCCGGCGGTGACCCAAGGCGACGCCGGCGTCCGTGTCGGCCCAGACCCCATGGGAATCCGGACCTCGATGGGCGATCGCGTCGGCCATATGGAGGGCGCGGGTGTCGACCTCGGCCTGCGCGGCCGTGCGCGTGTTCCAGACAAAGCCTGTGATGCCGCACATCTCAGGCGTCCCGCCGGGCAAGGAGCGCGGCGATGCGGCGCGCCTCGCGGTCGACGTCGAACGCCTCCAGAACGCGCGCGCGACCGGCCGCGCCCATCTGCGCGCGCTGATCCGGTGGCATTTCATGCAGCGCGCCGATCGCGGTGGCGAGGGCATCCGCATTGCCCGGCGGCACAAGGCGTCCGGTGGTTTCGGAGACCAGCTCTGACACGCCGCCCACCTGGGTCGCGATCACGGGGCGCGCGCTGGCCATCGCCTCCATCAGTACGACGGGCACACCCTCGGCAAAACTCGGCAGGACCAGGGCGTCCGCGTCCCCCAAAGCCTGCGCAACCTCGGCTTGGCTCTGATAGCCCAAGAACTGCGCAGTGAGCCCAAGACGGCGGGCTTCCTCCACTAGCGCCGCGCGATCCGGCCCGTCGCCGATGACGGTCAGCGTCGCGGTGTCGGCGGGAAGGCGCGAGAGCGCTTCCAGAAGAACGAACAGGCCCTTGATCGCCGTGAGCCGCCCGACAAAGAGGAGCGCCAGGCGAGGCGACGCGGGCGCGGGCGTTGGCGCGTAGCGGTCGGGCTCTACGCCGCAGTGCACGATGTGCAGGCGCGGCCAGTCCGACCGGTCCGAGAAGAGCATGGCCTGGCTGCGGGCGAAATCGCTGATGCACAGGGTGAACGCCGCCCGGGCGACCTTTGTGCCAAGGGCCCAGCTCTGGGGCTCAAACAGCTCGGCGGGGCCGTGGAGCGTGAAGCTGAACGGCAAGCGCGCCATGTGGGCGGTGATCATCGCGAGGTTGGCGCTAGAATCGGCGAAGTGATTGTGCAGATGCACACTCCCCTCCTTCGCGAGGTGGCGTGCGAGCACACCGGCTTCCAGGAAGTAGATGAGCTGTTTTGCGAGGCCGACGAGGCCGGGCCGACCCGTCCGCAACGCCAGTGCCAGCGCGCCAAGATAGGCGCCCGGGGCGCGCAATGCCGCGGCGACGTGGTCCGACAGCAGACGGAATGGGTTCTTCGCGGCGCTCAGGACGTGGAAGGTGCGTTCTTGTTCGTCGATCTCTTCGGGACCGATCAGCTCGGTTGGCGGCTCACGACGGACGGAGCACGTCCGCACGTCGACGCCAAGCCGCCGCAGCGCCGC
This sequence comes from Pseudomonadota bacterium, assembly GCA_039189975.1. GTDB lineage: Bacteria > Pseudomonadota > Alphaproteobacteria > Rhodobacterales > Rhodobacteraceae > HLUCCA09. The sequence goes on from JBCCYI010000084.1 coordinate 1,741, forward strand.
AACCTCACGCAGAATGAAGGTATGGGAGGCGCGCGGATACTGCCCCGTCAGGTAGGCGACCGGGCCATCCGGCAGCGGGATCTTCGCAGGGGAAGGTTGGGGGCGGCCCATCTGGTTCCGTCGCAAGAGACTAGCGCGGAACCGTCTACTGCCTTGGTGCCAGCGTGTATAGCGCGACCGGTTTGCGCACGGCTCGGAGGCACACAAGTGGTGCTCCGGTGCGATAGTCGTCGTCTTTGGCTGTTCTGTGTGCGTTCGGGATGGGCGGGGCGCAGAGGGGGGCGCCCCTCTGCACGTGTCTGGCGGGTGTCGCGCTAATGCGGCGACAATCGCGCAATCTCCTCCTTAAGTCGGAGCTTCTGCTTCTTGAGTGTCGCGATCTGCAGCTGATCCGCCCCCGGATTGCGCTGCGCCTCTTCGACCTCGGCCGACAGATGCGCGTGCTTTTTGCGGAGTTCCTGGACATGGGCGCTGACAGACATCGACATCTCCTCTCTCATTTGACGTACCGAGAAGTGCAGCACGTTTTGCGGCACCTGTCACGGGTTTCATTCGCCCATGACGCAGAAGAAGTGTTGACAAGGGATTAACGCGTGAAGCCGAGGAGGGATTTTCCCGCGCGAAGGACTGCCGAAATTTCGGGCGTATAGTCGTCCGCGTCCTGCTCGTGGGTCGCCCCGGCGTGCAAGATGCGAGGTGCGTGGAGAATCAGTGGCGCGCGACCTGCCTTGCGGGCGCGGACCAGCAGCAGCCGCGCCGCGCGCCCCTGCCGTGGTGACAACGGCAAAACCTCGATACTGCCCAGGCGCGGCTCCAGCGCGGTCAGAAGCCCGCCAAGCCGTTCGGCGCGGTGCACCAGCGTCAGCGTGCCCTTCGGGGACAGACGCCGCGCGGCCGTGTCGATCCATGCATCAAGCGGTGTATCCTCGCCCATAGCGCTTTCTCGCAGCGCGTCGGGAGAGGCACCGCCCCCCTCCCGTCGAAAGTAGGGTGGGTTGGCGATCACGTGGTCAAAGCGCATCTGGCGCAGCGCCGGAGGCAACGCGGCGAGATCGGCGGTGACGACACGCAGGGCAAGCCCCGTCCGTGCTGCGTTGCACCGCGCAAAACGGACCATGTCGGGCCGGCGTTCGACGCCCAGCATCCGCAAGCCCGGAATACGCGTCCCAAGGCAGAGTGCGGCCGTCCCGACGCCACATCCCAGCTCCAGAACGCTCTGACCGCGCGCCGCGGGACAGGCGGCGGCGAGCAACACCGCGTCGATCCCCGCGCGATATCCCATCGACGGCTGCCAGAGCGAGAGGCGCCCGCCAAGAAACCGGTCCAGCGTGGGGCCGGCCGACGCTCCGCGCCGCGCGGCCTGCGGCGCCTGCGCCCCGGTCATCGGTCTTCGGTGACGGGGATGTCGTTGTCGAGCATCACGGCGCGCGCCATGAAGAGATCCTGATCGCGCACCATCAGCCGCCGGGGCAGGATCCCGATAGAGCCTTCAAGGACGCTCATGTGGACGTCCATCTCAAAGTAGTTTATCCCCTCGCCGTCCAGCAGTGCCTTTGCGTAAGCAGTTGTTGTCGGATCGTTCGTGCGCAATAGCTCTTTCATACGATCGAGGTAAGCGCGGCACCGCACGTTGTCGAGGAGCGTCTTTCACATGGCCGACACCGCCCTTCAGCCCGAGGCTGCCACAAAGCCGCACGAGCGTCTTTCGGAGCTGCTCTCGGCCGAGATGCAGGCCGTCAATGCGCTGATCCGCGAGCGGATGGCGAGCCGCCACGCGCCGCGCATCCCGGAAGTGTCCGCGCATTTGATCGAAGCCGGCGGCAAGCGCCTGCGCCCGATGCTCACGCTCGCCTGCGCCCGCATGTGTGGCTATTCGGGGGACAATCATGTCCGCCTGGCGGCCACGGTAGAGTTCATCCATACCGCGACGCTCCTGCACGACGATGTCGTTGACGAGAGCGGCCAGCGCCGCGGCCGCCCGACGGCGAACCTGCTGTGGGACAACAAGTCCTCCGTGCTCGTCGGCGATTATCTCTTTGCGCGGGCGTTTCAGCTGATGGTGGAGACCGATCACATTTCGGTGTTGGGGATCCTGTCGAACGCCGCGGCGACGATTGCCGAGGGTGAGGTGCTGCAACTTACTGCAGCGCAGAACCTCGCCACGACGGAGGAGATCTACCTCCAGGTCGTGCGTGGCAAGACCGCGGCGCTCTTTGCCGCCGCGTGTGAGGTGGGTGGCGTTATTGCAGGCCAGCCCCAGGCCGTCACCGAGGCGCTGCGCACCTATGGAGACGCGCTGGGGGTGAGCTTTCAGATCGTCGACGATCTTCTGGATTATGAGGGCGACGCGAGCTCCACGGGCAAAAATGTCGGCGATGATTTTCGAGAGCGCAAGCTGACGCTGCCGCTGATCAAGGCAATCGCGCGGGCCGACGAGACCGAGCGCGCGTTCTGGTCGCGCACCATTGAAAAGGGGCGTCAAGAGGAGGCGGACCTGGCCCATGCGCTGACCCTGCTGGAGAAGCACGGCGCCTTTGGCGAAACGCGGTGCGAAGCGCTCGCCTTTGCGCAGTCGGCGAAGACGGCGCTGGACGATGTTCCGCCCGGGGAGATCCGCGATCTGTTGATCGACCTGGCAGATTACGTCGTCGCCCGGATCAACTAGGCGCGCCCAGCAGCTGAAGTGCAGGCCGCGGCAGAGCCGCGGGTCAGACCCTGCGGGGCAGCGCGCGCGCCGTCTGGTCGCCGAGACTCCCGCCCGCGACCCACCACGCGGGGTGGGCCTCTCCGAGCGCGGCGGCAGCGGACATAGCATCGTCCTGGCTGGCGAAGAGGCCGAAGCAGGTTGCCCCGGAGCCGGACATCCGCGCGAGAGCGCAGCCTGGGCTTGCGGCCAAAGCGTCGAGGACGTCCGTGATCGCTGGAGCGATGGCGCAGGCTGCGTCCTGCATGTCGTTGCGCTGCTCCGCGAGCCAGGAGATCAGAGATGCGGCGTCGGCGAAGTCCGGCAGTGCGTCGGGCATGGGCGGGTTGTCGCGCCGGGTGAGGCCTTTGAATACCTGGGGGGTCGAGACGGAAACCCGTGGGTTCACCAGCACCGCTGCGACCGGAGGAACCTGGGCAAAGCGCACCACCTCGCCGATGCCGCGCGCGCGCAGGGGGCGCGGCCAGAGGCACATCGGAACGTCCGCGCCCAGCTCCACGATCGGGCGGAATATCTCAAGATGCGATAGGTCGCCATAGGCCAAGAGGTCCTGAGTGTCCTGATCCAGGAGCATCAGCGCGCCGCGGACCGCCGCCGCCGCATCCGCCGAGCCCCCGCCAATGCCGGAGGCGGCGGGCAAGCGCTTGTCGAGTGTGAGCGCAGCAGCCCCCTCTCGCAGCACAATCATCGCAGCGCGCAGCGCAAGATTGTCGAGATCCGCGGGCACGCCCCTCGCCTCGGGTCCTTCGACCGTGAGCGAGGATACGCCCGACGGCGACATCAGGAGCTCGTCGCCCACAGGGGCGAACGTCACCAGACTATCGAGCAGGTGGTAGCCATCCTCACGCTGTCCGGTGACATGGAGCGTCAGATTGATCTTTGCGGGCGCGAAGACCCGGATCGTTCGCATCGACGGGCCGTCTTCAGGCGCGCCGCCGGGGCGGGGACCCTGCGCCGCGTCGGGCCTGCCGCGTGAGGGCCGTTGACGTCACGGCTCAGCCCTCGTCCCCCGCGACTTCGAGCGGCTCGGCTCCCTCCTCTTCGAGCACCTGATCGAGGCCGACCTCAAGCTTGCGCCGGATACGTTCGGCCTCGTCCTCTTCGGGCTCGAAGGACAGTGCGCGATGCCACTGAAAGCGTGCCTCGGTCTTGCGCCCGACGGCCCAATAAACGTCGCCGAGGTGATCGTTGATGATCGGGTCGACAGGCAAGAGCTCCGCAGCGCGCTCCATGTGGCCGACCGCTTCGTCGTACTGGCCGAGCCGGTAGAGGCCCCAGCCCAGCGAGTCGACGATATGGCCGCTGTCGGGCCGCGCCTCGACGGCCTGGCGGATCATTGCCATCGCTTCGTCGAGGTTCGTCTGCATCTCCAGGAAGGAATACCCCAGATAGTTGAGGACGGACGGCTGACCCGGATTGAGCTCCAGCGCTTTGCGGAAATCCGCTTCGGCCTGCGGCCACCGGTCTTCGCGCTCGTGCGTGATGCCTCGGGCGAAGTAGACGATCCACTGTTCGCCGCTGTCGCTGTCGAAGAGTGCGACCGAGCGGTTGTACGCCTCGGTTGCCTCGTTAAAGCGCTCCATCTGGCGCAACGTGTCGCCGAGCGTGGTGTGCACGAGGGGTTGGTTGCCATGGGTTTCGGCGAGCTGTTCGAGCGCTTCAATGGCGGCTTCGTCCTTGTCGGCCTGGCGCATGGCTTCGGCGCGGCCAAGGGCGGCGATATGATAGGCCGGATCGTCGCGCGGGACCTGGTTGTAGGCCTCCATGGCAAGCTCGTATTGCGCGAGAGTGTCGAGGAGCCCGGCGCTCAGCAGGATCGCATCGGTGTGATCCGGGCGGATCGCCTGGGTGGCGCGGGCGTAGAGCAGTGTGTAGCTCTCGGAGGCTTCGCCACGCAGGGCGCCCGCGACGGTGAAGAACACCTCGGCCGCACCGTCACGCGCATCGCCGATCAGATCGAACGGCGCCGTCTGGCCTGCGCGCAGAACACCGCTCAGCTCTTCGAGGCTGGGGGTCAGGTTGGTCCCGAAATACTCAGCAATCAGGGCGAGCGCATCGTCGTTGCGGTCAAGCTGGCTGAGGATCTGGGCATGTGCAACGATGCCCCGGCGCGTCAGCCGAAGGGGGACGCCATCCGTGCCCGCGATGATGTCGTGCGCGCCCTCGTAGTCGCCGGTGACGGCCCGTGCGAGCGCCTTGTGGTAGAGGCCAAAGGCGCCGAGACCCGTCTCTTCGGTCACACGGTCAAACACCGCTTCCGCGGCTTGCGCGTCGCCTGCGCCCAACTCCGCCCAGGCCTGGATGAGCCCATCGACAAGAGGTCCAACGGTCAGGCCGGCGTCGAAATCGGCAAGGACCGCGTCCCAATCGGCGCGGTCGAGCTGGTCGGTCAGCATCACGAGGTTGCCGATCTGGCTCTCGGTCCCCGTCTCACGGAGAGTGCGCGCGATGGGAACGGCCCGGGCGAGCTTGCCCAAGCCCATCTGCGCGACGACAGCATTTTGCAACAGCTCCGGGTTACGCCCGTCGCGGATCAGGGCGCGGGCGTAGAATCGGGCTGCGGCGTCGTAATCATTGGCCGCGATGGCGGTGCGTGCCGCCAGATAGGGCCCCGACAGCCCCCTGTCCTGCGCCCCGGCCGGCAGGGCCAGCGACAGGCAGAGCGCGGTGCCGAGCGCAAGGGCGCTGCTGCGCGCAATGCTGGCGCGACGCATGGCGTCGCCGGATGGGGCAGGGCGGAGACGAGCGAAGCGGGCAATTCGAAGCACGGGGACCTCATAGGTGGCGACTGCCGCAGAGCCTAGGGCCGCAAGGGGCCCGCGGCAACCGAACAACACCCGCTGACGTCCTTTTGACCAGCGCGTTGCCCACCGGGCCGGCCCGCGGCGCCTCTACATATTGGGGTAGTTCGGCCCGTCACCGCCCTGCGGAACCGTCCAGACGATGTTCTGGCTCGGGTCTTTGATGTCGCAGGTTTTGCAATGCACACAGTTCTGAAAGTTGATGACGAAGCGGGTGTCCTTGTCCTCTTCCTCGACAAACTCGTAGACCCCCGCCGGGCAGTAACGCGCCGAAGGCCCCGCATATTTCGGCAGGTTGATGTCGACGGGCACAGTCGCGTCCTTCAGCGTCAGATGCGTCGGCTGGCTTTCTTCATGATTGGTCATCGCGAAGGAGACATTCGTGAGCCGATCGAAGGAGAGCACGCCATCGGGCTTTGGATAGTCGATCGGTTTGTGGTTGCGTGCGAGGCCGGTGGCCTCGGCGTCGGACTTACCGTGGCGCATTGTGCCAAACGGGCTCCAGCCCGTCAGCGTGTTGGCCCACATATCGATACCGCCGAGAACGACACCGCCCAAGAGGCCGAACTTTGACCAGAGGGGCTTGACGTTGCGGACCGGCTTGAGGTCCTTCGCGATAGGGCCGTCCTTGCGCAGAAAGCTCTCGTAGGCGGTGAGCTCGTCGCTGGCGCGGCCTTCCGCGATCGCAGCGGCGGCGGCTTCGGCGGCCTCGATGCCGGAGAGCAGCGCATTGTGGTTGCCCTTGATCCGGGGGACATTGACCATGCCGATGCCACACCCAAGAAGGGCCACACCCGGCGCGACCGCTTTGGGCATGGATTGCCAGCCGCCTTCGGCGATCGCGCGCGCGCCGTAGGCGATGCGCTTGCCGCCCTTCAGGAGCTCGGCGACCATCGGGTGGTGCTTGAACCGCTGGAACTCCATGTACGGGAAAAGGTGCGGGTTCTCATAGTTGAGATGCACGACGAAGCCAACGTAGACCTGATTGTTCTCAAGGTGATAGATGAAGGAGCCGCCGCCGGCGTTCCCCTCCAGCGGCCAGCCCATCGTGTGGGTGACGGTGCCTTCGCGGTGCTTCTCCGGGTCGATCTCCCAGATCTCTTTCATGCCGAGGCCGAACTTCTGAGGGTCACGGTCCTTGGAGAGGTCGAACTTGGCCATCACCTCCTTTGTGAGGGAGCCGCGCACGCCTTCGGCGAGCATGACGTATTTGCCGTTGAGCTCCATGCCGGGCTCGTAGCCGGGACCCGGGGTGCCGTCCGCCTGCTTGCCGAACTCGCCCGCAACAACACCTTTGACACTGCCGTCCTCGGCATAGACCAGCTCCGAGCAGGACATGCCAGGGAAGATCTCGACCCCGAGCGCCTCGGCCTGTTCGGCCATCCAGCGGCAGACATTGCCCATCGAGACGATGTAGTTCCCATGGTTGCCCATCAATTTGGGCATCATCCAATTGGGCAGGCGGATCTGGCCGGCGGCCCCGATCACGTAGAAATTGTCTTCGCGGACCGGGATGGTGACGGGGGCGCCCTGTTCCTTCCAGTCCGGGATGAGCCGGGTCAGGCCGACAGGGTCGAGCACCGCGCCGGAGAGGATATGAGCGCCCACCTCGGAGCCCTTCTCGAGCACGACAACCTCGAGATCCGCATTGATCTGCTTGAGGCGGATGGCGGCAGAGAGACCAGCGGGCCCAGCCCCCACGATCACCACGTCATAGTCCATCGCTTCGCGTGTCACGTCAGTCATACGAGCCGATCCTCTGTGTTCCTGCCGCTGCCGGGGGCAGCCTTGGGTGGGACATAAGTCGCGGCTCGATACTGGACAGCACCGGGCCGCGTCAATCGGAACGCTGCGTGTTGTGGCACGGGTGAGGGTGCCGCGGTGCGGCAGTTTCGCCTTCGGCGAGGATATTTGTAGCACAATGAAGCCAGGAGAGGGGCTTTCGTGGCCGACCGGCGGCGCGAACCGGCGGGCCTGGGGCGGATTGTGCTTGCACAGAGCGGCGCGTGTCCGCACGTTGCGCAGACCTGACCGATATGGGCACCGCACATGGACAAGATTCCGATTACCCGAGCTGGCGCAAGCGCGCTAGAGAGCGAGTTGAAGACCCTGAAATCCGTGGAGCGTCCGGCGATCATCCGGGCGATCGCGGAGGCGCGCGAGCACGGGGATCTGAGCGAGAACGCGGAATATCATTCCGCACGTGAAAAACAGAGCTTCATCGAGGGGCGGATCAAGGAGCTCGAGGGCTTGTTGAGCCTGGCGGAGGTGATTGATCCGGCGAAGCTCTCGGGGCCGATCAAATTTGGCGCGACGGTCCGGATCGTGGATGAGGACACCGATGAAGAGAAGACCTACCAGATCGTCGGAGAGCCCGAAGCGGATCTGGAAAAGGGGCTCTTGAACGTGAAATCGCCGATCGCGCGGGCGCTGATCGGCAAGGAAGAGGGCGATAGCGTCGAGGTGAAGACGCCAGGGGGTGAGAAGAGCTATGAGGTGTTGAGCGTCACCTACGTCTGATCTATGCGGACGGCCCCCGGAACCAGCGGCATGAGCCTTCGATGACTGAGCCCCCCAAGCCGAGTGCGGCTTCCGTGCCCGATGTGCCGGCGCGGGACGCTGGTGTCGATCCCGCGAGCGCGGTGGCGCTGGCGCTTTCGGCGGTGTGGCTGCTGGGGGCGGCTGCGTTCTGGCTGTTCGTGCCGGGGGCGCATGCGGCGGGGGGGCTGGTTTCACTGGTCGCGGTGGTGTTGCCGGTGGCCGTCATCTGGATGGCGGCCCTGATGGCGCGCGCAGCGCGTGCGATGCGCGAGGAAAGCGCACGGCTCCGGGCGGCCGTCGATGCGCTCCGCGCAACGGCGATCGGGCAGGCGCCGGCGGCGGGGTCCGGAGTGCGTGCACCGGTGGAGGCCAAGCTGGAAGAGATCGCACGGGCGCAACGGCAGGCAGAGGCGGCGCTTGCGCGGCTTGCCCAGCAGGGCGGAAGCCTCGGGCGGTCCCCGTCCGCTGCACCAGTGGGGCCTGGGACGGGGCCAGCCGGGGCCGTGGGCCGGGCGCAGCGGCCTGCGCCGGCTGCGCGGGCCAGGGCGGCAGAGGCGGTGCAGCCACAGCTCGCGCTGGATCCTGCGCCCCTGCGCCCCGTCGAGCCGATCCAGAACGAAGAGTTCATTCGCGCACTCAACTTTCCAGAGGATGAGCGCGATGCCCAGGGTTTCCACGCGTTGCGCCTGGCGCTGAAGGATCACTTCAGCGCAGGGCTGGTGCGCTCGTCTCAGGACGTGCTGACGCTGCTGGCTGAGGACGGGATTTACATGGACGATCTGGCACCCGATCTCGCCCGGCCCGAGGTGTGGCGGCGCTTTGCACAAGGCGAGCGGGGCAAGGGCGTCGCGGCTCTTGGGGGCATCCGGGACCGGACGTCACTGTCGCTGGCGTCCGGCCGGATGCGGCAGGATCCGGTGTTTCGCGACGTCGCGCACCACTTTCTGCGTAAGTTCGACCACACGATTGCCGACTTCGAGCCGCGCGCCTCGGATGCCGAGATTGTCGCGCTGGCCGACACTCGGACATCGCGGGCGTTTATGCTGCTGGGACGCGTCGCGGGTACATTCGACTGACGCTGTGCTGTGACGTCAGTCGGACAGGCGGTAGATCATCCGGGTCGACGTTCGAAAGCCGAAGATGAGACGCAGTGGGCCCAGATGCTCTACGCCGGCGGGCTCAAATCCCAGACGCGTGTAGAGCGCGCGAGCGCGGGGGTTTGTGTCGATGACGTCGAGGCGGACTTCGCTGCACTCGCGCGCGGCCGCCTCCTCCAGAATGCGGTGGATGAGCGCTGTGCCGACGCCAAGGCCGCGGGCCTGCGCCGAGACGAAGATCCCGTCGAGCAGGAGCTGACCGGGGGCGAGCGGTCGTTCGAGCATGTCCAGGAGGGGCGCGCGCCAGAGAGCACTGAAGACGCCATAGGCGTTGGCGACATCGCGAAACCCGCCGCTGACGAGACCGCCACGCTCTGTCTTGATGCCGATAACGCCGAGGACCTCACCCGTTTCGCTCAGCGCGGAAAAGGCGAATTCCGGGCGCAGCGTAGCGCGCAGGAAAGCCAGAGCATGGGCGTCGGGCCGCATCAGCAGGCCGATCTTGCCGGAGAAAGCCTCCCAGAAGAGGCGGGCGACCTCGTCGCGCGCGGTCTCCGGGAAGCCCGAGACGATTCGGAAGTTGGGTGCTGCGGGGGGCTTCATGGTCGGGGTGTTCCGGGTGGAGTGTGGCGTGTGTGTTCTGCAGTGCTCTGGTGCTTGCATAGCGCTGCGGCGGAGGCTAGGCGCGAGGGGCATAGGACAGCATCATGACAATCACCACTTCTTCTTCATCCGCGTTCCTCCGCGGTGTGCGGGGATCCGCGCCGTTTCTCCTGCCGCTGGGCCCGTTTGCGTTTCTCTTCGGCGTCGTAGGAACGGAAGCGGGCCTCAATATCGCGCAGGTGATGGGATTCTCGGTCCTCGTCATCGCGGGCGCCTCGCAACTGACCGCCTTGCAGCTGATGGCCGACCAAGCGCCGACGTTCATCGTTTTGATCTCAGCGCTTGCGGTCAACCTGCGCATGGCGATGTACTCCGCGTCGCTTGCGCCCTGGATGGGCGGCGCGCCGTTCTGGCAGCGGGGCTTGGCGGCGTATCTGCTGGTGGACAACTCCTATGCCCAGTCTTTGGCGGAGTATGAAAGACAACCACAGATGACGGTTGCCGAGCGGATGAGCTACTTTTTCGGCGCGATGCTGATGATTGCGCCGGGGTGGTATGCCGGGACCATTCTGGGCGCGCTTGTGGGGCGCGAAATCCCGGACGCGTTGGCGCTCGACTTTGCCGTCCCGATCACGTTTCTGGCGATTGTCGTGCCCGCGCTGCGCACTCTGGCCCATGTGGCCGCCGCCATGGTCGCGGTGATCGGCGGGCTGGCGCTGGCCTGGCTGCCCTATAGTCTGGGGCTGTTGCCCGCGGGGCTTCTGGCGATGATGGTCGGGGCCGAGGTGGAACGGTGGGGCTGGGCGCGCCCCTTGCGGCGGGAGGCCGGGGCGTGACGGGCTGGTCGGACGTTGCAATCTGGGGGATCATTGTTGCCCTGGGGATCGGGACATGGCTGGTCCGGTTCTCGTTTCTGGGCCTGATCGGCGACCGCGCGCTGCCGCCGTGGCTCCTGCGTCACCTGCGCTACACGCCTGTCGCGGTGATCCCCGCGCTTTTGGCGCCCCTCATCGTATGGCCCCCGGCAACGGGGGGGCAGACTGAGCCGGCACGACTGATTGCGGCGATCGTCTGTATCGTCGTTGGGCTTTGGACGCGGAGCTTGGTGGGGTCTATCGTAGCGGGGATGGGCACGCTCTACGCGGTGCAGGGGCTGCTCTAGGTCGTTTCGCGTGCGGTTGCTTCCGCAGCTTGCGGCCATCCAGGCTGCATAGCAGCGCATGGCCCCTGCCTCAGCGGCGGGGCCCAATGCCGCAGGAGCGTCCTCTCTCCGTCCGCCGGGGCGGGCATACGGCAACGGGCCTTACTGACGTCCCGCCGCTTTCGGCCCTATCGAACGCGGGGCGCGCGGATCAGGTCGCCGCGATTGTCCGGGCTGTCGTCTTCGTAAAGCGCGGTGCGCACCTCGGGCTGTCGCTCAAAGTAGCGCATCGTGTTGATCGGAAACCATGAGCCGGGCATATCCGCGAACTCCGGAAGGGCGCGCAGCACGTTCACGATCGCGATGTTGCAGCGTGCGGGGCCCACCGGCCCGGCCTCCTGAACAAGGGCCAAGGCCCGCTCCGCCGAGGATGCGGAGATCAGGATCTCGTTGGTGCGGACACGAAAGGTGATGCGGGCGTGGTAGTCGATGTAAAAGTCGAGGGCGGCAGGGGTGATTCCAAAGAACACATCGTTGCGCTCAGGCAATTGCGGATGGGTGAAGCTGCCCGCGGGATCGAAGATCACCCGTTGAGAGCCATTCACCATCAGTCCCGAATGCGCCCCCTCTTGGGAGCGATTGTTGATCATGGTGAAGAGCATGACGGCTGGCGGACCATCGTGACGATAGATCGCGCGCGCCACCTCCTCTTGAGGCGCATAGACAGAGTCGCCCGCGCAGGCCGATAGTGCGCCCGGCAAAGCCGTCGCGGCGGCGAGGCGGCCCATGAGGGCCCGGCGTGTCAGGGGCACGCGCGTTAGCCGGCGATCAGATAGAGAAGGATGAGAAACACGATGATACCGATCGTCGTGTTGGTCGCAAAGCGCATGAAACCGGCAAAGGTCTTCTCCTGGTCGGTGATGTCCATCTTGCCCGGCTCGAACTTGCTATCGCCCATAACGGTCTCCTGTCGCGCGTCGTCGTGTTTCTGTTAGCCCAGCTAGGCAGGGGTGTTAAGCCATGCAATGCGCGCAAATGGGCGCAGTTGCCGGTGAGCCAGTGCCCGCGGGCGTGCCAACGCAGAGGCCCCTGCGGTCACGATCCGGCGAGCTCGTAGACCCAGGCCCCATCGGCGCGCCGTGTCCGGCGGGTCTCTCCGGCATGGTGGAGGTGGTTGAGATGCGCCATGGCCTCGACCAGAGCGAGGCCGTACTCCCCCCCGCCGATGTCGCGCTTGAACAGCGGCGTGAAACACTCGTGCGCCGTTCGAGGAGAGGCGGCCAGCCAGTCCCTCAGCCGCGCGAGCGCACCATGGTGGTTGTCGGCGAGTTGCACGAGGCGCGCGGGAAGGCCTGTGAAGGGCAGCTTGTGCCCCGGCAAAACGAGCTGAGTATCCGTCGCCTCCAGGGCAAAGCGCGCGCAGGAGGCCAGCCACTCGGCGACCGGGTCTGCGTCTGGCTCTGTCGCATAAGCGCCGAGGTTGGGCGAGATCGAGGGCAGGAGCTGGTCGCCACCAATGACGAGCGTCCCGTCCTGCGACCAGAGCGTGGCATGGTCGGGCGCGTGACCCTGGCCGAGCCGAACGTGCCAGGCCCGTCCCCCAAGCATTATGGTCTGGCCCTCGGCAAGCCGGGAAAAGCCCAGCGGCATGGGGGCCACGCAATCGGCGAAGTTGAACGGACGCTCGGCCATCCGTTGCTCCAGGATCTCCGGCGTCATGCCCGCCGCCCGCCAGAAGGCGATCGTTTCTGCGGCGGGGCGCTCCTGCGCGTCGAGTGTGAGCATCCGGGCAAAGAGCCAGGCGGTTCGCGTTGTCAGCAGTTCGGCACCGTGGGTTGCCTGAAACCAGCCTGCAAGGCCGACATGATCGGGGTGGTGATGCGTGACGAGCACACGCCGGACGGGCGCACCGGCGAGCGGGCCGGCGAGGAGCGTTTCCCAGATCGCCCGTGTGCGGCGCGTGGCGAAGCCCGTATCGACCAGCGTCCAGCCGTCTTCGTCGCCGTCCCGGTCGCGCAAGGCATAGACGTTGACATGATCGAGCGCCATCGGCAGCGGCAGGCGCATCCACAAGATGTCCTCGGCCACCTCGACGGCGGTGCCCTCGGGGGGCGGCGTGTCCCAGGGTGTGCGGATCGGCGCCGGGCGCGGCGTGGGGGCGGCGTTAGACATGGTGTCAGGCTGCTACCAGCGCGTCGGTCGTCACCTCATAGAGACCGGAGGCCCCGGCGCGGGCCTGGGCGATATGGCCGACATATTCAGGCAGCAGGCGCTCAATGTAAAACGCCGCCAGGGGGGCGCGGGCGCTGTCGACGCAGGCGGCCGTGAGGTGATACTGCGCGCCCAGCACTCTGGCGAATGCACGCAGGTAGGATGTGGCGCCAGCGAAGCGGTCCTGCGCGTCGTGGGCCAACAGCCACTCCGTCGTTTCGCGCAAGTCCTCGGCCGCCTGCCACACCGGAGAGGCCAGTGTGCCATGGACGGCGCGGGCGGCCTCCGCCCCGGCCTCGACCTCTTCGAGCAGGCGAAAGGCAGCCTCACCCTTGTCCGACAACTTGCGCCCGACAAGATCCATCGCCTGGATCCCGTTCGTGCCCTCGTAGATCGACGTAACGCGGACGTCCCGGGCGAATTGTGCCACGCCTGTTTCCTCGACATACCCCATGCCGCCGTGCACCTGGATCGCGAGATGGGCGACCTCGTTACCGATATCGGTGCCGTAAGCCTTGGCAATCGGCGTCAGGAATGCGGCGCGATCGACCCATTCCGGCGCTCCTGTTGCGGTGGTCATGTCGATGGCGATGGCACAATTGAGGGCGAGCGCACGCGCGGCGAAGGTTTCGGCGCGCATTTGGGCGAGCATGCGACGCACGTCGGCATGATCGGCGATAGGCCCGGCGCCATCGCCCGTTGGCGTGCGGCCCTGGCGCCGCTCCAGCGCCCAGGCGAGCGCGGCTTGTGTCGCGCCCTCGGCCGTGCCGACGCCCTGGCAGGCGACGCCGAGGCGGGCGTTGTTCATCATAGTAAACATCGCGGCCATGCCGCCGTTCTCCGCGCCAACGAGCCAGCCCGTGGCTCCGTCGTACTCCATGACACATGTGGGCGAGGCGTGCAGGCCCATCTTGTGCTCGACGCTGCGCACGCCAAGCGCATTGGCGGCACCGGGAAGGCCAGCGTCGTCCGGCAGGCGCTTGGGGACCAGGAAGAGGCTGATCCCCTTGGTCCCCGCTGGGGCACCGGGCAGCCGGGCGAGAACGAGATGCACGACATTATCGACAAGGTCGCTGTCGCCATAGGTAATGTAGATCTTGGTGCCGGTGATGCGGTAGGTGCCGTCGCCTTTGGGCACGGCGCGTGTGGTCAGCGCCCCAACGTCCGAGCCCGCCTGCGGCTCCGTCAGGTTCATCGTCGCGGACCACGCTCCCGAAATCAGCTTGGGCAGATAGAGGTCTTTGAGAGCGGGCGCGGCATGGGCGTCGATCGCTTCGATCTGTCCCTGGGAGAGCACCGCGCATGTCTGCAAGCCGAGGTTCGCGGCACTCATCATGTCGCCAATGGCTGCTTGTAGCGTCACCGGAAGCGCCATGCCGCCGTGGCTTTCCGGCGCCGAGACACAGATCCAGCCGCCCTCAGCCATCTTCCGGTAGGCGGCGCGCGTGCCGGGTGCGGTGCTCACGATCCCGTTTTCGAGGCGGGCCGGGCTGAGATCGCCGGGGCGGCGCATCGGCTCGAGCACATCAGCGCACAATCGGCCCGCTTCGGTGAGAACGGCCTGGATAACGTCGCCTGTGGTGTCCCTAAAGCGCGCCGTGGCTTGCAACGGGGCAATCTTGGCAACGTGGTCGAAGAGGAAACAGAACTCGGACACCGGCGGTGTAAACGGCATAGGGGACCTCTCGGCGGCGCGGGGTGGCTGGTGGCGCCTCGTGCAACACCATAGGATCGAAGCAGAAGTGGGACAAAGCGCAACGCAGCGTCACGAATTGGAGCGGAGACGATTGTGGCGAACGGAGAGACAGAGCGGCTCGGGGCCACGGAGGCGGGCATTGCGCGCGCGGTCGCGTTGCTGCGCGCGGAGGACGCCGTCGCGTTTCCGACAGAGACGGTCTATGGCCTCGGGGCGGATGCCCGCTCGGATACGGCCGTTGCGCGGATCTACGAGGCGAAGCGGCGACCGCGGTTCAACCCGTTGATCGTGCACGTGGCGTCCCCGGCGATGGCGGAGCAATATGGCCGCCTTGAGGGCTCTGCGTTGGCCCTCGCCGAGGCCTTCTGGCCCGGGCCACTCACGCTCATTCTGCCCGTGCGATCCTCCGGCGGCATCGGAGATCTGGTGACGGCCGGGCTTGAGACGGTCGGCCTGCGGGTTCCGGCGGCGCCCGTTGCGCGTCGGCTGCTTGAGGCGTTTGGCGGGCCTGTGGCGGCGCCATCGGCCAATCCGTCCGGCCGGGTCAGCCCAACGACGGCGGCGCATGTGCTGGAGGGCTTGGAGGGGCGGATACCTGCTGTCCTGGATGGCGGGCCTTGCGTGGTCGGGGTGGAGAGCACGATTGTCGAGTGCAACGCCGTGGCGCGAGTGCTGCGGCCTGGAGGCGTTCCGTCCGAAGCGCTGCGCCGGGTGTTGGGCGATGGGCTGGTTGAGGAGGGGCCGGGTCACCCGGAGCAGGTGACAGCGCCGGGGCAGCTAGCCTCGCACTACGCGCCAGGCAAGCCCGTGCGGCTTGCAGCGGAGGCGCCGCGCGACGGAGAGGTCTGGCTGGGCTTCGGGCCTGGGCGTGCGCATCGTGGGGTCAATCTTTCGCGGCAAGGGGACTTGAGCGAAGCGGCTGCGGGTCTCTTTGCGGCGCTGAGGAGGCTCGATGCCATGGACGGGGCAGGGATTGCTGTTGCGCCGATCCCTGACGTGGGGCTCGGGGTCGCGATCAATGACCGGCTTCGCCGTGCGGCTGCTCCACGGCCCTAGGGGCAGCGCGGGATCACGGGTCCCGGCGGAAGTCTCTGGAGGTTTTGCCTGCGCGCCGCGGCGCGGTAAGGCAGGCCCGGGTGTTGCGTTCGCAGCGCC
>JBCCYI010000085.1:0-17321 GCA_039189975.1 Pseudomonadota bacterium
CTACGCGGAAACAATGCGGCGGGCGCGGGGCACAGCGGATCTGATCCAAGGCCAGCGCGACTTTTTCGGGCGCCATGGATTTGAGCGGCGCGATCTGCCGGGCGCTCATCACGGTCCGTGGGCGGACTAGGCGACGGCTGGGAGCGGGGCGGCTTCCGGCAGGTCCCCGCGCGTATCCCGTCGGACGCGCGACGCGGCGGTGGCGCGGCCACGCTTCCCGTGGCGGCTGTCTTGCCCGAGCTGATCGCTGCATTGCGTGCCAAAGGACAGGCCGTGCTTCAGGCCCCGCCCGGTGCGGGCAAGACCACAGGGGTGCCGCTCGCGCTGCTGGAGGCGGGCTGGATCGACGGGCGGATTGTGGTGCTGGAGCCGCGCCGCCTTGCCGCGCGCGCCGCTGCGGAGCGGATGGCGCAGATGCGCGGCGAGGCGGTGGGTCAGTCGGTTGGTTACCGGATCCGTGGGGAATCCAGGGTGAGCCGCGCCACGCGGATCGATGTCGTCACGGAAGGTATCCTGACACGTATGCTGCAGTCGGATCCGGGCCTCGACGGCGTCGGGGCTGTCCTCTTCGACGAGTTTCATGAGCGTTCGCTCAACGCCGACCTCGGCCTCGCCCTGGCGCTGGAGGCACGCGCGGCTCTGCGCGACGATCTGGTGCTTCTGCCGATGTCGGCGACGCTGGACGCCGCCCCGGTCGCAGAGCTGATGGGCGGCGCGCCTGTGATCACGGCCGAAGGTCGGTCCTATCCTGTCGATCTCGTGCACCGCGCCGCGCCCTTGGGCGACGCCTCGTTGGAGCGCGCCGTCGCCGATACGGTGTGCGTGGCCCTTGCGGAGATCGCGGGATCCGTCCTGGTCTTTTTGCCGGGTGAGCGCGAGATCCGCCGTGTGTCGAACCTCCTCGACGGCCGTATCGGTGATGTTGACATCCGACCGCTCTACGGCGCGTTGCCGTTCGAGGAACAACGCGCTGCGGTCGCGCCCGCGCCGAGCGGGCGGCGCAAGGTGGTGCTGGCCACAGCGATCGCCGAAACGTCGCTGACGATTGAGGGGATCGAGGCGGTGGTGGACGCGGGACAGGCCCGGCGGGCGCGGTTTGACGCGCGATCTGGCATGTCGCGGCTCGTGACGGACAAGGTCAGCCGGGCGGAGGCCACGCAGCGCGCCGGTCGTGCGGGGCGGTTGGGTCCAGGGCGTTGTTATCGGCTTTGGACGAAGGGCGAGGAAGGGGCGCTTGCGGCTTTTCCGCCTGCCGAGATCGAGGTGGCGGACCTCGCGCCGCTGGCGCTGGAACTCGCGCTTTGGGGAGATCCGAAGGGGACGGGCCTTGCGTTCCTCACCCCGCCGCCCGCCGGCCCCTTGTCCGAGGCGCGATCGCTGCTGGAGACACTGGGCGCCGTGGGGCGAGAGGGCCGGATCACGGACCACGGGCGCGCGCTGGCCGCGTTGCCCGTCCACCCGCGGCTCGGGCATATGCTGCTGCGCGCGGGCCGGGCCGCGGCGCCGCTGGCCGCCCTCCTGTCGGACCGTGATCCACTTCGGGGGGCGCCGAGTGATCTCACTTTGCGCCTGCGGGCCCTCGCTGCGCCGCGCGATCTCTCCGCCCAGGCGGGCGCATTGCGCCGGATACGGACCGAAGCGCGCCGGCTGGCGCGGATGGTTCCTGATGCCCCTCGCATGAGCCCGGCCGAGGCCGCCGCTCTGGCCTACCCGGACCGGATCGGCTTGCGGCGGCCAGGGCAGAGCCCGCGCTGGCTGCTGTCGGGGGGCAAGGGGGCGACGATGTCGACCGAAGATCCGCTGGCGGGTCAACGGCTCCTCGTGGCGACAGATCTCGACGGGGACGGGCGCGAAGCCCGTATCCGACTGGCTGTTGCCCTCACAGAAGCCGACCTGCGCGGCCTTTTCGCGGCGCAGATCACATGGCGCGAGCGGGCGGTCTGGTCCTCGCGGGAGCGGCGGGTCGAGGCGCGCCGCCAGGAGGTCTTTGGCGCGCTGATCCTGCAAGATCAGCATTGGCGCGACGCGCCGTCTGAGGCGGTTGCAGCTGCGGCGCTCGAAGGGGTTCGTGCCCTGGGCCTTCCCTGGACCGCCGCCGCTGCGCGCTTGCGTATCCGCGCCGAGCTCTATCGCGCCGCCGGCGGCGCAATCGCCGATTGTTCGGAGGAGGCCCTGTTGCGCGAAGCCGAAACATGGCTTCTGCCGGCGTTGATCGGGGTGCGCACGGCGCAGGACATCCGCGCGCTCGATGTGACCGATGCACTGCGCACCCGGATCGGGTGGACAGCCCTGCAACGGCTCGAGGCAGAGATGCCCTCGCAATTCACCACGCCTCTCGGTCGCACTCTGCCCATCGACTACTCTGGACACGTGCCCGCGATCTCGGCCCGCGTCCAGGAGCTCTTCGGGACAGAAAGGCATCCCCTTGTCGGCCCGAACAAAGTGCCGATCCAGGTGACGCTGCTCTCCCCCGCGGGGCGCCCCGTACAGGTTACGACCGATCTGCCTGGGTTCTGGAGCGGGAGCTACCGGGATGTCGCCAAGGACATGCGCGCGCGCTATCCCAAGCACCCCTGGCCCGATGACCCTCAGTCGGCGGACCCGACCTTGCGCGCCAAACGGCGCAGTCCGCGGGCGTGAGATCTCCAAGACAAAAAACGCCCCGCCCGGAGATCCGGGACGGGGCGTGATGACCGGTGTGCGCGGCGCGTTCTACGCCGCCGGGCGCCTCATCAGAAGCGGGAACCCGGGCTGCGCGGCATCGTGTCGAGATCCGAGCGCAGCAGGCCGATGTCGGACAGCTCACGGTCTGTCAGCTTGGCCAGGGCGCGGCGCGTCAGGATACCATCGCGCCAGGTGCGGACCTCGGAGATGAGCGTTGCGATGGCGCCGGAGAGGCTGCCGGTGGCGTGGGTGCGGGTCGAGTCGTAGAAGGCCATGACGGCAGCTCCTTGTGTTGAGATGTGACGTGTTCTGGTCGTCGGAGCATTGCTCCTGGACCCGCACCTAGGAGGGTTGGAGTGCCTACACAATGGGCAAGTTTTGCATCGCTCCCATGCAATGAGCGCATGTCTCGCAGGGTTAATTTTATGTTACTTCTCAATGCTCTATTTGCGACCTGTTGCGGTGTCGTTTTTGGCGACTGGCGGCGCGAATGCGCCTTGGGCTGTCGCAAATGGGTCTCTTTTGGGCAAGTGTGAGAAAGCGGGGCGCTGGCGGATGTTCTACTTTCGTGCTAACGCACTTAAAAGTGAGCAGAAGAACTGTGGCGTCAAAGCCGCGATGGCGTCTCGGCAGGAGGCAGCGATGCGAGTGATCGGGATCGATCCGGGCCTGCGGAGCACCGGCTGGGGGGTGATCGAGCAGGTGGGCGCGCGACTCACCCATGTCGCCAACGGCCAGTGCCGGAGCGCGGGCGAGACGCTGGCCGAGCGGCTGGTGTCGCTCCACGGCCAGCTCACCGAGATCCTGGCGACGTACCAGCCCACCGCCGCTGCGGTCGAGCAGACCTTCGTCAACCGCGACGGCGCGGCGACGCTGAAGCTCGGTCAGGCGCGGGGGATCGCGCTCCTGGTGCCGGCGCTGGCGGGGCTCAGCGTGGGCGAATACGCGCCCAACGCGGTGAAGAAGGCGCTCGTGGGGGTGGGCCATGCCGACAAGCGGCAAGTGGCCCATATGATCGGTGTGCACTTCCCGAAGGCGATTGTGGCCGGGCCCGATGCGGCGGACGCGCTCGCCATCGCGCTCTGCCACGCCCATCATCTGCAATCCTCCGGGCGGCTTTCCGCAGCGCTTGTGCGGGCGGGCGCACGGGCGGGCGCGCGATGATCGGCTGGCTCTCCGGCCAGGTGGCGTGGAAGGGCGCGGACCATGTGGTGCTCGACGTGCGCGGCGTGGGCTATGTCGTCCATGTCTCGGATCGGACGCTGGCGGCGCTGCCCGCGCCCGGCGGCGCGGCGGCGCTCCATACGGACCTCTTGGTGCGCGAGGACCTGCTCCAGCTCTTCGGCTTCGCGACCCTCCAGGAGAAGGAGTGGCACCGGTTGCTGACCTCGGTTCAGGGAATCGGCGCCAAGGCGAGCCTCGCGATCCTCAGCACCCTTGGCCCGGAGGGTGTCAGCCGGGCCATCGCGCTCGGCGACTGGGCGGCGGTGAAGGCGGCCCCGGGCGTGGGGCCGAAGCTCGCGCAGCGGGTCGTCAACGAGTTGCAGGGGCGGGCGGCTCATGTGATGGCGATGGGCGCCGAGCCCGTGGCCCCCGACGCGGTGATCGAGGAGGGGCGCGGGACGCAAGCGGCCGCCGCGCCCGCGCCGCCGCCTGCGGCGGCGCCCTCGGGCCAGGCCGATGCGCTCTCCGCGCTCGCAAACCTCGGCTACGGCCAAAGCGAAGCCGCCCGCGCCATCGCCGAGGCGGCAGACGACGGCGCCACCGACGCCAACGCCCTCATCCGCGGCGCCCTCAAGCGCCTCGCACCAAAGGGCTGACCCATGGCCGAGCCCGATCCGCTCACCGACCACGGCCCAAGCTCCGGTGCCGCACCCGCCCCCGACCCGATG
This sequence comes from Pseudomonadota bacterium, assembly GCA_039189975.1. GTDB lineage: Bacteria > Pseudomonadota > Alphaproteobacteria > Rhodobacterales > Rhodobacteraceae > HLUCCA09. The sequence goes on from JBCCYI010000085.1 coordinate 4,557, forward strand.
ATGCGCCCCGATCCGCTCGATACGGACGCGCCCGACCGCGCCCTGCGCCCCGAGTCGCTCGACGATTTCGTCGGCCAGCGCGAAGCGCGCGCCAACCTCTCGGTGTTCCTCGAATCCGCCCGGCGGCGGGGCCAGGCGATGGATCACACGCTCTTTCATGGCCCCCCCGGCCTCGGCAAGACGACGCTGGCGCAGATCATGTCGCGCGAGCTTGGGGTCGGGTTTCGCACGACCTCCGGCCCGGTGCTGGCCCGCCCGGGCGACCTCGCCGCGATCCTGACCAACCTTGAGGAGCGTGACGTACTCTTCATCGACGAGATCCACCGCCTCAGCCCCGTCGTCGAGGAGGTGCTCTACCCCGCGCTGGAGGATTTCGCGCTCGACCTCGTCATCGGCGAGGGGCCGGCCGCGCGGACCGTCCGGATCGAGCTTCAGCCGTTTACGCTGGTGGGGGCCACGACGCGACTTGGCCTCCTCACCACGCCGCTGCGCGACCGGTTCGGCATCCCGATCCGGCTCCAGTTCTACGAAGTCGACGAGCTTTGCCAGATCGTCGCGCGCGGGGCGCGTCTCCTCGGGGTCGGGTCGGACCCCGACGGGGTGCGCGAGATCGCCCGCCGTGCGCGGTGCACGCCGCGCGTTGCGGGGCGTCTCCTGCGCCGTGTCGTCGACTTCGCGGTGGTCGAGGGGGACGGCCGCATCACGCAAGCCTTGGCGGATGGGGCGCTCACGCGGCTCGGGGTCGACGGGCTCGGCCTTGACGCTGCCGACCGCCGCTACCTGACGCTTTTGGCGGAGAACTATGGCGGCGGGCCTGCGGGCGTTGAGACCCTCGCCGCCGCGCTCGCCGAAGCCCGCGACGCGCTGGAGGAGGTGATCGAGCCTTTCCTGCTCCAGCAGGGCCTGATCCAGCGGACCCCGCGCGGGCGCATGCTGGCGCCCAAGGGCTGGCGTCACCTCGGCCTCTCCGCCCCCCAGGCGCCGGATCCCAAGAGCCCGCCAACGCCCGATCTCTTCGAGAGATAGCCAGCTGGACTGCGATGTCGCAGGAGAGCCCCTAGGAGGGAGTGTCGCCCCGACGGCGCAGCGAGACCGCGGGGCGGAGCCCGACAATGACACAGCTTTGATCTTGCGCGGCGCGGCCCGGGAGCGGCCGCGCAAGATGCGCCCCAGAGCCCACTGGCCGCGCCCCCGCAAGCTGCTATAACGGCGCCGGTCACACTAGGCCGACCGGAGAGCCCATGACATTCCGCGCCCGCCACCTTCTGGGAATTGAGCCGCTCCACCCGACCGAGATCACGGCGGCGCTCGATCTCGCGGACAGCTATGTGGATCTCAACCGTGCCTCGGAGAAGCACGGCCAGGCGCTCCAGGGCCTCACCCAGATCAACATGTTCTTCGAGGCCTCGACCCGGACGCAGGCGTCCTTTGAGCTTGCCGGCAAGCGCCTCGGCGCCGATGTGATGAACATGGGCATGGCCGCGAGCTCGATCAAAAAGGGCGAGACCCTGATCGACACCGCGCTGACGCTCAACGCCATGCACCCCGACCTTCTCGTCGTCCGCCACCTGCAATCGGGCGCGGTCAACCTGCTGGCCGAAAAGGTGAATTGCGCGGTGCTCAACGCCGGGGACGGGCGCCACGAGCACCCCACCCAGGCACTGCTCGACGCGCTGACGATCCGCCGCGCCAAGGGGCGTCTGCACCGGCTTACGGTCGCGATCTGTGGCGATATCTCCCACTCCCGCGTCGCGCGCTCCAACATCCTGCTCTTGGGCAAGATGGAGAGCCGCGTGCGCCTTGTCGGCCCGCCGACGCTGATCCCCTCCGGGGCCGCGGACTGGGGCGTCGAGGTGACGGACGATATGGCCGCCGGGCTTGAAGGCGCCGATGTGGTGATGATGCTCCGGCTGCAGAAGGAGCGGATGGACGGCGGGTTCATCCCCTCGGAGCGGGAGTATTACTACCGGTTCGGGCTCGACGCCGAGAAGCTCGCCCATGCCGCGCCCGACGCCATCGTCATGCACCCGGGGCCGATGAACCGCGGTGTGGAGATCGACGGGCTGCTGGCCGACGACATCAACCGCTCGGTCATTCAGGAACAGGTCGAGATGGGCGTCGCGGTGCGCATGGCCGCGATGGACCTGCTGGTGCGCAACCTCAAGGCCGCCCGCGCCGAGGCGATGGCCGATGGCTGAGGGCGCGCCGCCAGAGGTGCAGCGCCTGCGCGTCATCACCGGGGAGCGCGGCGTGGTGCGCGTCTTTGCGGCCCCCACCGGTGCACCGGGCTGGGCGAAGACGGACGCGGCGGACTGGCCGCTGCCCGCCGCCCTCGGGGTCGAGACGCTCGGGGCGGACGATGTGCAGGTCTTCGAGGTGACGGACCTTGCACAGATGCGCCTCGGCGAGTTCCTGGCCCAGGGCTACGACATCGCGTCCGACCAGATCGACCATGCCGCGCTCGACGCGGTCGAAGGCACCATCGCCGTCGTCCGGTCCACGGCCTTTGCTGAGACGCCCGTGACGCTGGACCTCGCACCAGGTGTCACTTGCGTCGGCGCCTATGCCGAGCCCGGCGCGCAGATCGCATCGGGCCCGATGGGTGATTTCGCGAGCGCGCGGCCCCGCAAAGCGGCGCCCGCCGCGCCCCCGCCCGAGGACGACCGGCCCGTGGACGACGGCGCGCGCGTGGTCGCGACGTTCCACCCCAGCCGCGAGGCCTACATCCGCAGCCATCTCTGGCTTGGCGCCGCGGCGATGGGGATCGCGACGGCGGTGCTCTACTGGATGGGCAACCCCGACTATTGGGTCGGTGCGGTGGCCGGGGTCCTGGCCATCGCGGTGCGCGGGGTCTACCTCGCGTCCGAAGAGCTGGGGCGGCGCTTTGAGCTGACCGAGACATCGGTGCGGACCGTGTCCGACGCGGGCGGGATCGAGCGCTCGGTTGCCTTGGGCGACATTGAGATGGTGCGGCGGCTGGGCTCGGCGGTGCAGGTCGTGACGAAATCGGGGGACAAGTATCTGATGAAATACATCGGCGCGCCTGCGGACGTGCAGCAGCGCATTGCAGCCGCCGCGGGGGTGACGCTCTAGATGGCGGATGTGATCCTCGCGAATGCCCGGCTGATCGACCCCGAGGATGGGACGGAGAGCCTTGGCCTGCTCAGCATTGACGGCGGCCGGATCGCCGCGCGGGAAGCCACGGGTGCTGTGCCGCCGGGAGCGCTGGATTGCGGCGGGCTCTGCCTGGCGCCGGGGATCGTCGACATCGGGGTGAAGGTGGGCGAGCCCGGGGAGCGCCACAAGGAGAGCTTTGCCTCGGCGGGCCGCGCGGCGGCACGGGGGGGCGTGACGACGATCGTCACCCGGCCGGACACGACGCCCGCGATCGACACGCCCGAAGTGCTGGAGTTCGTCACACGGCGCGCGGCGGAGGAATGCGCGGTGCGCATCGCGCCGATGGCCGCGCTGACGAAGGCGCGCGACGGGCGCGAGATGACGGAGCTGTCGTTTCTGCGCGACGCGGGCGCGGTCGCCTTCACCGACGGCGACAGAGTGACCGCGGACACCCGCGTGCTGTCGCGCGCGCTGAGCTACGCCGGAGGGCTCGGCGCGTTGGTGGTGGCGCATCCGCAGGAGCCGGGGCTCTCGGCCGGGGCGGTGGCGACTTCGGGCAAGTTCGCGTCGCTGCGGGGGTTGCCGGCGGTGTCGCCCATGGCCGAGCGTATGGGGCTCGACCGGGACATCGCGCTCCTGGAGATGACGGGCTGCGCCTATCACGCCGATCAGATCACAACTGCCCGGGCGCTGCCGGCGCTGGAGCGTGCCAAGCGCAACGGGCTCGACATCACGGCGGGGACCTCGATCCACCATCTGACGCTCAACGTGTTCGACATCGGCGACTACAGGACCTTCTTCAAAGTGAAGCCTCCGCTGCGGGATGAGGACGACCGGCTTGCGATCGTCGAGGCTGTGCGCAGCGGACTGATCGACACGATCTCCTCGATGCACACGCCACAGGACGAAGAGAGCAAACGCTTGCCGTTCGAGGCGGCCGCCTCCGGAGCGGTCGGGTTGGAGACGCTGCTGCCCGCGGCGATGCGGCTGTGCCACGCCGGGGCGCTGACACGCGCTGAGCTTTGGCGTGCGTTGTCCTTTGGGCCCGCGCGGCGATTGGGTCTGCCGGGGGGGCGGCTTGCCGTGGGCGCGCCGGCGGATCTCGTGCTCTTTGATCCCGATGCTCCTTTTGTGCTGGATCGGTCGCAATTGGCATCGAAATCAAAGAACACGCCATTTGACGGAAGCCGGATGGAGGGCAAAGTTGTGGCGACATGGGTCGGTGGCGCGCTGGTGCATGGGGCGGTGCCATGAGTCTGTTGCCTTCGGCGAGGATATTTTGGGCACAATGAAGCAGCCTGGTGATCTGGGGAGGGATTGGCATGCCGCTGGCTGAGAACGCGCCCCTGGTTTTGCTGCTTGTGGCGCTGGGCGCTTACGTGCTGGGATCGGTGCCGTTTGGGATCGTAGCGGCACGGCTCTTTGGGCTCGGGGATCTGAGGGCGATCGGGTCGGGCAACATCGGGGCGACCAATGTGCTGCGGACGGGCAACAAGCCAGCGGCGGCGCTGACCCTGGTGGGTGATGCGGGAAAGGGAGCTCTGGCGGTGCTCGTGGCGCGGGCTCTGCTGGGAGAGGATGCAGCACAGGTTGCAGGGCTTGCCGCATTCTTCGGGCATCTGTTTCCTGTGTTCTTGGCCTTTCGGGGGGGCAAAGGGGTGGCGACTTTCCTGGGTGTGCTGATTGCCCTGGCCTGGCCTGTTGGATTATCGGCTTGCGGGATCTGGCTCGTTGTCGCTGCGGGGCTGCGGTACTCGTCGCTGGCGGCGCTGGGGGCGGCGTTGTCCGCCCCGGTCTCGGCGCATATCTGGGGCCGGGAGAGCGTTGTCATGCTGGCCATCGCCCTGGCTTTTCTGGTTTTTGTGACGCACCGGAGCAATATTCACCGGCTGGCAGCGGGAACGGAGCCGCGGATCGGTAAGTCGTGACACCGCAAGACGCGGCGTTTCTCGCGACCTTTGACAGATTGCCCTGGGGCACCGTTTTCGCAAGGTTTGGCGGACGGCGCTGGGTGGTCACGCGGAGCGGGTTTGTCTCTGGGCGTGCGGAAAAGCGCGTTGGGAACGCTCTGGATGGGTCCGATGACGTATCGCTGAACCTCTACCGCCTCGCGCGGGGCATTCGGCTGGCCCCCTGTGCGATGTCCGAGGCCAAGGTACGAGCCTTTGTGCGCGGCCTCAATGTGACGCCGGAGGCTTAGGTTTTCCTAGCGTGCGCCTTACGTCTTGCGCGGTGACCCACCCTTTGGGCACAAAGCGCACAATGCAGCAACAAGGACCGTATCCATGGGATTTTTCGAAGCCGTACAAGTTGTCCTCGGCAAATACGCAACGTTCTCCGGGCGGGCGCGCCGGGCCGAGTTCTGGTGGTTTGCGCTCTTTGGGCTGGTGGTTGGGATCGTGCTGTCGATTCTGGACGGTATCATCTTTGGCTACGGCGATGATGGCACGCCAAACGGGCTGATCAGTACTCTCTTTTCCCTGGCCATCCTGCTGCCGTCGATCGGCGTGGCGGTGCGCCGGTTGCACGACAAGGACATGTCCGGCTGGTGGTATCTTCTGATTTTCGTGCCAATCCTCGGTTTTCTCGTCCTGCTGTACTTCTTTGTGCAGAAGGGGACCGACGGAGACAATCGGTTTGGTTCGGACCCGCTCGCGGGCGACGGGTAGAGGCAGGTTGGAGCCCTGGGGCGACGCGCTCTGTTGCCCCCCGCGCTAGTAGGCGTATTCGGCAAAGATCGGGTCCAGCCGGCCGCCCCAGTCGCCATGGTAGCGCGCAAGCAACTCATCGGCGGGGACCTGGCCTGTCTCTAAGCTCTCTTGCAGGGCGTTGAGGAAGTGGGTCTCGTCCGGGATCAGGCCGCCTGCCCCCGGCATGGCGCGCGCTTTGAGCCCCGCTTGTGCAATCGCCAGGGCTTCGCGGGCGACATCGGTCAGCCGGACGCCCGATGCCTCGCCCGCTAGGCCCGAAACGGATGCGGCGATGCGCAAGTCCTCGCGGGTCTCGGCGTCCCAGCCTTTGACCAGGTCCCACGCGGCGTCGAGGGCGGATTGATCATACGTCAGACCGACCCAGAACGCAGGCAGGGCGCAGAGACGGCGCCACGGGCCACCGTCGGCGCCGCGCATCTCGATGAACTTTTTCAGACGCGCTTCAGGGAAAATCGTCGTCAGATGGTCGGCCCAGTCCGAGAGGGTGGCGACCTCGCCGGGGAGCGCGGGCAGCTCGGCCTTCAGGAAGTCGCGGAAAGACTGGCCGCGCGCGTCGACATAGGTGCCGTTGCGGTAGACGAAGTACATCGGGACATCGAGCGCGTATTGCACCCAGGCCTCGAAGCCGAAGCCCTCGTCGAAGACGAAGGGCAGCATCCCGGTGCGATCGGCGTCGAGGTCGCGCCAGACGCGGGAGCGCCAGGACTTGTGACCATTGGGCGCGCCTTCGAAGAACGGCGAATTGGCAAAGAGTGCGGTCGCCACCGGCTGCAACGCCAGCGCCACGCGCATCTTCTGGACCATGTCGGGCTCGGAGGCGAAGTCGAGGTTCACCTGCACCGTGCAGGTGCGATACATCATCTGGGTGCCGTGCGTGCCGACGCGCCCCATATATTCCGTCATGAGCTTGTAGCGGCCCTTGGGCATGCGGGGCATGTCCTCGTGACGCCAGGTGGGCGCGGCGCCGAGACCGATGAACCCGACGCCGATCTCGTCGGCCACGGACTTCACCTCGCGCAGGTGGACGTTCACCTCGTCGCAGGTCTCGTGGATCGTGCGGAGCGGCGCGCCGGAAAGTTCGAGCTGGCCGCCGGGCTCCAGGCTGACGTTGGCGCCGTCCTTTTCCAGGCCGATGATGTGGTCGCCCTCGTAGAGCGGGGACCAGGCGAACCGGTCGCGCAGCCCTTCGAGCACCGCCCGGACGGAGCGGTCGCCCTCGTATGGCAGTGGCTTCAGCGTGTCCTTGCAATAGCCGAACTTCTCGTGCTCGGTGCCGATGCGCCAATCGTCCTTGGGCTTGCACCCGTCGGCGAGGTATTCGGCAAGCTGCTCGGGCCGCTCGATCGGGCCACCGCCCGATTGGGGAATGGACATGGGCGTGCGCTCCCGTTGCTGCGAGTGTCCGTCCCGCGTCGTGCGCCGCGGGGCTGGCGCTGTCAAGCCCGCGGCAGAGCCGCCTCACGCTCTGGTGTTGTCCGTCGCCAAAGGACACGCTGGCCCTCTGGCGGATGCTCTACCGCATCAAGAAAAGCGCGGGGCCGGGCGCCGGGTAGCGCGGCGAATGTGTCAAAGAGCCGGTCCGCGGCTTGTGCGCCGGTGGGGATTTCTACAGGCGCTGCGTCGATTTGGCTGATGCGCCATAAAAGCCCCGTCGGCCCGTTGACGGCTGCGATTTCGCTGATTTCCGAAAGCGCGATTACGCCGCCTCTCTCAGGTCCGAAATAGGCGATGGCGCCCTCGTCGTACCGGACGATTCCGGGTGCGACGGCATCGCTGCGAAATCGCATCCGGCGCCAGCCCGTAAGCGCGAGACCCAGCGCAAAGGCGCCGATCAGACCGCCGACGACCCCATAAAACCAGCCGCCCCGCAACATGATCCAGCCGCCAAAGGCGATGCCTGCAAGGCTCAGCGCCACTTCGCGCCACTTGGTCAGCGTGGCCATCGCTTCGGGTCGGATGAAGCTCATTGTGCTGTGCCTCGCGTATCAGATTTTACTGCTTGCGCCGGGGAGTATCGTGGCATGGCTGGCGGACCGGACGACGTGGAGCATCGCGACGCAGCCCGGTCGCCGGAAGCGCATCGCCCATGGGTTGTACGCGGCGGCTCGTTGGGCCGCAAACAAAACGCCATGGGTCGGGGTGAGGCGCCGCTCGGTGGCCCGCGGGACGCTCACCGCCAGTCTCCCAACCCGCATTGCCACAGCGTGAGCGCGGCGACGGCGGCGGTGTCTGCCCGCAGGATGCGCGGGCCGAGCGAGACAGGATGGGCTTGTGGCATAGCGGCCAGTCGCGACCGCTCCGTCTGCGAGAAGCCGCCTTCTGGCCCGATCAGGATCGCCCAAGGGCCCGGTGGGCTGGCAAGGGTCGCGACGCTCTGACCGACGCGTGCTTCGTCGCAGAACATGAGTTGCCGGTCCTCGGGCCATGTGTGCAGCAGGTCGGCGAGTCGCGCGAGCGGCGCCACCTCCGGCACGAAGGTGCCACCGCATTGCTCTGCCGCCTCCACGGCATGGGCCTGCAACCGGTCGCGGCGTATGCGTTCGGCATTTGTGAATTCGGTCTGCACCGGATGGATGCGCGATGCGCCCATTTCCGTCGCCTTCTCGACGATGAAGTCCGTGCGCGCCTTCTTGATGGGGGCAAAGAGGAGCCAAAGGTCCGGCGGTTGCTGCACGGGCCGCAGGCGCTCCTGGCATATCAGCTTGCCGCCGCGTTTGCCCGCCTCGCGGACTTCGGCGCGCCATTCGCCGGTGATCCCGTCGAACAAAGCGAGCGTATCGCCAACCGTGAGGCGCATTACTCCAAAGAGGTAGTGGGCTTGATCACGCGGCAGCACGATCCATTGCCCCGCGGCGAGCGTCTGCTCTACATAGAGCCTCACCTGTCCCATGGCCTGCCTCGACTGGCTGTCGTGATGCTATCGCGAGTCCTGACCCACATGACCTCATCCGAGCCCGACGCACAATCCACAACCCCCGGCACCCGGACCTCCGAGGGGAACGCGCCCGACGATGGCCGCGTGGCGGACGCGATCGACCGCAACTGGGTCGACACGCGCGCGCCGGTGGCGTGGCGGCCATATCTGCGCTTGTCCCGCGTGGACCGCCCGATCGGGACGTGGCTGCTGTTGCTGCCGTGCTGGTGGTCGGTGTTTGCCGCCGCGCACGCGGTGGGCTGGCAGGCGCAGCATGCGTGGATCCTTGTCGGCTGTGCCCTCGGGGCTTTCCTGATGCGGGGCGCGGGGTGTACGTGGAACGATCTGACAGACCGCGATTTTGATGGCCGAGTGGAGCGGACGCGGTCGCGTCCGTTGCCCTCCGGCCAGGTCACGCCGCGCCAGGCCTTGATCTGGGCCATCGTGCAGTCGCTTTTGGCCTTCCTGATCCTGATCACGTTTCATCCCCTGGCCATCGCTCTTGGCGTCGCCTCGCTCGGACTGGTTGCGATTTATCCCTTTGCCAAGCGGTTTACCTGGTGGCCACAGATCTTTCTGGGCTTGGCCTTCAACTGGGGCGCGCTGTTGGCTTGGGCGGCGGCGACCGGCAGCTTGGGATGGGCGCCCCTGATGATCTACCTCGCGGGCATCGCCTGGACCCTTTTCTACGATACGATTTACGCGCATCAGGACAAGGAAGATGACGCTCTCATCGGCATCAAGTCGACGGCGCGTCTCTTTGGTGCGGCGACGAAGGTGTGGCTGCGCGGGTTCATGATGGCGACCGTCCTGTTGATGACGATCGGCCTCATCCTTGCCGTCGCCACGGGGGGAAACCTGCTGGCACTGACGGTCAGTATTCTGGGCGCGGGGGCGATGGGCTGGCATATGGTGTGGCAGATGAGCCGGCTCGATATTGACGACCCAGAGGGCTGCCTCTCGATCTTTAGATCGAACCGCGACACCGGGCTCATCCCTGTCGGCGTTCTCGCCTTCGCGTTGTTGGTCTAGCGTAAGGGTTGGTCTGGGCACGAAAATTCGTACGAATTTTCGGCGCTCCGCGCGGGCCGTGGGCGCCCGATCTCCGGTCTCGGATAGCGGCGTGGGCGCGGTGCCGCCACCGAGCGACACCGCGAGGACGTGTTTCGGCGGAGCTAGTCCGCGATCATCTCCGCGGCTTTGACGACAACTTCCGCCTGTTTGATGGATGCGATGTCGATCAAGCGGCCCTTGTAGGTCGTGGCGCCTTTGCCTTCGGCCTTTGCCTGTTCCATCGCCGCCAGGATCTCTCGCGCCTCCTCGACCTTCTCCGCCGAAGGCGTGAAGATTTCGTTCACCGCGGTCACCTGATTGGGGTGGATGGCCCACTTGCCCACCATGCCGAGCGTTGCCACGCGCAGGGCTTGTGCCTTGAAGCCCTCGGCATCGGAAAAATCGCCAAACGGCCCGTCAACCGGCAGGACCCCATGCGTCCGACAAGCCGCAACGATCTTCGCCGTGGCCCAGTGCCATGGGTCTGGCCAATAGTTCTGCCCACCATGCACCATATAGTAATTGTCCTGCGTGCCGCCGATGCCGGTTGTCTGCATGCCCATGAACGCGGCAAAGTCCGCCGCCCCAAGCGAAATTGCGACCATGCGCGGCGACGCCGCTGCGATCTCTTCGACGTGGCAGATTCCGGCCGCCGTTTCCACGATGCATTCAAACTGGAGTTTCTTTGAGCGCCCCGTAGCCATCTCGATGGAGGACACAAGCGCGTCGACGGCGTAGACGTCTTCGGCGCAGCCAGCTTTGGGGATCATGATCCGGTCCAGGCGTTCGGAGCCCTGTTCGAGCAAGTCCACCACATCTCGGTACCAGTAGCCGCTGTCCAACCCGTTGATCCGCACTGAGAGCGTCTTGCGCCCCCAGTCGATGTCATGCGTCGCCGCCACGGCCGCCTCCCGCGCCCGGGCCTTGTCGTCCGGGGCAACGCTGTCCTCAAGGTCGATGTTGATCACATCCGCCGCCGACGCCGCCATCTTTTCAAAGAGTTCTGGCCGCGATCCCGGGCCAAACAATTGACAGCGGTTCGGGATCGCCGGTGCGGGTGGTTGGATACGGAAGCTCATGGTGCCCTCGCAAGGATGTTTCGCATAAGTCGCGAGATCCGTTATATCCTTGCGCGCCAAGTCGCAAGGCGTTTCCTGACGGGCCGTGTCGCGCCTAACCCTCGGTCGCGGCGCCGCCTTCTGCGCTGTCCGACGGTGCTACAGCAGCGCGAAGCGCCCCATCGAGCCACAACCGCCCGCTGTCAATCACACCGACATATGCGTTGAGCGCAGGGGCAAAGGCCGGCACCGACGCCGCAATGCGCGGCCCCTGCGAGTAAAGAAGCGTCAGAATGGCGAAACACCCTACGGCAATGCCGAAGCCCATCCGCGCACTTCGCGCCTCGCGCGCGCGGCGCTGAGCGGTCGCGATGGGGGAGGGATCGTCGCCGTGATCAGCGCTCGAGCCAATTGCCGAGTTGATCTCCTCGATATCGGGCAAAAGCGCGCGTCGGGGCGCCGGCCGCAGGCCGCGCTCCTCATCGGGAACAACACCACCCGGACGCGCCAGGTCGAATGTCGCCGCCCGGGCCCCCGCCTCGGTCCCCGCGACGGCGTCGCGCGCTCCCGGTCTGTCGGCACGCGCCTCTTGGGCCGGGATCTCCATTTCTCCCTGGCTCTCCAGCGGCGCCCGCTCTGCCGCACGCGCGGCCTGCTCCAGGGCGGCCTCCTCGCGCAGCACGCGCATCGCATCCGGATCCGTCGCCCGCCGGGGCAGCGTCTCCTCCACCGGCGGCTCCTCGGGCTCGGCCATCGCGCTCGGGTGCAGCTGAAACCACGTGTGCCCACAGCTCGAACACTGCACATCCCGACCATCGTCCGGAATCACAGCTGGATCGACCGCATATTGCGCGCCGCAGTTTGGGCAGGTAAGTCGCATTTCCCTCCAGACGAGCCCGGTCGGCCCGAGCGTACGCTACCGGCGCGCCGACCGGGCTTCAAAGGAAATACGTCAAAAGTTTGACCGAGTAACCTCGACTGTTGCCAATCGAGACACACTTGCCACAGCCTTTCGCCGTCGACCCCGCCCAGCCTGGCCGCAGACGCTTGCAGTGCATCCAGAAGTGCGAAACACCATGCCCATGCAGTGGATTCGCTCTCTCTTCTTCGTCATCCAGATGTACGTGATGATGCTGGTCCTGGCGCTCTACTTCACCCCCCTCGCCATGATCGACAGAACCTGGGCCTACCGCGGCGTCCGCACCTATTGCCGCTGGGTGCGCTGGACCGCGCGCTGGATGGTGGGCCTGTCCTCCGAGATCCGCGGAACCGTGCCTCAGAACGAGGTGCTCGTCGCTTCCAAACACCAGAGTTTCTTCGACATCATCCTCTTGGTCTCCGTGTTGCCGCGCCCGAAGTTCATCATGAAGTCGTCGCTCAAATGGGCCCCGATCCTGGGCTGGTATGCCCAGCGCATCGGCTGCGTCCCGGTCAATCGCGGCCGCCGCGCCGAAGCGATCGCGACCATGAAGCGGCGCGTCGCTGAGGGCACTGCGCTGCCCGGCCAGCTCGTGATTTATCCCCAGGGCACCCGTGTCGCCCCGGGCGCCCGCCTTCCCTACAAGATTGGCACCGGCGTTCTGTACGATCAACTGTCCCAGCCCTGCGTGCCCGCCGCCACCAATGTCGGCGTTTTCTGGCCCCGCATCGGAATCGCCCGCAAGCCGGGCCTTGCCGTACTTGAGTTTCTCGACCCGATCCCACCGGGCCGTCCCGTGCCCGACCTTATGGCAGACCTCGAAACCAGGGTCGAAGCGGCGTCCGACAGGCTCATGCGAGAGGCTGGCTTCTCCGCCACTCCCGCCAAGAACCCCGCCTGACCCCCGTCTTCTTCTTGCTGAAAATACCGCCGCCGGAGGCGGTCCGACATCGTCAAACCGCGCGCCGCATCTTGAAAGGCCCTGTCCTCCAA
>JBCCYI010000086.1:0-17041 GCA_039189975.1 Pseudomonadota bacterium
CGCATCGGCCGAGGCCCAGGGCATCGAGGTCGACGACCATCTCACCGCGCGCGAAGACAAACCGGTGAGCTTTGAGCAGGGCCGCTATCCCTACAAGCGCAAGATGGGCCGCCGGCAATACGAAGCGGAGAAAGCCGCCCTGCAGGCCGAGCTCCTGAAGGTCCAGCTCTGGGCACAGGAGACCGGCGAGAAGTTCGTCCTGCTCTTTGAGGGGCGCGACGCGGCGGGCAAGGGCGGCACCATCAAGCGCTTCACCGAACACCTGAATCCACGCGCCGCTCGGGTTGTCGCCCTCAACAAACCGACGTGGGAAGAGAAGGGCCAGTGGTTCTTTCAACGCTATATCAGCGAGTTACCCACGTCCGGCGAAATGGTCTTCTACGACCGCTCCTGGTACAACCGCGCCGGGGTCGAGCGCGTGATGGGCTTTTGCGAGCCCCATGAGTACCTCGAGTTCATGCGCGAGGCGCCAGAGCTTGAGCGCATGCTCGTGCGCTCAGGTCTGAGGCTCTACAAGTACTGGTTCTCCGTGACACGCCGCGAGCAAAGGCGGCGCTTCCAGTCGCGCGAGACCGACCCGCTCAAGCAATGGAAGCTCAGCCCGATCGATAAGGCGAGCCTCAACAAATGGGACGCGTATACGGACGCCAAGGAGGCGATGTTCTTTTACACGGATACCGCCGACGCCCCGTGGACGATCATCAAATCCAACGACAAGAAACGCGCGCGGCTCAATTGCATGCGCCACTTCCTGTCGACGCTCGACTATCCCGGCAAGGACCCCGCCATCGCGACCCTTCCGGATCCGCTGATCGTCGGCTCTGCGGACCAAGTGCTGTCGACGTCGGGGACCAAAGACACCGCTTCGCTCACCTGAGCCGCCCGCGGCGGGTGCACCACCGCCGAGCTCCCCCAAGCACGGACGCCGCAGGCGCGCAGGTCACAACATCAGAACTGGCCAAAGGCTGGCGACGAGCAAAACGGCCATCGTCCAGTTGAAGGCCCGCAGCCGCGTGTGATTGGTCAGCAGGTGCCGCACCTGTTGGCCAAACCAGGCCCAGACACTGACGCTCGGCAGGTTGACCGCTGCGAAAACCGCCGCAACGACGAGCATCGCGGCCAGTCCGGTACCCGGCGCGTAGACGGTCACCGCCGTCAGCGCCATGGCCCAGGCCTTGGGGTTGACCCATTGGAACGCGGCGGCCTGCAAGAAGCTGAACGGACGCCCCCCGGCCTGTCCCTCCCCCGGGGCGGCGGCATGTGCGATGCGCCAGGCCAGCCAGAGCATGTAGCCGGCGCTCACGATCTTGAGCAGGACCAGCGCGGGCGGCCATGCGGTGAAGACCGCGGCCAGACCCATACCGACAAGAAACACCATCAGCGCATGCCCCAACGAGATCCCCAGCATATGAGGGATGGTGCGTCGCACCCCAAAGTTCGCGCCGGACGCCATGAGCATCAGATTGTTCGGCCCCGGCGTGATCGACGAGACAAAGGCAAAGACAGCAAGCGCAGAGAGAATTTCGTAAGCCATGGCGCAACGATAGAGGAAAGTATCTGGGGAATGGTTGCGATCACAGCCGTTTACCGCCAGACACACGCGCAATATGACCGATCTTGACCCGATCGACGCGCGAATATTGCGCATCCTGCAACGCGAGGCGCGCCTGCCGAACACCGAGCTGGCGCAGCGAGTCGGCCTGTCGCCGTCCGCCTGTTTGCGCCGGGTCACGTCGCTTGAGCGGCGCGGTATCATCACCGGGTATCGCGCGGTTGTCGACCCGCAAGCACGGGGGGCGGGCTTCACGGCGTATGTCACAGTCGGCCTCTCGTCGCACACAAAGGTGGCGCAAGAAGCCTTCGAGCGCGCGATGGCCAATGCGCCAGAAGTGCGGGAGTGTCATAACATCACCGGTGGCGTCGAATATCTGCTGCGTGTCGAAGCCAGGGATCTTGCGGCCTACAAGCTCTTTCACACAGAGCGTCTGGGCACCGTGCCCCAGGTCAACGCCATCACGACCTACGTCGTGATGGCCTCGCCCAAGGACGAGCGGGCTTGACCCTTTGTTTACCCCGTCCGGGCAAAGATTGAATTTCAGCCCTGATTGTGCATAAACCGTCGGGCGCACACCGCGGAATGCCCCGCAGAGGGCATCCGCCCGCATCATGAGGCAGCCCATGCGAATACTCACAACGTCCCTTCTTGTTTTTTCCCTGGCCCTTCCGGTGGCCATCGTGCTTCCGGCCAATGAAGCTGAAGCGCGGCGCATCGAACGCGCCTGCAACCAGTCCGACCGGCGGGCGGCGACGCCCGTGCTCTGCAGTTGCATCCAGCGCGTCGCCGACCAGATCCTCACCGGCCCCGACCAGCGCAAGGGCGCGCGGTTCTTCAAGGACCCGCAGCGCGCCCAGAAAGTGCGCAAATCGGATACGCCCGCGGATGATGCGTTCTGGGCCCGCTGGCGCGACTTTGGCCGCACGGCGACGAACGTCTGCAGCTAGAACTGCGTGGGCACCCGGCGCCACAGCGCTTTCCGATTGCGTTGACCTCCAGGCACCGCGATGCACCGCTACGGCACCGCGTCGAGGATCCGTGCCACAGTGCGCTCGATCAGGCGGACGACACCCTCATGGCCGCCCTCGTAATAGGGGTCGGGGACATCACCCGGCCCCTCCGGGTCATGCTCCCGAAAGAGATGCACTGGGGTGGCTGACCCAGCGGGCCGCAGCGCCTCGATATCGGCGCGGTTCTGGCGGTCCATCGCGTAGATAACGTCAAACGCCGCAAAGTCGGCCGCCGTGAAGACGCGCGCACGCAACCCGGACAGGTTGTATCCGGCCGCAGAGGCCGCGCGTTGCATGGCCGGGTTCGGAGGATCGCCCACGTGCCAGGCACCGGTCCCTGCGCTGTCGATCACGACATCCAGCCCGCGCGCGGACGCCATCGCGCGCGCAACCCCGTCCGCCGTGGGGGAGCGGCAGATGTTGCCGAGACAGACAAAGAGGATCCGGGGCGCAGCCATAGCCCCCTCTAGCGCAGTTCGCCCGCGCGCGAAACCGCACCGCATTTGCACACGCGCCCGATTGTGCATAGCTCTGCGCCATGGCCGATGTCCGCCCCGCTTCCAACCTGAGCCCCTCCGAAATCGCGATGCGCCTTCTGCGCGAGGCGGTGCCCGCTCGCTGGAAGCTCTACGCGCTGTCGCTGGTGTGCATGGTGGGTGTCGCGGGCTTCACGGCGGCCTTCGCCTGGTCCACCAAGCTGATCGTCAACGATGTCTTCGTGGCGGGCGATGCAGTGGCCGCCTACGGCATCGCCGCGCTCGTTGTCGGCCTGGCGCTCGCCAAAGCGGGGTCGGATTACGCCAATGCGGTCGTCGGCGTCGTCTTTGCGCGCAGCGTCTCGGCCGCCACGCAAAAGCGCGTCTTCGCGGCGTTTCTCGACAAGGACGTCTGGCATTTCCTTGGCACACCCGCTGCCAAGCACATGGCCGATGTCAAACTCTACGGACAGGCGGCGGGCAAGGTCGTGGTCGGCCTCGCCAACCGGCTGCTGACGGACGGGCTCACCGTCATCGCGCTGCTGGCCGTGATGATCTGGCAAGACCCGCTGATGTCGCTCGTCAGCCTGATCCTCTTTCCGGCGATCTTTCTGCTGATCTCGACGCTCTCCCGCCGCATCAAGTCCGTCGCACGGGTGGAAAAAGAGCTGACAGGCACGCTCCAGGCCCTCGGCACGGAGTCCTTCGACGGGGTGCGCACGATCAAGAGTTACGGTCTGGAGGAAAAGTCCAAGGCGCGCTTCAATGCCGCCGTCGACGCGCTAGAGGAGCGGATTCTCAGCATCGCCAAGGCGACCTCCGCTACCATGCCCGCGATGGAGGTCATGGGCGGGCTCGTGCTGGGTGGGTTCGTTGTCTACGCCGCGTGGCAGACGATCACCGTCGGGCAGAGTCCGGGGGAGTTCACCGCCTTCATCACCGCGTTCCTGCTGGCCTATCAGCCTGCCGAGCGGGTGTCGAAGCTCTGGGTCGACGTGCAAAAGAGCCTCGCCCACGTGCAGCAGATGTACGAGATCCTCGAGGCACCGCCCCGCCGCCCCCAGGGCGGAAATGCGGAGCTCGCAGGCCAACCCAGCATTACGTTCGACGCGGTGTCGTTTGCCTATTCCGAGAATGCGCCGGCACTGCACGACGTGTCGCTTGACATACGAGCGGGCGAGCGCATCGCCATCGTCGGCGGCTCCGGCGCGGGCAAGACGACGCTGATCGACCTTGTGCAACGTTTCTACGATCCGACCGCGGGAACGATCCGGATCGGCGGGCAGGATCTGCGCGATCTCTCCGAGCCCGCGATGCGCAACGCCATCGCCCTTATCGCGCAGGATGTGTTTCTCTTTGAGGGCACCGTCCGCGAAAATGTCCGCGACGGACGCCCCGACGCGGAGGACGCCGCCGTCATCGAAGCGGTCCGCCGCGCCGCCTTGGACGACGTGCTGGCCGCAGATGGTGGGATCGACGCGCAGGTCGGCCCCGGGGGCGCGTTCCTCTCCGGCGGGCAGCGCCAGCGTGTCGGCATCGCCCGCGCACTCCTGCGCGGCGCCCGCGTACTGATCTTCGACGAAGCGACAAGTGCGCTCGACGCTGCCAATGAGCGCCGGATCATGGAGAACCTGATCGCCACCCAGTCCGGCGCAACGCTGCTCTTTGTCACCCACCGTGCGGCGACGCTGGCCTATGTCGACCGTGTGCTCTTTTTGCAGGAGGGTCGGCTCGCCGGGTTCGATCGCCACGCCGCCCTCAGCCGCTCCAACGCCGCCTACCGCACGCTCTTCAACCTCGACAAAACCGCGGACGCGGCCGAATAGACGCGCGGCAGCGATCCTGCAAAGCCTTGCCTCGCGCGGTGCAGCGCCGCCCGCCGCACGGATCGCACCGTCGTTGCACCGCTCTCTCCCCTCGAGCAGGGGTGCGACGCCCCAAGGGCGCCGCTTTCATTGTCAGTTCGTAGGGGGAGAGTGGTCGTGATCCCCATGCCCGTGGCTGTGCCCATGGTCGTGGCCATGGCCCTTCGGCGCCCGCTCCAGATCGACGGGAATCTGAACGACAATATCGCCCGCTTTCTCGAAAGTCAGCGTCACCTCGACGACGTTGCCCTGCTCAAGCGCAGCGTTCAGCCCCATGAACATGACGTGCTTGCCCCCCCGCTCCAGCGCAATGGATTGACCCGCCGGCAGAACGAACCCCTCCTCGACATGGATCATGCGCATCACGTCGCCATCCATCTTGTGGGTGTGCAGTTCGACACGGGCCGAGATGTCCGAAGACGCGGACACGAGATGGTCATCCTCGCTCCCGGTGTTGGTCAGGACCATGAAGGCCGCGCCGGATTTCGCGTTGGGAGATGCTGCGCGGGCGTAGGGATCGTCGACGACGATGGCGCCCGCGAGAGCAGGCAGGGTCAAGAGACTGACGCCAGCGGCGGTCAGGATGGTTTTCACGGATAGCATGATCGCATTCCTTGGAAGGCGCTCACCCGGGAGGCCGGGCGGCGCAGGCATTTGAAAGGTCGGCTCTGTCGGGGTCAGGCGAAGACTGGCGGGCCGCGTGCCGTCGTGCGAGACCATGGCGCCGCAGGGCGCACCGGCTGAGCACGTGCCTGCCCCTGTGTGTCTCTGCTGAGGCGCGTCGCGCGCGCTGGTATGGCCAGCGGGCCCGGCACGGGTGCGGCAATGGCACAATCAGGGCAGAGGACCACGCGTTCGACGGGCATTCCGTCGGCGTCGACAAAGATCGTGACAACGCCATGCCCCGTACAGAGCGTGACGCTGCCCGCCGGGGGCACCCTGCCCAGCGCAACACCCCAGCCGACCGACGAGACGGTGACGAGAAGTGCCAGGGCCAAAGGGATCACGAGCCGGACCATGGCTCTGCGATAGGTCAAGTTGCTCGCAGAAGAAAGGACATCGTCACGGAACGCGCGCCGTGCCGCAGCCTTCTTGGGGGCGACTGGAGAAAAGAAAACCGGCGCGCTCCAAAAAGAGCGCGCCGTAGAAAGCCATTGATCGTGCGACGGAAAGGTGCAGCAGCTCTGCGGCGTCGCGCTTCGGACAGATCGGAGAGGTTACGCCTCGGCGACGGGCGCTGCGGATTTCTCAAGCTCGCGCTTGATTTTCAGCGCGCGATCCGAGAGCTCGGCGTCCTTGGCTTTGGCCAGATACGCGTCGAGTCCACCGCGGTGATCGACCGTCCGCAGCGCCGCTGCCGAGATGCGCAGCTTGAACGAGCGCCCCAGCGCATCGGAGATCAGCGTCACATCCTGCAGGTTGGGCAGAAAGCGGCGGCGGGTCTTGTTGTTGGCGTGGCTCACGTTGTTCCCCGTCATGGGGCGCTTACCGGTCAGTTCGCAGACGCGCGACATCGGACGATCCTCAATTTGGTCTGGGCTCCGGTGCGCACCGTCCTGCGCCGCGCCGCCCGTGTGGTCGAATTGAAAAGGGCGCCGCCCGGACCTCCGGGGCGCCCTGAATTGGATTGCGCCGTTCAATACGTTGGCGCGCAGCGTGTCAAGGCGATTCTCGGGGCTGGCTGTGCCCGGCATCAGAGCCTACCTAAGCGCACAAAGGAGAGCCCGTATGCAAGACGCGACAGATTCCCCGAACGAGGCCCCCACCCGCGGCGGAACCGCCGCCGGCGCGTACACAACCCGCGAACCCGTGTTTGACGGGCACAACGATTTTCTGCTGCGGCTCTGGTCCCACGAGAGCGATCGCGCACAGATCTGGACAGAACGCAATGACAGCGGTCATCTCGACCTGCCGCGCATGCGCGAGGCGGGCTTTGCAGGCGGTCTCTTCGCGATCTTCGTTCCGCCATCGGAGCGGCCGGGCGGCAAGCGCTTTGAAGAGCGTATGAAGGACGGCCCTTTTTCGCTTCCGGAACTGCCCGATGTGAGCCTGGGTCCGGCGCAACAGGTCGCGCTAGGGCAGGCCGGGCTCCTGATGTGGATGGAACGCACGGCACCGCAGGCATTTGCACAGTGCCGCAGCGTTGCGGAGCTGACGGCGGCCATGGACGCAGGCAAGATTGCCGGGATGATGCACATGGAAGGCGCCGAAGCGATCGACGCAGACCTGAACGCGTTGCACGCTTTTTACGCCATGGGCCTGCGATCCCTGGGGCCGGTTTGGTCACGCCCGACGATTTTTGGCGAAGGGGTGCCTTTTCGATTTCCAGGTCAGCCGGACACGGGGCCGGGCCTGACGGACACCGGCAAGCGGCTTGTCCGCGAATGCAATGCACTCGGCATCATGATCGACCTCAGCCATCTCAATGAGAAAGGCTTCGATGATGTGGCCCGCCTGTCGGATGCACCGCTGGTGGCCACGCACTCCAATGCGCATGCGATCTGTCCCAGTCCACGAAACCTGACGGATCGTCAGCTTGCGCAGATCGCTGAGACGGGCGGCATGGTCGGGCTGAACCTCGCGACTTTCTTTTTGCGGCCGGACGGCCGGGCGCGGCGCGACATGGGGCCGAATATTGTGCTGCGCCATCTCGACCATCTGCTGACGCACCTTGGTGAGGCTGGCGTGGGTATCGGCTCGGACTTCGACGGGGCGCAGCTGCCCGACTTTGTGGGCGATGTGACCGGGGTCCCCCTCTTGATCGACGCGATGCGCCAGCATGGCTATGGCCCGGAACTTGTCGCGGCGGTTGCCCGCGACAATTGGCTATCGCTGCTGAAACGAACCCTGGGCGGATAGGGCGGTTTCGCCTTCGGCGACGGTATTTGGAGCAAGAAGAAGGAGGGGTGGAGCGCCCGGAGGCGGGCAGCCGTCGGAAGGCTTGAGCTGGTCGCCCGGGAAGCGTACGCCGTGGCGTTCGGCAGGGAGACGGGCGTTAGTCAGCGTCGAGGTCGAACGTGGACAGAAGGCGCGCCGCTGCGTCGCTGACGGAGGTTTGCCCGGCGGCTACCGCATCTCCGAGTTCAGACATGGATTTGCGCGTTGCGGGGTTGGAGGAGAGACGGGCGAGCAGGCCTTGCCGCACTTCGTATTCGAACCACGCCCGCGCTTGTGCGGCGCGGCGGGAGGCGCGATGGCCGGTCTCTCGGCGCCAGCTGTCGAGTGCGGTCATGTCCGTCCACGCCTCCGCCAGGCCGTCGCGCGACACTGCGGATACGGGGACGGCCTTTGGAAAACCGGGCGGATCCTGCGGCCGGGCGCGCATTAGGTGGAGCGCGCCGGAATAGTCTGCGCAAGTCCGGTGAGCTTGAGCTTTCAGGGGGCCGTCGGCCTTGTTGACAAGGATGAGATCGGCCACCTCCATGATACCGCGTTTCACGCCTTGCAATTCGTCCCCTCCGGCCGGTGCGATCAGCAGGACAAAGAGATCGGATAGGTCTGCCACGACCGTCTCGGATTGCCCGACGCCGACGGTTTCGATCAGCACAACGTCATAGCCGGCGGCCTCGCAGAGGGCGGCCGTCTCGCGGGTGCGACGGGCAACGCCGCCAAGCTCCGTGCGCGAGGGCGACGGACGGATGAAGGCATTGGCTTCACGGCTGAGCCGTTCCATCCGCGTTTTGTCTCCGAGGATCGAACCGCCGGAGCGTGCCGAAGACGGGTCGACCGCAAGAACGGCGACGCGCAGACCCTGCTGCACAAGCATCAACCCGAAGCTCTCGATGAAGGTGGACTTGCCGACGCCAGGGGTTCCGGAGAGACCGATGCGCAGTGCTTCCCGGCCCGTTTTGGCCAGGTGTGCGCTGAGAGCGATCGCGGCGTGTCTGTGGTCGGCGCGGGCGCTCTCGGTCAGCGTGATCGCGCGGGCCAGGGCGCGGCGGTCTCCCGCGATTACCCCGGCCGCAAGGCTCTCTATCGTCATGGCGCCCCTCCGTTCGGCGCCCCTACGTGCCCTGATGCACGATCACTGTCCAGTCGCGCATCCACTGTCCAGTCGCGCATCGAACCCTGGGCGCCTGCGGATTGCACCGGGGTCCACCGGGGTCCACCGGGATCCACCGGGATCCAATGTCTGCGATCAAGGCAGGGCCGCGGTGAGGCTCCGCGCGTCCCGGATGAAGCAGACAGTCTGCACCGGGAGTATCGCGGGCGGCCGGGGCAACTGACGCGCAAACGCCTTCATATTGCCCCGGCCGTTCGTGCCTCAGGGCTCCAGTGCACCGCGCGATTGCGTCGTCAGGCGCGCACGCCCCAGAAGGTCGCTGTAGGCCAAGCGCCCCATCGTCGTGCCTACAACCGGCGAGGTCGCAAGCGGCTGGTAGAGACTGATGGTGCCCGCGGGCGTCGCGTATTGCGTCTGTAACCCCTCCGGGGCTCCACCGACCCATTCGTTGCGCCCCAGATAACGCGCGGGCCACAGCTCTGCGGTGTCGAACGGGGCGATGTCTTCATGCCGGACATAGCCCGGGTTACCAGCGATATAGACGACGTTGTTTTCGTCGATATAGGTTGTGTACTCATCGAGCTGGTCAAACGGTTCCGTCTGAACCGAGCTGTCGTCGAGCACGATGAAGCTGTTGTTGTAGATCAGGACCGGCTCAGCGAGTCGTTGGGTCTGATCGAAGGTTGCACCCGGCTTGTCGGCTGATGAAACCTCCAGAAGCTTTTGCAGCGACCTGCTACCCGAAACATCCGGGAAGATGTGCAAATTGTTGCGCCAGGTCGTCGCCCCGTTCTGGATCTTGCCAAAGTTGATCACCGTCGGAGCAAGCGTCATGATGCATTGCTCGATCAGCGTGTTGCGCACGGAGGGAATGGCATTGTCCGACACGTTCTTGTCGATGAGATTGCCACCTTCGCTGGTGCACCGCGAGACCACGACATCGCCGTTGCGCTGCGTTCCCGAAGAGGGTCGTCCGGCTGCAAATCGCAAGACGGGCTGGATCGCCGTCATCGGCGCCCCATCCACTGGCCACGTGCCCTGGCCTGTCCAACCGGTGCGCGAAAAGAACTCGCAACTCTGGATCACAACGTCTTCGCCTTCGAAGCCACGCATTGGCCCCTGTTTCTGACCGTTCGGGCTACCCTGCCCATGCGGAGCCGCGCCCAGATCGTATTCGAGACACCCCAGGATCGCGAGACGGTTCTTAAAGCCGTTGCCGTCCCAGTTTTCCGGTTTGGCGAAGTGGAACAAGCCGTATTGCTGCAGCTCGTAGATCGCGCATTCGTGCAGGACGTTCATCGCCGCACCAACGCTGCCAATGTTGTCGTGGTTGAAGCCGATCCGGTCCTTGCGCAGCTCGCACCCTGTCAGCAGGTGATAGGCGTGCTTGTCCGTCCGAAAGAGGGAGCCGCCGCCACTGGCATCTTCCGTGATGCCGTCGTAGCTGGCCTCGAAGATGATGTCCTGCCAGACCGCGGGCACCCCTTCCATGAAAGCGCGCGTACGGCTGCCAATCGGTTTGGTCCCGCTGCCCCACGCCCCATAATGGACGAACGTGTAGTTCCCGAAGGCGATCCGGTGACACATCCCGATGTCGCCGTTGCTATAATCGCCGCCCCGCTTGAAGAGCACACGCAGCGGCTGGTTCTTCGCGATGCTGCTGCCTTGCGTGTAATTGTACCAGGCGCTGCCGCCATCGATCGCAGCAGAGCCCAGTTGGTGATCCGACGGGGGGGCGCCGGTGAAGTCATCGTCGTAGGCCACGACGACCGTGTTCGTTGCGTCGAAGATCGTGTCGGGGTCGCCAACTTCGACCGTCACACTGCGGACCGCCTCGACAACAGTGAAGGTATCGGGATCCACGACGCGCCGCGCCGTGCAGGTGACCGTATAGGTCCCCGGCGCGCGGAACACATGGGCCGCCTGGCGCCCGATGGCGCTGTTGGCGTCCCGATGTTCGGGGATCATGTTGACGGGCGTCGTGAAGGTATCGCCCGGATCGCCAAAGCTCCATTCGTACTCGACCTCATGGAAGGCCGGGTCGTAGGC
Source organism: Pseudomonadota bacterium (assembly GCA_039189975.1). Classification (GTDB taxonomy): domain Bacteria; phylum Pseudomonadota; class Alphaproteobacteria; order Rhodobacterales; family Rhodobacteraceae; genus HLUCCA09. The sequence goes on from JBCCYI010000086.1 coordinate 10,959, forward strand.
CACGCTGTTGGCCGGCGCCGGCGGCAAGTCGAACCCGCTGGCATTGGCATAGAACCAAACCGCCTCGGGTGCATATTGCGCGGCCGACGGCGCGCGCACCACCTCGATCGACACCGAAGCGTCGCCCGCGCCGCCCTCCGGTGTATTCCAATTGGTCAGGGTCACGCTGTCCGACGCACCCCCCTGGCTTGCCGAGAGCGAGACCGTGTCGCCATCCGGAAACCCCAGAAAACGGACAATGGGCATTGCAAATCCTTTCAGTACGTCCTGCGGCCAATCCTATGGCGCAATCACCAACTCCGGCGACGCCACGCTCCGTGCGCCCGCCCCACTTGTAGCGGTCTCCACGACGGAAAGCCCAGCGCCGGCCTCGGGCGCCGTCGGCGTGTAGCTGGCCTGCGTTGCGCCCGGAATGTCGACACCGTCCGCGCGCCACTGCCAGCCGCGCGTTGGCGCCGCGGCGCCGCCGTCATAGGCCCAGACGGCGGGCCTGGCCGTTACGGCTTCCCCGACGCGCGGCGATGTCTCGAGCGCGGGCGGGACAAGGTCCACCGGCCCTGTATCAAGATCCGAAGGCGCAAAGACGCCCCCTCCGGCCTGCGCGGCCGGTGCGGTGACGGTCACCGTCAGCGGCTCCCCACCAACGGCCAGAAGCGCCGTGTTCTCGGGCGTCACGACAAAGGCCAGCGCGGCCTGAGACAGCCGAGACGTGCTCCCAAGCCCCAGCGTCCAGTCTTCGCCGATCAAACTCATCAAACGGCCTCGCGGACAATCAGGGCATCGGTCGGTCCATCCTTGCGGTAACGCACGCTGCGCCCCGAACGGATCAGAACGCCTTCGCCCTGCGTCAGGTTGAAGCCGTCCGCGGCGTCGGGAGAGGCCGTCGTTGTCAGGAAGACACTGCCGTAGCGTGTTTGCCAGATTTCGTCCTCGGTCAGCGTCACGGGGGAAGACCAGCTCGTGGAAGCGTCGGAAATAAGAGCCATGGAAGCGTCCTGTTCTAAGAAGCAAAACCGTGCATGGACCAGACGCCGGCGGCGGCCGTCATGCGCTCGCACACCATGGCGTTAACGTTTTGAGAGGTCGTAAGCACACCGTACGGTGCTTTGCGGCCAGTCCTTCGACAGCGCAGTCGGCAAGCGGCCCAGGGCCCATCGGCAGCACAGGCGCGAGACACCGCCGCCGTCCCCCAATGGCCCCACTGGCGCCGCTCCAGCGCACAGAAATCGCCCCAGATAAAGCGACCGTATCCTCCCATACGGCCGGCGCCGCGATCGGCCTCCACGAGGATCGGTACGCCCACCGCAGCGGCGCAGCCCCCGCCGCCTTGGTCCGATCCCCACATCCTGCGGCCAAAGCACATGGAGGCCCCACCGGTGGAGGCTCACATCGGGGTGTTGCTCGCTCACTACATAAAGGACAGCGCACAACCCCATGATTATTGATCGAAAAGCGGAACGCAGGCAGGTTGTCCCCAGATGCGGGCAAAAAGACCCGCCTTACATCCGTGACAAGAGGCAGGTCACTATGACAGTCAAGACGCTACTTCGGGCGGGTCTGATGGGCCTTGCCGTCGCTCTTCCCGCGGTGCCCGCCGCCTTCGCTCCGGGCATAGCCCAGGCGGAGACGCTGCGCATCCAGGGCGGCACCATCCAGCGGGCCCTCAAGGTGCCCATGAACAAGGCGGTTGTCGTCGAAAGCGACACGCCCTTCGCAGAGCTTTCCATTGCCAACCCCGGCATTGCCGACATCTCCACCCTGTCGGAGACGTCGATCTACGTGCTGGGCCGGGCGCCCGGGCGCACGACGCTCACGCTCCTCAACCCCGAGGGCCGGCTGATCACCAACGTCGAGGTGCAGGTCACCGCCGATGTGGGCGAGCTCAAGGAACGCCTGCGCGAAGTCCTTCCGGGAGAGCACATCGAGGTGCGCCCCGCCAATGACGGCATCGTCCTGTCGGGCACCGTCTCCAGCGCCCAGGCCGTCGACCGCGCCCTTGATCTGGCGAACCGCTACGCACCCGACCGGGTGTCGAACCTTCTGGTCGTCGGTGGCACGCAACAGGTCATGATGAAGGTGCGGTTCGCCGAGATGGCCCGCTCCGTCTCCAAGGCGCTCTCCGCGTCCGTGGCCGTCAATGCGATCAATGGCGACGCAACCGTCGGCTCCGTCGGGGGCAGCGGCACATACCTGCAGGGCGACAACCTCGCGAACGTCTTCACCGGAGGGACGGTCGAGCTCAGCGGCGAATCTGCGGGCGCGCTCCAGATCGGCATCGGCTCCGGCGACCTTGAGATCGCCGTTCTCCTCGAAGCGCTTGAAACCAAAGGCTTCATCCGCACCCTCGCGGAGCCGAACCTGACGGCGCTCTCCGGCCAGGCCGCCGAGTTCCTCGCGGGCGGCGAGTATCCGGTGCCCGTGCGGGACGCAGAAGGCGGCATTGGCATTTCGTTCAAGCCGTTCGGCATCCTGCTGACGATGACCCCCCGCGTCGTGGGCGAGAACATCAACCTGCGGCTCACCTCCGAGGTCTCCGGTATCGACCCGTCGATCGTCGTCGCCAACGCTGGCTTTACGATCAACGGCTTCCGGACCCGCCGCGCAACGACCACCGTCGAGCTGCGTGATGGCGAGAGCTTTGCCATCGCAGGCCTGCTGGAGGATGACTTCGAAGATCTGGCAAGCCAGGTTCCCTGGCTCGGCGATATCCCGGTCCTCGGATCGCTCTTCCGCTCGGCCGATTACCGTCGCGAGCAGTCGGAGCTGGTCATCATCATCTCGGCGCATCTGGTCACCCCGACGCGTGGCGAAGCCCTCGCCCTGCCGACGGACCGTGTGCGTCCGCCCTCCGAGGCCGAGCTTTTCCTCACCGGTCGGGTCCTGACTGAATCGACACCCGTGTCCGGTGGCGCGGGCGAGGTGGCCCGGCAAGACTTCACCGGCTCGTTCGGCTATGTGATGGAGTAAGGACCATGACGATGCGCACTCAACTCACCAAACGGGCCACGGCCGCTGGCCTTCTCGCGACACTCCTGCTCGCCTCCGGCTGCGCCTACGAAGCCGGAAGCCAGCTCGCAACAAGCGACTTCGGCAACTCGACGATGAACAACCAGCTCGTACAGACCTGTCAGGCTGGCACCTTCTCGGACGGAAAGTACCATTCCAAAGCGGGCGGATGTCCGGGACGGACATGGGACGGACAATACGCCCAGGTGACCTACGACGGATACGTGGCCGACGCCGTGCCGCTGCCGACCGTGACCACCAGTATTGACTAGGCGTCTCCTCCAGAGACCCCTCACACGGCGCGCCTTCGGGCGCGCCGTTTTTCGTTGTGAGCGCCCGCTGGGACCCGAGCCACAGAAGCCGCCCATCGGCATCGTCCCGGGCAAGGCCCGTAGCGCAGGGTGCAGCCGCTAACACCCGCGGCATCAGCACGGCATCACTGGCCCGTGATTGGAAACAGAACAGACTGTCCCGCGGAACCACCGACAGATATCGCACAATTTCGGCTTTCTCGCCCCATTTCCGCCCCCTTTGCCGCGAAGATCGCACCCAAGGACAAGTGCGGCCCGAAGGCCGTGCGAGTGGCGCCTGAACCCGGCGACCGAGAGGCAGAAAGTATTAATGCCTCCCGTGTATCTGGAATGAGGTCGTCTTCTCGAAGAAGGACGTGAAACCATGGATACCAGCGCTGCCCTGCAGCCCGAGGCGGCTCCGATCACCGCCTGTACGATTTGCCGAGACGTGCAGAACTTCGATCTCCTGATCGAGGATATGGAGCATGAGCTCGGCGAATGCTGGGGCGACCTCTCCTTTCAAGATGCCATCAACTTCTTCTCCCAGCCCGAGGCGGAAGCGCTCGAATTCGTCGCCATCGCCATGGACAGTGAGGACGAAGACGAGATCATGCTCATCGGCGAGATCATCAGCGCCGCCGAAGGGCGCGGGATCAAGGTGGTCCTCGTCGCCGAAGATGTGAGCCCAGTTGTTCTGCACCAGCTCCTGCGCATGGGTGCCGCGGATTTTCTACCATATCCGCTTCCCGAAGGTGCGCTGCACGAAGCGCTGGAGCGGATGCGCCGTCCAGCGCCCGCCGTCGTCGCCGCAGCCGCCGGCGGCGCGGATGCAGCGACAGGTGCGAGCACCGGCGGCCGTGATGGCGTCGTCCTGCCCGTGCACGGCCTGGCGGGCGGCGTGGGCGCAACGACCTTCGCCGTCAATCTCGCATGGGAGCTCGCCAATCCCCTTCGCACCCGCAAATCGAAAGAGCTGCCGACCCCCAAGGTCTGTATCCTCGATCTCGATTTCCAGACGGGGACCGTCGCAACCTATCTCGATCTTGCCCGCCGTGACTCGGTCTATGAGTTCCTATCGGATGTGGGCCAGGCCGATTCCGAGAGCTTCCTGCAGGCGCTTCAGGTGCATGAGGACAAGCTCCACGTCCTGACCGCCCCGTCGGAGATGCTCCCGCTCGACATCATCGGCCCCGAAGAGATCACCCCTCTGATCGACCTCGCGCGCGCCAACTTCGACTTCGTCATCATCGACATGCCGTCGACGCTCGTCACCTGGTCCGAAACGGTGCTCCACGCGAGCCAAGTCTACTTCGCGATGCTCGAGCTCGACATGCGCTCCGCACAGAATACGCTGCGGTTCCTGCGCCTTCTGCGCGGCGAGGACCTGCCGGTCGAGAAGCTCCGCTTCGGGCTCAACCGCGCGCCCCGGATGACCGACCTTCAGGGTAAGGCCCGCGCCAAGCGCATGGCCGAGAGCCTCGATATCGACATCGAGCTGCTCTTGCCCGACGGCGCCAAACAGGTTGCCGAAGCCTGCGACCATGGCATCCCACTGGCCGGAAGTTGCGGCAAGAACCCCTTGCGCAAGGAAATCGCCAAGCTCGCGGAATCGCTCAACGAACTGGTGAGTTCCACCGCGGCCGCCGGCTAATCGCCAGCGCGGCGCATCGCCCGTTGCCGCGCGACAGCCGCCCCCGGACCTGAGGAGAGACGCCCAATGTTTTCGCGCTACAAGAAGCCCTCCGGCGCCACCCCGCAGCCCAAGGCCCCGCCGCAAGCCGCCCCCGCCGCTGCGCCGAGCGCGCCCGACGCCCCAAAGCCCCGCGTGCAGCGCCGCGCCGCCCCCGAAAAGGGCGCCAACGTCCCCGCCAAAGCCCAGCCTGCGGACAAGGAAAAGCGCCGCAAGGAACGGCTGGCCGAAATCAAGATGGAGCTGCACAAGGCGCTCCTCGACAATCTCAACCTCTCCGCCCTCGAAAGCGCGACCGAGCAGGAGCTCCGCCAGGAGATCTCAGCCATCGCCGCCGAGAGCCTGGAAGAGATGGGCGTCGTTCTCAACCGCGAGGAACGCCAGTCGCTCCAGCAGGACCTCTTTGACGAGGTGACGGGCCTCGGCCCGCTCGAGCCGCTCCTCAAGGATGACGACGTCAACGATATCCTCGTCAACGGGCCCAACCAGGTCTTCGTCGAGCGCGCGGGCAAGCTCTCGCTCTCCGAAGTCACCTTCAAGGATGAGCGGCACCTGCTGCGCATCATCGACAAGATCGTCTCCGCCGTGGGACGCCGTGTCGACGAATCAAACCCTTACGTGGACGCCCGTCTCGCCGATGGCTCGCGTTTCAACGCAATGGTCCCTCCCATCGCGGTCGACGGCTCGCTCGTCTCCATCCGTAAATTCAAGAAGGAAAAGCTGGCCGTTGACGACCTCGTCAAGTTCGGCGCCTTCACCGAGGAGATGGCCGCCTACCTTCAGGCCGCCGTCGCCTGCCGCCTTAACGTCATCGTCTCCGGCGGTACGGGCTCCGGTAAAACGACCACGCTCAACGCGCTGTCGTCCTTCATCGACGACAGCGAGCGCATCCTCACCATCGAGGACACCGCCGAACTGCAGCTCCAGCAGACCCACGTCGGCCGCATGGAGAGCCGCCCCGCCAACGTCGAGGGCAAGGGCGCCGTCACCCAGCGCGACTGTCTGCGCAACGCGCTGCGGATGCGCCCGGACCGCATCATCGTCGGCGAGACGCGCGGCGAGGAGGTGATCGACATGCTCCAGGCCATGAACAC
>JBCCYI010000087.1:0-16844 GCA_039189975.1 Pseudomonadota bacterium
AGAACGCGCTCGGTTCCGACATGCTCGGGATGGTGCTGAAGGAGCCCATCGGGGTCGTCTCGATCATCACGCCCTGGAACTTCCCGTTCCTCATCGCCTCGCAGAAGCTGCCCTTTGCCCTCGCTGCGGGATGCACGGCCGTCGTCAAGCCCTCGGAGATGACCTCGGCCACGACCGTCCTTCTCGGCGAGCTGCTGATCGAAGCGGGCATCCCCGCGGGCGTCGTGAACATCGTCCTGGGCTATGGCGACCCCGTCGGCGCCACGATGACCACGCACCCGTCGGTCGACATGGTGTCCTTCACCGGCTCCACCGGAGTCGGCAAGGCGATTGTCGCGGCGACGTCCGGCACGCTCAAGAAGGTCTCGCTGGAACTGGGCGGCAAGAACCCACAGGTGATCTTTGCCGACGCGGATCTCGACCAGGCCGCTGACGCCATCGCCTTCGGCGTCTACTTCAACGCCGGGGAGTGCTGCAACTCCGGCTCCCGCATCATCGTCCACGAAGACGTCGCGGACGCGCTCAACGAAAAGGTCGTGGCGCTCTCCCGCAAGGTCCCCTTTGGCGACCCGCTCAACCCGGCGACGAAGGTCGGCGCGATCATCTCGCCCGAGCATCAGGCCAAGATCGACGGCTATGTGAAGGACGCCGCCGCGACGGGTGCGACAGTTTTGCTCGGGGGCGCTCCTCTCGACGTTGTGGGCTTGTCAGGGCAATTCTACCAGCCCACGGTCGTCGCTGGCGTGACCGCTAACATGCCCATTGCGCGCGAGGAGGTGTTCGGGCCGGTGCTCTCGGTTCTCACGTTCAAGACGTTTGAGGAAGCCATCGCGCTCGCCAATGGCGCGGCCTATGGCCTGTCGGCGGGTGTCTGGAGCGAGAACGTTCACACCTGCCTAGAATTCGCACGCAAAGTGCAGGCTGGAACCGTCTGGACTAACACCTGGATGGACGGCTACCCCGAGCTGCCCTTTGGCGGCGTCAAGGAAAGCGGGCTGGGGCGCGAGCTTGGCCCCAACGGCATCGACGAATTTCTCGAAACCAAGACTGTCCAGATGCGCATCGGCAAAACGCGCGCGATGTGGGTCTGACCAGAAGCGCGCGGTGGGATACGCGCAACCATAAAAGATACGCAGAACGGGAGGATACCAATGCGTAACTTGATGAAGACGACGACGTCCGCAGCAGCCATCGTGACCCTTATGGGGAGCGTGGCTCAAGCGGCCGACGTGGAAGTTCTGCACTGGTGGACGTCGGGCGGCGAAGCTGCGGCGCTCAACGTGCTGAAGGGCGACCTCGAAACCCAGGGCATCGGCTGGCAGGACATGCCGGTGGCTGGTGGTGGCGGTGAGCAGGCGATGACCGTGCTCCGAGCCCGCGTCACCGCAGGCGACGCGCCGACCGCCGTTCAGGGCCTGGGATTCGACATCCTCGACTGGGGCGCGCAGGGCGCTCTGGCCAACCTCAACGACGTTGCCGCCGAAGAGGGCTGGGACGACGTGGTGCCAGAGGCGCTGCAGGCCTTCGCCAAGTACGACGGCAAGTGGATCTCCGCCCCGGTCAACGTGCACTCCACGAACTGGGTCTGGGCAAACAAGGAAGTGCTCGACGCCAACGGCATCGCCATCCCCGAGACGTGGGACGACTTCGTCGCCGCCGTCGAGGCGCTCTCCGCCGCCGGTGTCACCCCGATCGCGCACGGCGGTCAGGCCTGGCAGGACGCCACGGTGTTCGACGCGGTTGCGATGTCCACCGGTGGTCCGGACTTCTACAAGGCCGCGTTCATCGACATGGACGAGGAAGCGCTCGGCTCCGACACGATGAAGGAAGCGTTCGACCGCATGGCTTTCATCCGTGAAAACGTCGACGATAACTTCTCCGGCCGCGACTGGAACCTCGCCACCGCGATGGTCATCAACGGCGAAGCCGGTTTCCAGATGATGGGCGACTGGGCCAAGGGCGAATTCCTAGCCGCTGACAAGGTACCGGGGCAAGACTTCCTCTGCTTCCGCTTCCCGGGCACGCAGGATCAGGTCACGTTCAACGCCGACCAGTTCATGATGTTCGACCAGGGCGGTGCGGTGTCCGACGAGCAGGCGGCACTGGCCTCGGCCATCCTGTCGACGACCTTCCAGTCCGCGTTCAACGTGGTGAAGGGCTCCGTGCCCGCACGCACCGACGTCTCCGACGCTGACTTCGACGATTGCGGAAAGCAGGGTATGAAGGACCTGGCAGCGGCGGCCTCTTCGGGCAACCTCTTCGGCTCCATGGCCCACGGCCACGCGAACCCGGCCTCGGTGAAGAACGCGATCTACGACGTCGTGACCGCGCATTTCAACGGCGAGTACGACAGCGAAACCGCTGTCGAAGAGCTCGTCGACGCTGTCGCGATCGCCCAGTGATTGCCCTTCGGTCACCCGGTGATCGGCACCTGATCCTCACGTGATCCTCCCGCGGGGCGGCCCGAGCGCTGCCCCGCACCTTCTCTTCGATACCCAGGAGGGGTATGCCCCATGTCGGCTCGCAGCTCCGACGCGGATTTCCAAACGCGCCTGCAGCACTGGCTTCCGAAGCTCGTCCTGTCGCCGTCGCTCGCGTTGATCTTCGTCTTCGTTTACGGCTTCATCCTGTTCACGGTGTACATCTCGTTCACCGACAGTCGGATCCTGCCCTTCGTCGGCAACGGCGGCGTTCCGGCCTATGACCTGATCGGATTCACCAACTACCAAAAGCTCTTCAGCCTCTCCCACTGGGAGATTGCGCTGACGAACATGGCGATCTTCGCCGGGCTCTACATCGTCATCTGTTGTGCGCTCGGCCTGATGCTCGCGATCTTCCTCGACCAGAAGATCCGCGGCGAAGGGCTGCTGCGCCCGCTCTACCTCTACCCGATGGCGCTCAGCTTCATTGTGACGGGTACAGCGTGGAAGTGGTTCCTCGACCCCGCGATTGGCCTTGAAAACATCGTCCAGACCTGGGGCTGGACCAGTTTCACCTTCGATTGGATCAAGAACCGCGATTTCGCGATCTACACAGTGGTCCTCGCCGCCGTCTGGCAGTCCAGCGGGTTCGTGATGGCGATGTTCCTTGCGGGCCTGCGCGGCATCGACAACGAGATCCTTAAGGCCGCCCAAATGGACGGCGCCTCGAACTGGAACCTCTACCGCCGGATCATCATCCCGCAGCTGCGGCCCGCGTTCCTGTCGGCCTTCGTGATCCTCGCACACCTCGCGATCAAGACGTTCGACCTCGTCATCGCGATGACAGGCGGCGGCCCGGGCCGAGCCACTGAACTCCCTGCCACCTTCATGTATTCCTACGCTTTCAGCCGGAACCAGATGGGCATCGGCGCGGCCTCGGCGGTCATCATGCTGATGACCATCGCCGCGATCATGATCCCCTATCTCTACTCCGAACTCCGGGAGAAGAAGTGATGGTCACACCAAAGGTTTGCTGGATCTGTGCACCGAAGGAGCACAATTCATGAGTGCCGCAACCCAAGATACCGCCATCCGCACGGGCCGCGTTGCCCGCGCCACGATCTATCTCGTGCTGATCCTCTTCGCGCTCTTCTATCTGCTTCCGCTCTACGTGATGCTGGTGAACTCGGTGAAGCCGCTCTCCGAAATCACCGGCGGCGGCATGATGTCCCTACCCCAAGTCTGGACGTTCGAGCCCTGGCAGAAGGCGTGGTCCACCGCCCAGATCGGCGTCGAACCCACGGGCCTGCGCCCCTACTTCTGGAACTCGATCTCGATGGTCGTGCCAGCCGTGGCAATCTCCACAATCTTAGGCGCGCTCAACGGCTACGTCCTGACAAAGTGGCGCTTCAAGGGCGACACGATCCTCTTCGGCCTGATGCTCTTTGCCTGCTTCATCCCGTTCCAGATCGTGCTGATCCCGATGGCCGCCGTGCTGGGCTTCCTCGGCCTCGCCGGCTCCACCGCCGGCCTCATCCTGGTCCACGTGGTCTACGGCATCGGCTTCTCGACCCTTTACTTCCGCAACTACTACGCCGTGTTCCCGACCGAACTCGTGCGCGCAGCACAAATCGACGGGGCGAGCTTCTTCCAGATCTTCTGGCGCATCCTTCTGCCCTCCTCGGGCCCCATCGCGGTCGTCTGCATCATCTGGCAGTTCACCAACATCTGGAACGACTTCCTCTTCGGCGCCTCCTTCGCCTCCGGCGGCGGCGCCCCCATGACCGTTGCCCTGAACAACCTCGTCCAATCCTCCACCGGCGTGAAGGAATACAACGTCCACTTCGCCGGCGCGATCCTCGCCGCCCTCCCAACGCTCGTCGTCTATATCGTCGCGGGCCGCTACTTCGTCCGCGGCCTCATGGCCGGATCGGTGAAGGGATGACCAACATGCCCCTTCTTCTTGCTAAAAATACCGAAAAAGCGCGCCCCGATCGGGCCGCCGCGCCCATAGCGCAGGAGACCTGACCCATGGGATTTCTCGATATCGACAATGCCACCAAGTCCTACGGAGCCGTCGAAGTCCTCCACAAGGTCGACATCTCCGTGCAGGAGGGCGAGTTTCTCGTGCTCGTCGGCCCCTCGGGATGCGGCAAGTCCACGCTGCTGAACATGATCGCTGGGCTGGAGGAGATCTCGTCGGGTGAGATCCGCATCAAGGACGCCGTGATGAATGGCGTCCACCCCTCCAAGCGCAACATCGCGATGGTCTTTCAGTCCTACGCGCTCTACCCGAACATGACCGTGGGTCAGAACATCACCTTCGGCCTTGAGATGCATGGGGTCGCCAAGGCCGAGCGGGACAAGGCCATGGCCGACGTTGCCAAGCTCCTCCAGATCGAGCAGCTCCTCGACCGCAAGCCCGGCCAACTCTCCGGCGGTCAGCGCCAGCGCGTCGCCATGGGCCGCGCGCTCGTGCGTAACCCCGACGTGTTCCTCTTCGACGAACCGTTGTCGAACCTCGACGCCAAGCTCCGCGTCGACATGCGCACCGAGATCAAGAAGCTGCACCAGAATCTCGGCACGACGATCGTCTACGTCACCCACGACCAGATCGAGGCCATGACGCTCTCCACGCGCATCGCGGTGATGAACGGTGGCTACGTTCAGCAGCTCGGCACGCCGAAGGAGATTTACGACACGCCCGCGAACCTCTTCGTGGCGACGTTCATGGGCTCCCCCTCGATGAACCTCATCGACGTCAAGGTGCGCGTGGATGGCAATGCCGTCTATGCCGACACGGCCAACGACAAGGGCGAGAAGATCAGCCTGGCATTCTTTGAGCCCAGCGCCAACCTCAAGACCTACGACGGTAAGACGATCAAGATGGGCATCCGCCCCGAAGCCCTGACGGACGTCGACGGCGCGGACCAACGCTCGACCCATGTCGAGCGCGTCCTGAACACCGTGACGGTCACCGAGCCCGCCGGCTCCGACACATTCGTCGCCACGACCATTGGCGGGGCAGAATGCGTCGGCCGGATGCGGTCCGACGCTGATGTGGCTCCGGGCCGCGAAACGACCTTTGCCATCAACATGGAAAAGGCCGTCGCCTTTGATCCGCAAACCGAGGCGCGGATCCTCTGATGGACACCGACGTTCTCATTATCGGATCCGGGATGGGCGGCGCGACCTGCGCTGCCGCCCTCGCGCCCACGGGTGCCCGGATCACGATTCTGGAACGTGGTGAACGGATCAAGGACACGCCGGACACACGGGACGCTTTTTCTATCTTCCATTTTGGAACGTTCCGAAACGAGGAGACGTGGGACGACCCTGCGGGCCAATCCTTCAATCCAGGCAACTACTACTTCGTTGGGGGCAACTCCAAGCTCTATGGTGCGGTCTTCTTCCGCTACCGCGAAGAGGATTTCGGCGAGCTCCGCCACATGGGCGGCACCTCCCCCGCCTGGCCGATCTCCTACGCGGAGTTCGAGCCGTGGTACCAGAAGGCGGAAGAGCTCTACGAGGTGCGCGGCGCGCTTGGACAAGACCCGTCCGAGCCCCCCCATTCCGGCAGCTACGGCTACCCACCCGTCCCGCATGAGCCCGACATTGCGGATGCGGCCGCGCGGCTCCAGGCTGCCGGGCTCTCGCCGTCCCATCTGCCGCTGGGCGTCGACATCGAGGCCTGGCTCGCGGGCGGACAAACGGGGTGGGACGCGCACCCCAACACGGGCCACGGCAAGAAGGATGCCGAGAGCATCGGCATCGCGGCGGCGCTGCGGCACAAGAACGTGCGGCTTGAAACCGGCTGCCACGTCACCCGGCTGCACGCGGCAGACGACGGTACGATCTCTGCCGTGGACTACGAGCAAGGCGGCCGCGCGCACCGGCTTTTGGCGAAGACCGTGATTTTGGCGGCGGGCGCTGTGAACTCTGCGGTGCTCCTGCTGCGGTCGGCCAACGATACCTTCCCGCGCGGGCTCGCCAACGGCTCGGATCAGGTCGGCCGCAACTTCATGAACCACAACACGCACGCCGTCATGGCGCTGCACCCCTTTCGGAAGAACCGGAGCGTCTATCAGAAGACGTTGTGCCTCAACGATTTCTACCTGACCGGCGGGCCCGGTGGCACGCCCCTCGGCAACCTGCAACTCCTTGGCAAGATCACCGCGCCGATCCTGGGCAGCCAGGTCAAGCTGCCGTTGCCCGCCCTGCGCTGGACCACCGACCGCTCCATCGACTGGTACGTGATGAGCGAGGATCTGCCCGATCCCGACAGCCGCGTGACCCTCCGGGGTGACCGGATTGTGCTCGACTGGAAGCAGTCGAACTGGGAAGCCCACGCGCTCCTCGTGCAGACCTTCAAGGACATTCTACGCAAAGCGGGTTGGCCGATCGTCCTTTCCCGCGCGTTCGACCGGACCGTGCCGTCGCACCAGTGTGGCACCGCGCGATTTGGCCGGGACCCCAAAACCAACGTGCTCGACATTTGGTGCCGCGCGCATGACCACAAGAACCTCTTCGTGGTCGACGCGAGCTTCCTGCCGAACTCCGCCGCGGTGAACCCTGCGCTCACCATCGCCGCCCAGGCCCTTCGGGTGGCGGACCACATCCGCGAGACGGAGCTCGCGGCATGAGCGGCGTGGTCCTCATCACCGGCGGCCAGCGCGGCATCGGATTCGGCATTGCGACCGTCCTCCGAGACGCGGGGTTTCGCATTGCGCTCGCTGCGCCCGAGCCCCCGGAGAGCGACGAAGTAAAAACCGCGTTGGAGAAGTTGGGCGAGGAGGCCCACTACTACACGTTCGATCTGCGCGATCTCAGCGCGGTGGCGCCCTTGCTCGACCGCGTGGAAGCAGACCTCGGCCCGATCACCAGTCTCGTCTCGAACGCAGGCGTGCCTGCGCCTGTGCGGGGAGACATGCTCGACCTGCGGCCCGAGAAGTTCGACATCGTGATGGATATCAACCTCAAGGGCACCTTCTTCCTCGCGCAAGAAGCGGCCCGGCGGATGCTGAGAGCGCCTGCCGAGGTCCACCGCTCGCTGATCTTTATCACCTCCGTCAGCGCGGAAATGGTGTCGCCCGAGCGCGCAGAATACTGCCTGTCGAAAGCGGGTGCGGCGATGATGGCGCAGCTCTTTGCGGTGCGGCTCGCGGGCGCGGGGATCGGCGTCTTCGAGCTGCGTCCCGGCATCATTGAGACGGGCATGACCGCGGGCGTGAAGGATAAATACGACACCCGGATCGCGGAGGGCCTCGTGCCAGCTGCGCGGTGGGGCGTTCCGAAAGACATTGGTGACACGGTCCTGCCGCTCGTCACCGGACAGATGGCCTTTGCCACCGGGGCAGTGATCCCCGTCGATGGCGGGCTCAGCATTCATCGGCTCTGAGGGGACCATTATGGCCGAGGGTTACGACTACATCATTGTGGGCGGCGGATCGGCGGGCTGCGTGCTCGCGGCGCGCCTCTCCGAGGGCGGCAAAGCCAATGTCTTGCTGCTGGAAGCGGGCGGCGGCGATAGGCATCCGTTCTACCACCTGCCCGCGGGCTTTGCGAAGATGACCAAGGGCATCGGCTCCTGGGGCTGGGAGACGGTCCCGCAGCGCCACATGAAGGACCGGGTGTTCAACTACACGCAGGCCAAGGTCATCGGCGGCGGTTCCGCGATCAACGCGCAGATCTACACCCGCGGCAATGCGCAGGACTACGACGAATGGCGCCAGATGGGCTGCGACGGCTGGTCCTACGAAGACGTGCTCCCCTACTTCCGCAAGGCTGAGCACAACGATACGTACAACAACCGCTACCACGGCAAGGGCGGCCCCCTTGGCGTGTCGAAGCCCTCCGCGCCCTTGCCGATCTGCGAGGCGTATTTCGAGGCGGCGGCGGAGCTCGGCATCCCGAAGAACCAGGACGTCTGCGGCGAGACGCAGGACGTCGTCGCCTACTACCAGCTCACCCAGCGCCACGCGCGCCGCTCCTCTGCCGCGATGGCCTACCTCACGCCCGTCCTCTACCGCCGCAACCTGACCCGCCGTCTGAACGCGCCGGTGCGCCGCCTCATCGTGGAAAACGGCAAGGCCACAGGCGTCAAGCTCATCAATGGCGAGACGATCCGGGCCGGGCGCGAGGTGATCCTCTCTGGCGGCGCCATCGGCACACCGCGTCTGCTGCAGCTCTCCGGGATCGGCCCGGCCGACCACCTGCGGGAGGTCGGGGTCGACGTCGTCTATGACCAGCCGCAGGTCGGCGAGAACCTGCAGGACCATCTGGATCTCTACTGCATCTGCGAGGTCTCCGGCCCGTATACCTACGACCGCTACGCCAAGCTCCACATGTCGGCCCTTGCAGGTCTGCAATACCTCGTCAGCCGCACCGGGCCCGTCGCCTCCTCTCTCTTCGAAACGGGCGGCTTTTGGTACGCGGACCCCGATGCGCGCTCGCCCGACATCCAGTTTCACCTCGGTCTCGGCACCGGGATCGAGAAGGGCGTCGAAGCGATGCTCAACGGCGGCGTCACGCTGAACTCCTGCTACCTGCGCCCCCGCTCGCGCGGCACTGTTCGGCTGCAGAGCGACGACCCGGCCAAGGCCCCGCTGATCGACCCGAACTACCTGCAGGACAGCCAGGACCGCGAGATGTCCATCCGCGGGCTGAAGCTCACGCAGGAGATCCTGGCGCAATCGCCTCTGAAGCGCTTCATCAAGGCCGAGCGCCTGCCCGGGCCCGATGTGAAGACCGACGACGACTACTACGACTTCATCTGCGAGCACTCCAAGACCTCGCACCACTGCGCGGGCACTTGCCGGATGGGCAGCGATGACGCCGCCGTGGTCGACACCCGCCTGCGTTTCAACGGGATCGACGGGCTGCGCATCGTCGACAACTCGATCATGCCGACCGTCATCTCCTCTAACACCAACGCCGCCGCGATCATGATCGGAGAGAAAGCCTCTGACATGATCAAAGAAGACCACGGGACCTGAACCATGCGCCTGCCGACCTACGCGGGAACCCTCGAAGACTACGCGCTCTCCGGCACGCCCTTGATCCCGCGCGCCCCGAAAGTTCCGCTCACCCGCACGGCCTTCGCCGCGGCCCACGTCGTGTCCGACCCTCTGGCAGAGCGCGATCCCTGGCTGGGCCGTCCGTCTGTCGACTGGGAGAACACGCTGAAGTTCCGCCACTACTTGTGGGACCAGGGCCTCGGCCTCGCCGAAGCGATGGACACTGCCCAGCGCGGCATGGGCGTTGACTGGCTGACTGCCAGGGAGCTCATCGAGCGCACCATGGTCGAGGCCAAGGCCCACCCCCTGAAGCCGCGCGTGGCCTGCGGCGCTGGCACGGAGCAGGTGGCCCTGGAAGAGCTAACGATCGAGGACGCCCTCGTCGCCGCTTATTCCGAGCAGATGGAAGCCATTGAGGCTGCCGGCGGGCAGATCATCATTATGGCGAGCCGCGCGATGGCCGCGGCGGGCAGCGGCCCCGAGTTCTACCACCGGGTCTACGAGCGGCTGATCGCGCAAGCCGCGGAGTCTGTGATCCTGCACTGGCTCGGCGACATGTTCGACCCCGCGCTCAAGGGCTACTGGGGCCACGACGATCTCGACGCGGCGGCGAACTCCGTTCTCGCGCTCATCGAGGCCAACGCCGCCAAAATCGACGGGATCAAGATCAGTCTCCTGGAGCAGTCGCGCGAGGAGGCCTTCCGCGCCCGGCTCCCCGACGGCGTGCGCCTCTACACGGGCGACGACTTCAACTACGCCGCGCTGATCGAGGGCGACGGCACGCGCTACTCGCACGCCCTCCTCGGGATCTTCGCCGCCATCGCCCCCGCCGCGGCTCAGGGGCTCGAAGCGCTCGCCGAAGGGGACACCGAGACGTACCACCGCCTCCTTGCCCCCACCGTCCCGCTCAGCCGCGAGATCTTCAAGGCGCCGACGCAATTCTACAAGGCCGGGGTCGCCTTTCTCGCGTGGCTCAACGGGGCGCAGAGCCACTTCATCATGCCCGCCGGCTTCCAATCTTCCCGCGAGATCACCCACTATGCCGAGGTCTTCCGCCTCGCCGATCAGGCCAACCTGCTCGCCAATCCGGAGCTTGCCACGGACCGCATGGGCTTGCTTCTGCGCCTCCACGGGGTCGATTGAGCCAGATGGAGCGGCGCCCGACGATCAAGGATGTTGCGGCCCATGCGGGCGTGTCGAAATCGACCGTCAGCCTCGTGCTGCAAAACTCCGACCTCGTCAAAAAGGAAACCCGCGACGCCGTGCAGGCCTCGATGCAGGCGCTCAACTACATCCGCAACCGTGCGGCGGCAACGCTGCGCGGGTCAGGCACGGGGCTCATCGGCCTCGTGATCAACGACCTCAGGAACCCGTTCTTTACCGAGTTCGCGGCCTCCGTTCAGATGGCGTTTCACACGCGGGGCTTTGCCACTGTCGTCTCCAACTGCGATGAAGACGCGGCGATCCAGGAGCGCACCGTACGCACGATGCTGGAGCACGATGTGTCGGCTCTGCTGATCTCGCCCTGTTATGGCGACGTCCATGGCGCGTTCGAGGCGATTTGTGCCTCTGGCCTTCCCGCGCTCCAGGTGTTGCGCAATCCCGATGCCGGGGCGGGTGCGCTGCCGTTCTTCTCGCACGATTATGTCGAGGGCAGCCGCCTGGCGATCACGCACCTGCTTGACCAGGGGTTGACACGGATCGCCTTTGTCGGCGGGCTGGAAGAGCGCGACATCACCCGTGAGCGCATGAGTGTCTACGCCGATGAAATGCGCGCGCGTGGCATGCCGATCGTCTTTCTTCCTGGGCGTCCCACGCGGCGCTTCGGGCGCGAAACGGCTGAGGTGATCCTGCGCGCGCATCCGCACATCGAGGCTGCGATCTGCTTTAACGACCTCGTCGCCCTCGGTTTGCAAGCCGGACTGGCGGAACGGGGGCGACAGCCCGGAAGGGATTTCTTCCTCGTCGGATTCGACGATATCGAGGAGGCAAGCCTGGCCTATCCGCCGCTCACGACCATTCGGTGCGATGTCGCACGTTTCGGGCAAATGAGTGCGGCGGCCTTGCTCCGTCAGATGGAGACACGCGAACCGCCACCGCCCAAGCAGCGGCTGGCTGTTGAGCTGGTGGAGCGTGCCTCCAGCCTGGGCGAGCGGCGGCCCCCGACCTGACCTGACCCACCTTTCACGTCCTGGCACGATCCCCTGCGCGACCGCGCGTTACTTCGGAGAAAGACCCATGCTGGCCCATTGTGTATTCTGCAACTTCGCCGACGCGCATAGCGCGGAGGCGCGCCTCGCGGTACTGCGAGAGCTTGGCACGCTCATCGAGGAAATCGACGGGATGATCAGCTATCACTATGGCCCCAATCTTGATTTCGAGGCCAAGACGCCGGAGCATCAGGAGGGCTTTATCGTGATGTTCGAGGATCGCGCGGCGCACCTGCGCTATGAAGCTCACCCACGGCATGTGGCGCTCGGTGGTCAGCTCGTGAAGATGTGTGTCGGCGGGGCCGATGGGATCCTCGTCTACGATCTCGACCTTGGGGGTACGGCAGCGGCCTAAGGGGACGCCGTCCCTCACGACGCGCCGCGCGCGCCGCAGAGGCAAACGGTGTTTCGATTGGCGCAGCGCCGCCTACGCTGCTTGCCACCCCGTTTTTGGGTGTCACCGCACTGGCATTCCCGGCGGGTCCGCGAGCCGGACGGCGGAGACATGCTCCGCCGCCGCGCGGGTTGGCTCAGAAGTGGACCGATAGCGTGTCGATCGGCTTCTGGACGGGCGGCGCAAACTTCGTCAGGTCAATCCCGCCCACGGCCGTCTTGTACTCTTCGATCGTCGGAGTGCGCCCGAGGATGGCGGAGAGGACCACGACGGGCGTGGAGGCCAGAAGCGACTCGCCGGTCTTGTCTTCGGTGTCCTCGACAACCCGTCCCTTGAAAAGGCGCGTCGAGGTGGCCAGCACGGTATCGCCCTTGGCGGCCTTCTCCTGGTTGCCCATGCAGAGGTTACAGCCCGGACGTTCAAGATAGAGGATGTTCTCATACTCCGTCCGCGCGGTTTGCTTGGGTGCGACATCGTCAAACTCGAACCCGGAGTACTTTTGCAGGACGTCCCAGTCTCCCTCTTCCTTCAGTTCGTCGATGATGTTGTAGGTCGGCGCGGCAACGACGAGCGGTGCCTTGAAGGCAACATCGCCTTCCACCTCTTCGAGATTGCGCAGCATCTGCGCAACGATCTTGATGTCGCCCTTGTGGACCATGCAGGAGCCGACAAAGCCCAGGTCCACCTTCTTTTCTGCGCCGTAGTAGGAGATTGGCCGGATCGTGTCGTGCGTGTAGCGCTTGGAGATGTCCGCGTTCTTCACATCCGGGTCGGCGATCATCGGCTCGGTAATCTCATCGAGATCGACGACGACCTCGGCGAAGTACTTGGCATTGGCATCCGGCGCAACAGCCGGTTTCTCGCCCGACCGGATCTCCGAGATCCGCCGGTCGGCGATGGCGATCAGCCCGGTGAGCATCTGCGCGTCGTTCTCCATGCCCTTGTCGATCATCACCTGGATGCGCGCTTTCGCGAGCTCCAGGCTCTCGATCAGGGTCGCGTCCTCCGAAATGCAGACAGAGGCCTTGGCCTTCATCTCGGCCGTCCAGTCGGTGAAGGTGAACGCCTGATCCGCGAGCAGGGTGCCGATGTGGACCTCGATCACGCGGCCCTGAAAGACGTTGTCGCCGAATTGCTGAAGCATCTGCGCCTGCGTTGCATGCACCACATCGCGGAAGTCCATGTGAGAGGCCATTGTGCCCTTGAACGTCACCTTGACCGATTCCGGGATGGGCATCGTCGCTTCGCCGGTCGCCAGTGCGAGGGCGACGGTCCCTGAGTCCGCCCCGAAGGCAACGCCCTTGGACATGCGGGTATGGCTGTCGCCGCCGATGATGATGGCCCAGTCGTCCACCGTGATGTCGTTCAGCACTTTGTGAATTACGTCCGTCATCGAGTGATACACGCCCTTCGGGTCGCGCGCCGTAATCAGCCCGAATTTATGCATGAAGGCCATGAGCTTGGGCGTGTTGGCCTGCGCTTTGAGATCCCAGACAGAGGCCGTGTGGCAGCCCGACTGATAGGCACCGTCGACCGTGGGAGAGAGCACCGTCGCGGCCATGGCTTCCAGCTCCTGGCTCGTCATCAGGCCCGTTGTGTCCTGCGACCCGACGATGTTGACCTTCACGCGCACGTCAGAGCCGGCGTGCAGGGTTTTGCCCGGCGTTGTGCCGACCGCATTGGCGTTGAAGATCTTCTCGACGGCGGTCATGCCTTGGCCTTCGTGCGAGATTTCCTTGGCAGGCGCGAACACCGGCACGACCGGCACACCGAGCGTCTCGCTGGCAAAGCTCTGGAGCTTCTTGCCAAACACGATGGCGTAGGAGCCGCCCGCTTTCATGAATTCGACCTTTTGCGGAGTAAAGGACGACGCCAGATCGACAAGCTCTTCGCCGCCGTCCTCGGTGTAGAGCTTCTTAGTTTTCGTGTTGATCTTCAGGACGGTCCCGGTCTCGACAGAGTATCTTTGTTCGAGGACAGGGTTTCCGTCGTTGTTCAGGATCGGCTTGCCGTCCTCATCGAGCTTCTTGACCCAGTTCTTGAGGTCGACCCCGATGCCGCCGGTCACGCCGACCGTCGTCAGAAAGATCGGGGAGATCCCGTTGGTGCCGGCCACGACGGGTGCGATGTTGACGAAAGGCACGTAGGGGCTGGCTTGTTTGCCCGTCCAAAGCGCGACGTTGTTCACGCCCGACATGCGCGACGAGCCGACGCCCATCGTGCCCTTTTCCGCGATGAGCATGACGCGCTTGTCCGGATGCTGGAGCTTGAGCGCCTCGATTTCCTTCTGTGCGCGCTCTGTAATCATGCACTTGCCGTGCAATTCGCGGTCGGACCGGGAGTGCGCCTGATTGCCGGGCGAAAGCAGGTCGGTCGAGATGTCGCCTTCCGCCGCGATATACGTGACAACGGCGACCTCCTCGTCGACGTCCGGCAGTTTGGTGAAGAACTCGGCGGCCGCGTAGCTCTCCAAGATCTCGCGCGCGATATCGTTGCCGGCGTCGTAGGCCGCCTTGATCCGATCGGTGTCTGCTTCGTAGAGGAACACCTGTGTCTTAAGGACGTCTGCCGCAGGCTGGGCCACGGTGCGATTCTCGCCCAGTGCGAGATCGAGCAGCACCTCGACAGAGGGGCCGCCCTTCATGTGCGACAACAGCTCGAAGGCAAAGTCCTGCGTGATCTCCGGCACATCGGCATTGCCGAGGATGATGTCCTTGAGGAAACGGGCTTTCTCTCCGGCTGCGCTGGTTGTCCCAGGGAGCGTATTGTAAATCAGATACTTGAGCGAATCGTCGCGATGCACATGCCCTGGCTCTCTGATTTGGGCGATGACCTCCTTGATCAATGCGCCGTCGTCAATCGGCTTGGGGTGCAGGCCCTGGGCTTTGCGGGCTTCGATTTCCTCTAGGTAAGATGCGTATAGGCCCATCACACTCTCTCCGTCCAATGCGTCTTCCAGCGCGAACCGGCGTCGTCTTCGCCGCGCGCATCACTTGTATACCAATGTATACCATCGCCATTCGGAGCGAAAGCCCATATGACGTGGCAGAGTGCCCCACGATGGGACGCTACGCGGATACCCTCACACAATGAGAAAAGTGTATGTGGCGCTCCACCAAAGCGCAAAGGCGTATAGGTCGCATCCCGCTTGGGAGCTTTCTTGCAAAGGTCGCGTGCTTTCGGGTCGGTCTGGTCGCCTCGCAATCAGAATGCGATCTGACCCGTCGATCGCCCGACCGTGAGCCAGACGATCACTGAAGTTTGACCAATCCGCCGTGAGACCGGCGTCATTCTTCTTGGAGTTGCCGGTGCGAGCGACACCGGTCGGACCACGGATGTCAACGGCGGGTCACTCCCGCTTTGCCGCCCCTGCTGGAGCCCGCTTGGTGCACCATGACGTCTTACACGTCGATCATGACAGTCTTCCCGTCGCGGTCTACCTTGTCAGAGATGATTGCCATAGGGCAGGCGCCCTGGGCATGGACTCTCCCTACTGTCGCGGCCAGCCACGCGCTTCCATCGCCTCCAACAGCTATGCGGACCCCCGTGCAGACCATGAGCAGCAGGCGCCTGTCTTCAACACAAACCATTGCGATTGATGCATAAAATGCGCAGGATTACGCGCCATTTGGGCGTTGCCCAGACAGTGAAGATCAGGCACCTCCTTCATTCGTTCTGGGGCGCGGCACCCCGCGACGTGGCGGGTTCCGATAGATCCTGCACCATCTATTCTCCGGTCCTTTGGGGTTGCCCCATCGCTTCTCACGGCCAGGGTCAATGACAGCTTGGGGCGCAGCGTCTGATCCTTGTGTCGAGACCGCGCGTTCTTGTCTGCCGTTAACGCCTTTCGTCACCCCCTCGCAAACGTGACTGCGGCCTTGTGGGATCACGCACACGACGAAGTAAGGACGGGGTTGCCACCAACCCGATGGAACGTCCGAGCGCATGGACAGCTCACAACTTGGCCGAAGTGTCGGCAGCGATGCCAACCGCAGCTGGCTTGGGGGTCATGGCCTCCCCGATCGGCAGCGCTCTGCATGGTTCGGACAGAGGCAGGCCAAAACCCTCGCGGCAAGAGTACCTTCGCCCGTGGTTGCCGTACCCTTCGCCGCCTGGTTTTACAGGCGTCATTGGTAGCGGAACATCACAATCCGAGCCTAAACTCGCGCGCTGCGCGCCCCCAAACTGGAGGGAAGCCGCACAAGGGCGTCACCACAGTTATCGTCAGAACGCTCGTGACGATCGCGCACACGCTGTGCAAGACCTTCGATCTGAAGCGTGGCTTTGGATCATTCTTCGGGGAGCTGTCGTTGGCCTCCGTTTGCGCACCTGCTGCGGTTCTTTGCGGTAGAGCCGCCACATCGTCCTTTGGGTCACTTGTCAGCCCTGCCTGTCCAGCATCACATGCGCGCGCCAATCGCCGAACCGACGGCGCTTCCCAGCCGCGGCCTTCACTGCCTGGCGCACATCGGCATCTTCCGGTCGAAGACCGCGACACCGCGCGATTGGCAGTCGGCCCGAAGACCTGAACACGCCAGCCGCTCGCTCACCTCATGCGGTTCGAACAGATACGCCAAGGCATCAAATCTGGCTGCGGGCGCTGCCGCTTTCGCAAGGTGACATCCTCTGAAGATGGTAGTGTGGGGCACCTGTCGCATCGCGTCGCCAATCGTTCAACCGACCGAACAAGATCTCGATCTTGTATCGGCGCTTCTGCTCGGAGCTGCCAGAGCATGCGCCACCGGTCCGAGCACCGCTGGCGACCGCGGACATGTCCTCCTCCCTCTTTTTCACGGCCAGGCCA
>JBCCYI010000088.1:0-16830 GCA_039189975.1 Pseudomonadota bacterium
CCGCCGTTGCACTCCTCGTCGTCACCGTCGTCCTGGTTGCAGTGGATGACGACCTCGTCACCCACCTTCCAGGTTTTCACCTTGTCGCCGACCGCCCAGACGATGCCGGACGCGTCCGATCCGGCGATATGGTAAGGCTGCTTGTGGCCGTCGAGCGGCGAGATCGGCTGGCCGAGCGCGGCCCAGACGCCGTTGTAGTTCACGCCGGCGGCCATCACGAGCACCAGCACTTCGTGGCTGTCGATCGCGGGCGTTTCGACGGCCTCGACCTGCATCGCGGTATCTGGATCGCCGTGCCGTTCTTTGCGGATCGCCCAGGCATGCATTTTCGGCGGGACGTAGCCCATCGGGGGCATTTCGCCGACGTCATAGAGCTCTTTTTCCACTGCGTCGTAGGTGGGCGTATCTGTGTTGATGTCGAGCGCCATGGGAGCCTCCTGTCCTCGGTTTCGCCGCGATGCAGAATCGGTAATCTTCGGCGGTAGGTAGGCCGGTCGGCGAAACAATGCAACCATATTCACTGTGGAAGCGAAATTTTATGTCGCGCATGCGTGTTGTGGCGCGTGCTACGTCGCATCGGCCGTTTGGCGAGTGGCTGTCACGCGGGGGCGTGTCTCGGCTTCAAGGCGCGGCTCATCGGGCGGGCCCGCGACGGAGGCGGCATAAAAGGCGATGAGGCTGGCCTGGCCAGCCGCGACCGTGATCCCGTCCGGCGCTTCGCGGATCAGACCGCGCAAGCGGGCGATGGCAAGACCCTCCGAAACAAGCGTTTCGGCTTGATCGGGCGCGCACTGCGTGCGCGCGGCTGCGGCGGCGACGAGGGCCGCGCGCGGCATCGGCCCGGGGGCATCTCGCAGGATCCAAGCGACAAGGGGGAACGGCGGAACCGGCATCGCAGCGCCGATACGGCGCATCAATTCCTCGGCCAGAGCCTCGACATCCTCCGGCGCGTCCTGTGGCAGGATCGGCTGACCAAATGCCACACAGGCCCGGCCGAAACGACGGAACCGCCCCCGCACACGCAGCCACAGCATCCTCAGCGCAAAGCCAACGACCGTCGGCACTCGCGCTCGAAACCGCCGTTCTCCCGCCTGAGCGGCAGCGATCAACACACGGTCTTCGAGCACGCGGTCGTAGTTCAGCGCGACGGGCAGGTAGACGATGGGACGTCCACTGTGCTCGGCCGCGCGAATGTAGGAGAGGATCCCGACCTTTGGCGGCATGAGGTGTCCCGTGAGCGACAGCCCGCCCTCCGGAAAAAGCGCCTGGCTGACCCCGGCTTCCGCAGCCATCTGGACGTATCTGGCCAGCACCTTGCGGTAGAGCCCCCCCACGGAGCGACGCCGGATGAAGTATGCCCCCATCGAGCGCACCAGCGCCCGCAGCGGCCAAACCCGCGCCCACTCGCCAACGGCGTACGACAATGCAGAGCGCTCGGCGACGAGATAGGTCACCAGCACATAATCCATATTGGAGCGGTGGTTCATCACGAAGACAACCGTCGCATCGGGCGGAAGAGCGCGGAGGGCCTCCTGGTCGCGCACTTCGACCCGCACATCATAGAGCGCATTGGACAGCCAGCGCGCGACGCGGATGCCGAACCCGAAATAGGTCGCGGCGGAAAACGCCGGGATGATTTCGCGCGCATAGCGCCGGGCCCGTTCGAACGCGACGTTCTCCGGAATCCCCGCACGCTGGGCCTCTTCCTGCACGGCATGGAAGACGGCTGTGTCGTAGCTCAACCGCATCACCATGTCGTGGCGCCGCGCCAGCTTGAACGGCTGGATCGGCGTGTCCAGCCGCTTGTTGAGCTCAGCCACGACCCGCTCCGCCCGACGCCGAAAGAACCAGCGCACCGACGGAAACAGGAAGTGCGAGGCAAAGGTGACAGCCGCGAACGCCAAAACGAGCAGAAGCGCCCAGAGCGGCAATGTGATTTGCGTCGTCATGGCCGAAACGTGACAGGTGGGGCCGGGCGGGACAATGGTGTGCGGGTGGATTGCACGACTGGCGTTGCGGGCAATCCTGGGTGAAGAGAACGTGCGAACGGGCGATCTCGCTGCGCTGCGGCGCGTTGACAAGGGTATATTGTTAGTTCTATGTGGCTCGAAATGAAAGAATGTTGCGCAACTCGATGGAGGGCCCAATGAGTGAACCGGTCACAGAGCAGCCGCGAGAGCGCGATCGGCCCTGGCTTTTCCGCACGTATGCGGGACATTCGACAGCGCGCGCGTCAAACGCGCTGTATCGCAGTAACCTGGCCAAGGGTCAGACCGGGCTCTCGGTCGCCTTCGATCTTCCGACGCAGACCGGTTACGACAGTGACCATGCGCTCGCGCGCGGCGAAGTGGGCAAGGTTGGCGTGCCGGTGGCGCATCTGGGCGATATGCGTGCGCTCTTCGACAGTATCCCGCTGGAACAGATGAATACGTCGATGACGATCAATGCGACGGCCCCATGGCTTCTGTCGCTCTACATCGCGGTCGCCGAGGAGCAAGGCGCGAATGTCTCGAAGCTGCAAGGCACCGTGCAGAACGACCTGATCAAAGAGTATCTGAGCCGCGGCACCTACATCTGTCCGCCCAAGCCCTCGCTTCGCCTTATCACGGATGTGGCGGCCTACTGCTATCGGCACGTTCCGAAGTGGAACCCGATGAACGTCTGTTCCTACCATTTGCAGGAGGCCGGCGCGACGCCGGAGCAGGAACTCGCCTTTGCCCTCGCCACGGCAACGGCTGTTTTGGATGACTTGCGCGGCAAAGTGCCGGAGGAGGACTTTCCAATCCTCGTGGGCCGAATTTCCTTTTTCGTGAATGCGGGCATCCGTTTCGTGACGGAAATGTGCAAAATGCGCGCGTTTGTCGATCTTTGGGACGAAATCACGCTAGAACGTTATGGTGTCGACAACCCCAGGTTTCGGCGGTTTCGCTACGGGGTGCAGGTCAACTCGTTGGGTCTGACCGAGCAGCAGCCGGAAAATAATGTTTACCGTATCCTGCTGGAGATGCTGGCCGTCACGCTCTCCAAAAAAGCGCGCGCGCGGGCTGTGCAATTGCCCGCCTGGAATGAAGCCCTCGGGCTGCCACGGCCCTGGGATCAGCAATGGTCGTTGCGGATGCAGCAAATCCTGGCGCTCGAAACCGACCTGCTCGAGTATGACGATCTTTTCGAGGGGAACCCCGCCATCGAGCGCAAGGTGGCTGCTCTCGCAGAAGGCGCACGTGCGGAATTGGAGAATATCGACGCAATGGGTGGTGCAATGGGTGCCATCGACTACATGAAGGCGCAGCTCGTCAATTCCAATGCAGACAGGGTAAATGGAATTGAGACGGGGGATACAATTGTTGTCGGAGTCAACAAATTCACCCAAGGCGAGCCCTCGCCGCTTTTGGACGAAGACGGCGGGATAATGGTGGTCGATCCCGCGGTGGAGGCAGATCAGATAGCACGGCTCGACGCATGGCGCCGCGATCGCGATGCAGAGGCCGCACGCGCGGCGCTCGCCGAATTGCGCCGTGTTGCAGAAAGCGGAGAAAACGTTATGCCCGCGTCCATTGCGGCGGCAAAGGCTGGCGTGACAACGGGCGAATGGGCGGGCGTTATGCGCGCCGTGTTCGGACAATACCGCGGGCCCACGGGCGTGTCTCGCAGCCCGTCCAACAAAACCGAAGGTCTTGAAGACATTCGCGAACGGGTGGAAGCGGTGTCGCAAAGGCTGGGCCAAAGGCTGAAGTTCATGATGGGCAAGCCCGGCCTGGACGGTCATTCCAATGGTGCCGAACAGATCGTCTTTCGCGCGCGCGATTGTGGGATGGAAATCGACTACGAAGGCATTCGCCTTACACCGGACGAGATCGTCGAGGCTGCCCTTAGGGAAACGCCGAATGTGATCGGTCTGTCCATCCTTTCAGGGAGCCATATGCCGCTGATGCAGGAGGTTCTCGAAAAGCTCACATCGAACGGATTGGGTCACATCCCTGTCATTGTGGGCGGGATCATTCCAGATGAAGATGCGATCGCGCTGATGCAGATGGGGATTGCGCGGGTCTACACGCCGAAGGACTTCGAACTGAACCGAATAATGGAGGATATCGTAACGCTTGCGGACCCTGGGCAGGTTGCCGCCGAGTAGCCACATTTTTGCAATTAACCATTTAAGGGGAATTGCAATCCCCAACGTTATGCGCAATGGCGGGCCGTGCAACGTGTAAGGGAGACACACATGGCAAAAGATATCACAAAAGAACTTGAGAAAATGTCTCGGGATGAGCTCAAGAAAACGCAAAAGCAGATCGACAAACTGCTGACCACGCTGGCCGATCGTGAGCGCAAAGCGGCGCTGAAAGCGGCTGAGGACGCGGCGAAAGCCCACGGCTTTTCCTTGTCCGACCTCGGGGTATCCTCTGGGAAGGCAAAGCCGAGCGCGACCAAAAACCCTCCCAAATACGCCAACCCCAAAGATCCGTCGCAGACGTGGTCCGGTCGTGGTCGCCGCCCGCAATGGGTGAAGGACGCCGAAGCAGAGGGCGTCGCGCTGGAGGCGTTGGCGCTTTGATCCGCAAACGGGATTACTCTTCGAACCGCTCCAAAAGCGCATCATAATCGTAGAAGTCCGCAATCGGGCCTGTCGTCTCCGGATCGTATTCCGGGTCGGACGGCAGGCAATCCCGTCCGCACACGAGGCTGACGGTACGCGCGTCACCGTCGACATGCCAAAGACGGCCGCCGGGGGTGGCAACCCAGCCATCCACCTCTTCCTCCCAATCCGCATCAACATCGGTATCTGACGGCAGTTCGTTAAAGGCGTCCGGGGAATAGGCGCCATGGGTGTGCCAGGAGGCGATCGGATCCCCCCACGCGGGCCACGCCGCCGAACAGCTTGAATCCTCTCCGACAAACGGCCCGGTGATCCGCAGATGCCCGGATGCATCCTCGACGATGTAGCCGCACAACTCCACGTTCAGATCGAAGGACCGGTGTTGGATCCGCTCAAAGAGCGCCAACACCATGGCGTATTCCTGTGGATCGTCGAAAGGGCCGGCCGTGGTCGGCAATGCAGGGGCGAACACCGCAAGCGATGCCGTCAGGGCCCGCGCGGCCGCACCTGCCATATGCCATCTCAACCGTTTCATCCTCGCTCCACTCGCGGTAGCCATGGTGCACCATGACCCCTGCCGCGTTTCGTGTCGGGACACAAGAAAGGATGCCGGATGACCGTTCATATTGGGGCCGCGCCCGGCGCGATCGCCGAAACCGTCTTGATGCCTGGGGATCCGCTGCGCGCGAAATGGGCCGCCGAGACGTACCTCGAGGCCGTGGAATGCGTCAACGACGTGCGTGGGATGCTGGGCTTCACCGGAACCTGGCGGGGCAATCGTGTGACGATCCACGGCTCGGGCATGGGGATGCCCTCGCTGTCGATTTACGCCAACGAACTGATCCGGGACTACGGCGCGCAAACACTGATTCGGATCGGCTCGACGGGAGCCATGCAGGAGCATGTTGCGCTGCGCGATGTCATCCTGGCGATGACGTGTTCGTCCATCTCGACCCCATCTCGCGGCATGTTTCGCGAGCTGAATTTCGCACCCTGTGCCGATTACGGTTTGCTGAGCCAAGCCGTCGATGCGGCCGCGCAGCTCGACGCGCGTGTGCATGTCGGCGGCATCTATAGTTCGGACGTGTTCTACGACGAACGAAAGGACCTAACCGAGGAAATGACCCGTCACGGGGTCCTGGCCGTCGAGATGGAGGCCGCAGAGCTCTATACGGTGGCCGCGCGCTACGGACGCCGTGCGCTCGCGGTTCTCACGGTTTCGGATCATCTCCTGACCGGCGAAGCGCTCGACAGTGCCTCACGCCAGACAAGCTTCGGCGCGATGGTCGAAATTGCGCTCGCGGCGGCCTTTCCCGGGGCATAACGCGTCCCGGGGCACTTGCGTGAGACGGCGCACCCTGTGGCAGCTTCAACAGAGCGCAAGGCAGTCGTGCTAGGGGCGGCGTCGCAGGCGGATGACAACGTCAACCTTGCTGATCTCCGCCCCCTCAGGTGGCTCGGGGAGCTGAGAGATTTTGAGCTGGTCTGCAGGCGCGTCCGTGAGGGCGTGGCTGTCTTCCCAGTAGAAATGCGGGTGATCGTCCATGCGGGTGTCGAAGTAGCTCTTCGTCCCGTCGACCGTGATTTCCTGCATCAGGCCCGCGTCGCAAAATGCCCGAAGCGTATTGTACACCGTCGCGAGTGACACCTTCTCTCCCGAGTCGCGGCTTGCGTCAAAGAGGCTTTCAGCCGTGACATGCCGGTCCTTCCCGTCCCCAACGAGGAGAGCCGCCAGCACGAGGCGCTGACGGGTCGGGCGCAGGTGTCCGCGGGCCAACCACGTGGCGCCACGGGTGTGTGCGGTGCTGTCCTTAGAGATGGCGTCGTCGTGCATCACGCTCACTATATGGGCTTTCTTCGGCCTGGTTTCAAATGAAAACAGGTTGCAAGAGTGTGTGGCGACGCGGCGTATTGTCCAAATGCCGCTCTTTTGGCCTCGCGCCTTGCCCTTGCAAGCGCGCAAACACGGGTGATAGAGACACGCAGCTTAACGGACCAATCACGAGGGCAGCGCCAGCATGGCCGACTATCCAACCAGCTTCGACAGGGAGGCGCTTTTGGCGTGCGCCCGCGGCGAGCTCTTTGGCCCCGGTAACGCGCAGCTGCCCGAGCCGCCGATGCTCATGGTCGACCGCGTGACGGAGATCTCGGCGGACGGTGGGGCCCATGGCAAGGGCCACGTTCGCGCGGAGTTCGAC
Source organism: Pseudomonadota bacterium (assembly GCA_039189975.1). GTDB lineage: Bacteria > Pseudomonadota > Alphaproteobacteria > Rhodobacterales > Rhodobacteraceae > HLUCCA09. Next base: position 6,796 of record JBCCYI010000088.1, read on the forward strand.
ATTGCGCCCGAGCTGTGGTTTTTCGACTGTCACTTTCCGGGCAACCCGATCATGCCCGGCTGTCTGGGGCTCGATGGGCTGTGGCAGCTCACGGGCTTCAACCTCGGGTGGCGCGGCTGGACGGGCCGTGGCTATGCCCTTGGCGTCGGCGAAGTGAAGCTGACGGGCATGGTCCGGCCGGATCGTAAGATGCTGACGTATCACGTCGATTTCACCAAGGCGGTGCAAAACCGACGTCTCACCATGGGTGTGGCGGATGGCCGGGTCGAGGCCGATGGCGAAGAGATCTACCGGGTCAAAGACATGAAAGTGGCGCTCTCCGAGAGCTGACGCGCCTCAAAGACTATAAGGAGAGCGCCCATGCGCCGTGTCGTTGTTACCGGTCTTGGCATTGTGTCCCCCATTGGCAATAGCGCCGACGAGGTGTCGGTTGCCCTGCACAAAGGGACGTCGGGGGTCGAAACCGTCGAGGCGATGGTCGAGCACGGGTTTCGCAGCCAAGTCGCGGGCACCCTTAAGGTCGATCCTGCGGCGCATATCGACAAACGCACCTTGCGGTTCATGGGGCCGGGCGCGGCCTACGCCTACATGGCCATGGAGCAGGCAATCGCCGACGCGGGGCTGACTGCAGCGGAGGTGTCGGACCCGATGACGGGGCTCATCGCGGGGTCCGGCGGTCCCTCTACCTCTGCGATGTTTGCAGCGCACCAGACCGTGCTGAAATCGGCGGCGACCAAACGGATTGGCCCCTTCGCCGTTCCCAAATGCATGTCGTCGACCGTGTCTGCCAATCTTGCGACGTCTTTTAAGATCAAGGGGATGAACTTCTCCATCACCTCCGCCTGCTCGACGTCGCTGCACTGCATCGGCATGGCGGCCGGTCAGGTTGCGCTCGGCACGCAGGACGTGATGTTCGCCGGCGGGGGCGAAGAGCTAGACTGGACGCTCTCCTGCCTCTTTGACGCGATGGGCGCGATGTCCTCGAAGTACAACGACACGCCAACGCGCGCCTCCCGCGCCTTCGACGCCGACCGCGACGGGTTTGTCATCGCGGGGGGCGGCGGGATGGTTGTGCTCGAAAGCCTGGAACGGGCGCAAGCGCGGGGGGCTCGGATCTACGCGGAGGTCACCGGGTTTTCGGCAACGTCCGATGGGCACGACATGGTGGCCCCGTCTGGCGAGGGCGGCGAGCGGGCGATGCGCGGCGCGCTCAAGACCCTGCCTCAGGACCGGTCCGTCAGCTACATCAACGCCCATGGCACGTCGACGCCCGTCGGTGACGTGGGCGAGGTGGAAGCGGTCCGGCGCGTGTTCGGCGCCGCGGCCCCGCCGATCTCCTCGACCAAGTCCATGACCGGACACAGCCAGGGCGCGACCGGGGCGCAGGAGGCGATTTACTGTCTGTTGATGCTCAACGGGGACTTTATCGCCCCATCCATCAATGTTGAGACGCTTGATCCGGCGCTCCAGCCACACGAGATTGCGACCGAGACGGTGGACGCGGCCGGACTTGACACCATCATGACGAACAGCTTCGGGTTCGGCGGCACCAACGGCTCGATGCTTCTGTCCAAACTGCGGGATTGAGACCATGGCGGATCTGATGCGCGGAAAGAAGTGTCTGATCATGGGCGTCGCCAATGAGCGGTCCATCGCCTGGGGCATTGCCCGCGCCCTCCACGCCGAAGGGGCCGAGCTGGCATTCACCTACCAGGGTGACGCGTTTGCCAAGCGTGTCGCACCCCTCGCCGAAAGTGTGGGCTCGGACATCCTGCTCGACGTCGACGTAACGGATGACGCGTCGCTCGATGCCGCCTTCGCGGCGCTCAAGGCGCGGTGGGGTACGCTGGACACGGTGGTCCACGCCATTGCCTTTTCCGACAAGGCGGAGCTGACGGGACGCTTCATCAATACGACGCGCGGGAACTTCAGCCATTCCCTTTCGATCTCGTGCTATTCGTTGATCGACGTGGCGCGCCGGGCCTCGGAGATGATGCCCGATGGCGGCACGGTGCTGACGCTCACGTATCAGGGGTCGAATCGCGTGACCCCGTTCTACAACGTGATGGGTGTGGCCAAGGCCGCCCTCGAATCGGCGGTGCGCTATCTTGCCAACGATCTCGGCCCGGATGGGATCCGCGTAAACGCGATCTCTCCCGGTCCGATGAAGACGCTGGCCGGAGCCGCGATCGGTGGAGCGCGCAAGACCTTCCGGATGACTGAGACCAACGCGCCATTGCGGGCGAATGCGACGTTGGACGCGGTGGGCGGGACGGCCGTCTACCTGGCATCGGACTACGGGGCATGCACCTCTGGCGAGATTGTCCATGTGGACGGGGGCTACCACGTGCTTGGGATGCCGCAGCCGGAGAATATCTGAGCACGCCGGCGCTGAACTGTGCAGGCGCAACGACGGGGCAGGATCTAGGGGCGCGTGGCAGCTCGCAGCGGGCCAATCGCCCCATCCCGATCTGACGGCCAGCACGGACCCGCTGGACCGTGCCCACGTCAGCCCGTGGCTGTGCCATCGGACCTTAGAAACGGAGGACGGATGCTCGGCGCAGCAAAGGCATAGCCCTGCATGCAGTCGACGCCGATTGCCGACAGCAGGGCTGCATCCTCGGCTCGTTCGACCCCTTCGGCGACGGTGAACATATCGAAATGCCGCGCGATCGAGATGAGGGCTTCGAAAAGAACACGGTTGTCCGGGGTTTCGGAGATGTTTGTCGCGAATTCTCCGGCGATCTTGAGGATGTCGAAGTCGAAGTCGCGCAAGTAGCGGATCGATGTGTAGCCGGCGCCAAAGTCGTCCATCGCGAAGGTCACGCCACGCATCTGCAGGTCGGTCATGAAGGAGGCGACGATCTCGGGCAATAGGATCGCCGAACTCTCGGTGATCTCGATGATCAGCCGGTCCGCGATGTCTGGCGCTTGGGAGAGATGCCAGTTGAGCGTTGTCATCCAGCGAGCGTATCCGATGGAGCGGGCGGACATATTGACCGAGAGGCGTAGATCCGGAGCCGTGGCGAGAGCGTCGAGGCCCGCTTTCAGCGCCACGACATCAAGAGCGCGACCAAGTTCGAGCGTTTCGCAGGCGCCGATGAACTCGTTGGCCGGGATGATGCGTCCTGTGTCGTCCAGCACGCGGAGAAGCCCCTCGTAAAAGGCGATGCGACTTGGGTCTCGGGCATCGACCACCGGCTGGAAGGCCAAAACAACATCGTTGCGGCTGAGGGCGCGTTGAACCATGTCGATGATGTTGGCGTCCCGCATTGTGAGAGCGGCGTCCAACGGTGTACCCGCAACACTCCTCGGCATGTTTGGCCGCTTCGCATCGTCCGATCCATGGTGATCGCCTTGTGGCATGCGTCCCTTTCCATCGAGTCGTCCCTGACGGGCGCGGTCTACCGTCTCGACCGTTAAGGGGTGGTGTACTTTCGCTGTTTGTTCCAATTTGTTGCAGATTGTACGGAATTCCTGATCGGAGGCGGCATGCAGAGATGTGGCTGGGTTGGTGCGGACCCTCTCTATGAGGCGTACCACGACACCGAATGGGGTGTGCCCGAGTATGACGGACGGGCTTTGTTCGAAAAGCTAACGCTTGATGGGTTCCAGGCGGGATTGTCCTGGCTGACGATCCTCAAGAAACGCGATGGTTTCCGTGCGGCCTTTTCCGGGTTTGATCCCGAGGCGATTGCGGGCTGGGGCGAAGCCGATGTCCTGCGGCTGTTGGGCGACGCGGGCATCGTGCGGCATCGCGGCAAGATCGAAGCGACCATCGGCAATGCCCGCGCCTGGTGTGACATCGAAAGCGACGTTGGGTTTAGCCGCTACCTTTGGGAGTGGGTCGATGGCGAGCCGCTGCAAAACAAGTGGCGGTCCTTGGACGACGTTCCGGCGCAGACGCCTCTGTCGCAGAAGCTCTCCAAAGACCTTAGGGCGCGCGGATTTAAATTTGTGGGACCAACGATTGTTTACGCCTTCATGCAGGCCGTGGGGCTGGTCAACGACCACACCGTTGGCTGTTTTCGGCACCATGCGGTCGGTGCGATGGGCAAGCGGCCGCCAAGCTGACCAGGTCGCGTGGGTACGTGCCCTTGGTTTCTTGGCGAAGGGGCGGAAGGCCAGGGGGGAGCGCTTGGCCGAAGACATCTGTCCTTGCACCGTCGGACGCCTCCGGCGGCGGTATTTTGAGCAAGAAGAAGGCGCTGTCAGGAGCCCGAAGACAGGGCGTTCAGGATGGCGATGGCGCTGGGGCTGTCCCAATGGGCGTCGCCCCGCAAACGGGCGATTTCGCGGCCCTCTGGGTCGATGATAACGGTGATGGGCAGGCCGAGAATGGACATGGCGCGCGCAAGGGCCTGTGTGGGATCGCGGTACTCTGGCAGGTTATCAACCTCGATCTCATCGAAGAAGCGCTTGATGCCCTGGGGGGAATTGCGCCCGGTGGCAACGGTGACAACGCGGACGGGCTCGTCTTTGAAGTGGGTTTGCAGATTGGAGAGCATGGGCATCTCGACGCGGCAGGGGGCGCACCACGTGGCCCAGAAATTCAGGACGAGCCATTCACCCTTGTAGGCGTCGAGCGAGGTGGAGGCGCCGGCGGCGTCGACGATGTCCATCCGGGGCAGGGGGGTCGGTTCGGAGGCGAAGAGAAGCTTCTTCATGTCGCCGGTCCGCAGATCCTTAAGCGCGGCGATGTCTGCCTCGGAGAGATCGGCGGCCTGCGCGGGACCCAGCATCGCGCCACTGGCCAACAGGGCCACTCCCAGATACATCGCTTTGGCCAAGGTGCCTGTCATCTTCTCTGTCCTTTCTTCGTCCGAAAGCCGCGCCCATGTCTGAGCCGACCTCCAAGTCATCGTCTGCCGTATCGCCCGGTGCTCCGTCGAACGCCATGTGGGGCGGACGCTTTGCCACCGGGCCGGATGCCATCATGGAGGCGATCAACGCCTCCATCGGGTTTGACCGCCGGTTGGCGTCCCAGGACATTGCCGGGTCGCGGGCCCATGCGGCCATGCTTGCGGCGACAGGTATATTGGAGAGATCGGAGGTTGACGCCATTCGTGAAGGCCTGCTCACGGTGTTGTCAGAAATCGAGGCTGGTGATTTCGCATTTTCGACGGCGCTCGAAGACATTCACATGAATGTCGAGGCGCGTCTGACCGAAGTGATTGGGCCGACGGCCGGGCGGCTGCACACGGCGCGGTCGCGCAACGACCAGGTGGCGACCGACTTCCGGCTCTGGGTGCGGGACCAGTGCGACGCGGTCCTCGACGGGCTGCGCGCGGTGCAGCGGGCGCTTCTGGGGCAGGCGGAGGTCGGTGCGGATTGGGTGATGCCGGGGTTCACCCATCTGCAGACGGCGCAGCCGGTGACCTGGGGCCACCACATGCTAGCCTATGTCGAGATGCTGGGACGGGATGTGTCCCGGTTTGCCGACGCGCGGGCGCGGATGAACGAGAGCCCCCTGGGGGCGGCCGCGCTGGCGGGGACGTCGTTCCCCATCGACCGGGCGCAGACCGCGGCCGCGCTGGGCTTTGACCGGCCGATGGCGAACTCGCTCGATGCGGTGTCGGACCGGGACTTTGCGCTGGAGTTCCTGGGGGCGGCCTCGATTGCGGCGATGCATCTGTCGCGCCTGGCCGAGGAGATGGTGATCTGGTCGTCTGCGCAGTTTCGCTTCGTGACGATGTCGGACCGGTGGTCGACTGGCTCCTCGATCATGCCGCAGAAGAAGAACCCCGATGCCGCCGAGCTCATCCGCGCCAAGATCGGGCGGATTCTGGGGGCGAATGTCGCCTTGCTGACGATCATGAAGGGGCTGCCGCTGACCTATTCCAAGGACATGCAGGAAGACAAGGAGCAGACCTTCGATGCAGCCGACCATCTCAGGCTCGCGCTGGCCGCGATGGCGGGGATGGTGGCAGACATGACGGCGCATAAGGACGCGCTCGCGGCCGCGGCGGGATCCGGTTTCTCGACGGCGACGGACCTCGCTGATTGGCTGGTGCGGGAGGCGGGGCTGCCCTTTCGTGAGGCGCACCACGTGACGGGAGCGCTGGTGGCGATGGCCGAGCAGCAGGCGTGCGATCTGGCCGATCTGTCGCTTGCTGACATGCAATCTGCCTGCGGGTCGATCACGCAGGATGTCTATTCCGTGCTCGGGGTGGCGAACTCTGTCGCAAGTCGTGTAAGCTATGGCGGCACCGCGCCGGTGCAGGTGCGGCACCAGATTTCCCGCTGGAAGGAGCGGCTGGGAGAGGTATGAACCCGGCCGATGAGCCCAGCCAATGATCCCGGTCGACTCCCGTTGCGGTGGGTGCGCGCCAGGGCGTGCCGCGCTGACGGCCCGGGGTGAGCCGTGGGGCGCGGTCGGGTCACACTGGCCCCGCGCCGGGGAGGGCAAGGATTGGGTGAGGAGCCTGTGATGCGAAGACTGATCGCCGTCGTTCTCCTTCTTGGGGTGGCTGCCTGCGGTGTGGATGGTCCCCCCGTCCCGCCAGCGGACGATCGGGATCGCCCGGAGCCCGGGATCACCATCTCCGGCACGGCCGAGGTGGGCGTGTCCGGCGGGTCGACGCGCGTCAGCCGCTGATCGGCTTAGCCGTCTGTGCGGCCCTTCGCGGCGTCGAGCATCGCATGAACAAGCGTGTCTTGCGGGGCCGGAGAGGGCGGATAGGCCGCCTTTGAGTGGCTCAGGCCAAGGCCAAGCACTGTCTCCGCCAGCTTGTAGGTGAGCGGCCCAGGGTTGATCACCGGGACGGGCAGGCGCGCGGCGAGGGGCGCGTGAGCCTCATGCATGGTCGTGGAACCAAGCAGGATGACGTCCGCGCCGTCGTCGTGGATCGCGCGCAGGGCCACCTGCTCCAACGCATCGACAACCGCGTCCGCCTTGTCGCCCAGCAACGACAGATTGTCCGGCGTGGCGTCGATCCAGCGGATCGAGGCGCAATGCTCGGACACGCCGAGCTCGTTGAGCACCTTGCGATAGAGGTGCTGCCAGTGCGGCCACATCGCCAGGATCGAAAACCGATGGCCCAGCATCATTGCCATCAGCACAGAGGCCCGGCCGGGCCCGATAACCGGGATCGTTAATTCGGCGCGCAGCGCGGCCAGCCCGGAATCGGACATCGTGTCGATGCAAACGGCATCGAACCCCCGGCGCTCCGCCTCAAGACCTGCCTCATAGGCGCCGAACTCCGCCAGAACCATGTCCGAGGCGCTCACGTAGTTCTTCGGGGCGGCGCGCACGCTCTCGAACACAAAATCGATCCCTGGCCCAAGCTCCACGGCATCGAGCTGTGCCGCGCGTTTGGCCCGATTTGCGTCGCTCATCGGAAAAGGAACGATCACCAGAACCCGTTTCATATCGCGGCCTTCCGTTCAGTCGCGCCGAAGCCCTGGCGCACCACAGGTCGATCCCTTAGCGCAAATCGCATGCGAAAACAGCGGCCTGATGCGGGCGCAGTGGCACTTTCCAATTCCGGTCGCGGGGGCTTTGCGATAGCGTCCGCGCATCACAGGAGGGCAGGAGTTTTGCCAGACACGCTGCAAAGTTCCCCGGATGCGCTGACCCGGCTCGCGACTTTTGCCGCCGAGACACCGGCCAGAGACATCCCGGCAGAGACCCTCGCCAAGACCGCACTGATCCTGGCCGATTCCGTTGGTGCGATTGCGGGAGGCGCGGCTGAGTCGGACGTGCAGGCGCTGACTGTCGCCCAGCTTGCGCCGGGCTCCGCGATTGTCATCGGCGCGGGGCAGAGACGGGCGCCGGGGGTCGCGGCGCTTCTGAACGGGACCGCCGGCACGACGCTTGAGATGGACGAGGGCAACCAGTTCTCCAAGGGGCATCCCGGGATGCACACGATCCCCGCGGTCCTCGCGGTCGCCGACCCGATGATCTCCGGGCGTGACCTGCTCGCCGCGATTGCGCTGGGCTACGAGACGGGGGCGCGCATTGGCACAGCCAGCGCTCTGCGCCCGACGATGCACCCCCACGGCACCTGGGGCACGCTCTGCGCGGCAAGTGCGGTGGCCCGTCTGCGTGGCGCGGACGCGCGGGCGATGCGGCAGGCCCTCAACATGGCGGCAAGCCTGTCTCTGGCGACGTCGCGCCGCACGATGCTCGAAGGCGGCACGGTGCGGAACCTCTACACCGGAATGGCGAACCAGACCGGCGTGCTCGTCGGCGATCTGCTCGCGAGCGGCTATTCCGGGGATACAGAGGGGGTGAGCCAGGTCTTTGGGCAGGTCGTGTCCGACGGGTTTGCCGAAGAGGCGCTGACAGACCAGCTCGGGACGCGCTGGGAGGTCGACCGTAATTACTTCAAGATGCACGCGTGCTGCCGCTTCAACCATGCCGCCCTCGACGCGCTCGCCCAGCTCACCGAGGCCGAGCCCATCGCTCCCGACGCGGTCACGCGCATCACCGTCGAGACCTATGCGCTGGCCGCCGAGCTGAGCGATCCTGCGCCGGCGAACATGCTCGCCGGCAAGTTCTCTTTGCCCTTCGCCATCGCCACGGCGCTGGTCAACGGCAGCACGGGTGTCGAAAGCTTCACCGCGGCACAGGTCGCCCGCCCGGACATTCGGGCTCTCGCGGCAAAGGTCGACGTGGTCGAGGATGCCGCGCTCACCGCTATGCTGCCCGCCCACCGCCCGGCCCGTCTTGCCATGATGCTCACGGATGGGCGGACATTGCACGCCGCGACGCGCACGAACCGTGGCGACTGGGCTGATCCCTACGCGCCGGACGAGATCCACGCGAAATTCCTCAGCCTCGCGCAGCGCTCCGTCTCCCCGGCCGCCGCGCGATCCCTGTGGGATTTGGCGCTGGCCCTGCCGGACGCACCGACGGCCCAGCCCTTCCTCGAGGCTCTGAGCGGGGGCGCCGGTGCGCCATCCTCCGGCGCCACGTGCTAGATCCGGGGGGATGCAGGAATGACCGTGACAGAGCAACGCGACGAGCGCCGCGGCCCCGGCGCCGCACAAGCCGCTAGAACCCAAGAGGACACGACCCATGCGTGAGATCGTCATCGGCGCCGCCCAGATGGGCGCCATCCAGAGGGCCGAGAGCCGAGAAGAGGTCGTTGCCCGTATGTTGGTGCTCCTTGAGGAGGCCGCGCGCGCGGGCTGCACCCTCGTCGTCTACCCCGAGCTTTGCCTGACGACCTTCTTCCCACGCTGGATGATGGAGGACCAGGCCGAGGTCGACGCCTGGTTCGAGCGCGCCATGCCCAGCCCCGCCACAGCCCCGCTCTTCGCCCGTGCCGCCGAGCTCGGCATCGCGATCTCGCTGGGCTATGCAGAGCTGACACCCGATGGCCAGCATTACAACACCCAGATCCTCACGGACATCGCCGCCAAGATCGTCAGCAAATACCGCAAGGTGCACCTGCCGGGCCACGTGGAGTTGGATCCCAACCGCGCGTTCCAGCATCTTGAGAAGCGTTATTTCCTGCCCGGAGATCTCGGCTTTCCCGTCGTTCGCAACCTCAACGCCTGGATGGGTATGCTGATCTGCAACGACAGGCGTTGGCCCGAAGCCTACCGCGAGATGGGGCTGCAGGGCGTCGAGCTGATCGTTTTGGGCTACAACACCCCGTCGGTGAACTCGCAGAACGCGTCCGAAGGCTCAAAGCAGCGTCTTTTCCATTCGCAACTCTCGGTTCAGGCGGGCGCCTACCAGAATGCGACCTGGGTCGTCTCCGTCGCCAAGGGCGGCGTGGAGGACGGCCATCCCCTGATCGCCGGATCGCTCATCGTGAACCCGGAGGGCGAGGTGGTTGCGCAGGCGCAAACGGAAGGCGACGAACTCCTCGTTCACGCATGCGACATGGACGCAACAGCCTTCGGCAAGTCCACCATCTTCGACTTCAAGCGCCACCGCAGGATCGAGCACTACACCCGTGTCGCCAGTCAGACCGGCGTGCGCTATCCCGACGGGACGGACGGCTAAAGCGCCGCCTTCCGGTCGTCTTTCCCTGAGCCGCGCCGCTTCGGCGTTGATCGACCAAGCGTCGATCGACCAGG
>JBCCYI010000089.1:0-16683 GCA_039189975.1 Pseudomonadota bacterium
CGCACACAAGAAGGGCTTACACGGATCGCGGGCGGATATTAACCTTTCTTTCGGCTGGGCCACGGCTTTGCTTCGCTCTTGGTTAACGCGCCCCGCCGCCGTCCGAGCGAATTGCGCCTCCGGCCCTCCCGACGCTGGACCCGTTTGCCCCGGCGCGATACCTACCCAAGGACGCGACAGGGAAGGGCACGGACATGGCATTCGGACAGGGGCATCACCTGCATCTCATCGACGGCTCGGCGTTCATCTTTCGCGCCTACCACGCACTGCCGCCGCTCACGCGCAAGTCCGACGGGCTGCCCGTCGGCGCCGTCTCCGGCTTCTGCAACATGCTCTTTCGCTACATCGAGGGGAACACCGGGCCGGACGCGCCGACCCATGTCGCCGTGATCTTCGACAAGGGCTCGCACACCTTCCGCAACGACCTCTACGACCTCTACAAGGCCAACCGCGCCGAGATGCCAGAGGACCTGCGCCCCCAGATCCCGCTGACGCGCGACGCCACCCGCGCCTTCAACATCGCCTGCGAGGAGATCGAGGGGTTCGAGGCCGATGACATCATCGCCACCCTCGCCCGTCAGGCCCGCGAGGCGGGGGGCCGCGTCACGATCATCTCGTCGGACAAGGACCTGATGCAGCTCGTCGGCGGCGGCGTCGAGATGCTCGACGCGATGAAGAACAAGCGCATCGGGGTGGAGGAGGTCGAGGAGAAGTTCGGCGTCGGTCCCGACCGGGTGATCGACGTGCAGGCGCTGGCGGGCGACAGTGTCGACAACATCCCCGGCGCGCCCGGCATCGGCGTCAAAACCGCGGCACAGCTCATCAACGATTTCGGCGATCTCGAAACGCTGCTGGCGCGCGCCGAAGAGATCAAGCAGCCCAAGCGCCGCCAGACCCTCATCGACCATGCCGATCAGATCCGGCTGTCGAAAGAGCTCGTGACGCTCGACCAGCAAACGCCTCTGGGCTTCACGCTCGACGATCTGGAGGTGAAGGACGCCGACGCGGAGACGCTGCTGGGGTTTCTTACCCAGATGGAGTTTCGCACGCTCACCCGCCGCATCTCCGACGCGTTGGGCGTCGAGGCCCCCGCGATCCCCGAGCCGACGGCGGAGGCCGCGGAAACGGCCGCCCCGGAATGGCCCGCGATCGACCCCGAGGGCTACGAGATCGTGCGCGACACCGACGCGCTGCAGATCTGGTTGGACCGGATCCACGCCCGCGGCACCGTCGCCGTCGACACCGAGACCACCGGCCTCGATGAGATGACGGCGGACCTCGTCGGCGTTTGCCTTTGCGTGACGCCCGGCGAGGCTTGTTACATTCCGCTGACGCACCGCAAGGGCGGGGCGGATGACCTCTTTGACGAAGACGCCCTGGCCGAGGGGCAGATCCCGCTCGACACCGCACTCGACATGCTCAAGCCCATGCTCGAGGATCCCGCAATCCTCAAGATCGGGCAAAACCTGAAGTACGACGCCAAGATCCTCGCCCGCCTCGGCATCGCCATCGCGCCGGTCGATGACACGATGCTCCTGAGCTATGCCCAGCACGCGGGCCTGCACAACCACGGGATGGACGCGCTCGCCGAGCGCTATCTCAGCCACACGACCATCCCGATCAAGGAGCTGATCGGCTCGGGCAAGAGCCAGATCACCTTTGACCGGGTCGAGATCGAGAAGGCCGCGAAATACGCCGCCGAGGATGCTGACGTGACGATGCGCCTCTGGCACACGTTCAAGCCGACGCTCCATCGCGCGCGCACCACGACCGTCTACGAGACGATGGAGCGCCCGATGATCCCCGTCCTCGCCCGGATGGAGATGCGGGGCATCAAGGTCGACCGCGACACGCTCTCCCGCATGTCCAACGCGTTCAGCCAGAAGATGGCGGGGCTGGAGGCGGAGCTGCACGAGATGGCCGGCCATGCGTTCAACGTCCAGGCGCCCGCGCAGGTGGGCAAGATCCTCTTCGAGGAGATGGGACTCGAGGGCGGCAAGAAGACGAAGACGGGCCAATGGTCCACCCCCGCCGACGTGCTGGAGGATCTGGCGACGACGCATGATTTCCCGGCCCGCGTGCTCGACTATCGGCAGCTCTCCAAGCTCAAGAGCACCTACACCGACGCGTTGCAGGAGCACATCAACGCGGAGACCGGGCGGGTCCATACCTCCTACTCGATCGCGGGCGCCTCGACGGGCCGCCTCGCCTCGACCGACCCCAACCTGCAGAACATCCCCGTGCGCACCGAAGAGGGTCGCCGCATCCGCGAGGCGTTTGTGGCCGAGCCGGGCAAGGTGCTTGTGTCGCTCGACTACAGCCAGATCGAGCTGCGGATCCTTGCCCATATCGCCGGGATCGACGCCCTCAAGGAGGCGTTCCGCGACGGGCAGGACATCCACGCCGCGACCGCGTCTGAGATGTTCAACGTACCCCTCGACGAAATGACGCCCGAGATCCGCCGCCAGGCCAAGGCGATCAACTTCGGCGTGATCTATGGCATCTCCGGCTTCGGCCTCGCGCGCAATCTGCGGATCCCGCGTGCCGAGGCGCAAGCCTTTATCGACCGGTACTTCGAACGCTTCCCCGGCATTCGCAGCTACATGGACGAGACCACGAAGTTCGCCAAGGAGAACGGCTACGTCAAGACGCTCTTCGGCCGCAAGATCCACACGCCGGAGATCAATGCCAAGGGCCCCGGCGCCGGCTTTGCCAAGCGCGCGGCGATCAACGCGCCGATCCAGGGCACCGCGGCGGACATCATTCGCCGCGCGATGGTGCGGATGGAGCATGCGATTGCGGATCTGCCCGCCGCCATGCTGCTGCAAGTGCACGACGAACTGATCTTTGAAGTGGAAGAAGGCGCCATTGATCAGACAATCGAGACCGTCCGAGGTGTGATGGAGAGCGCCGCAGACCCCGCCGTTCACCTCTCGGTGCCTCTGGTGGTGGATGCCGGGCAAGGCGCGAGCTGGGCCGAAGCGCACTAACGGCAGGGACCGCGCGCCACAGGTTAGGCGGACGCTCATGCGGCAGTGGTGTGCTGCGCCGACATCAAACGCCCGTCAGCCGCGCTTGGGGGTAGACGAGGTCTCTTTTCCTTGGTCTCAGTATCTGGCCAATCTGGGGGAGCCATGCCGTTCACACCCGTCGAATCGGAAAAGATAGCGACGTCCATCGTGCGCCAGATCGAGCTGCTGATTCTGCGGGGCATTCTGCGGGCCGGCGAGCGCCTTCCCGCCGAGCGCGAGCTGGCTGAGCGGCTGGGCGTCTCCCGACCGTCCCTGCGCGACGCCATTGCCGAGCTCGAAGAGAACGGCCTGCTCACGCGGCGCGCCGGGGCGGGGATCTTCGTTTCAGACGTGCTGGGCTCCGCGTTCTCCCCCGGTCTGACGCGGCTCTTCGCCACGCACGACGAGGCGCTCTTCGACTACATCGCGTTCCGCCGCGACATGGAGGGCCTCGCGGCGGAACGTGCCGCTCGCCTGGGCTCGGACACTGACATAGCGGTGATCTCTGCCGTCTTTGCCAAGATGGAGGCCGCACAGCCCAAACGCAGCGCCGAAGATGAGGCCGCGCTGGACGCCCAGTTTCACCTCGCGATTGTCGAGGCCAGCCACAACGTCGTCATGCTCCACATGCTGCGGTCGATGTACGAGTTGCTGCGGCAAGGTGTGTTTTACAATCGGCAGATGATGTTTCGGCAGCAGACGACCCGAACGGCGCTGCTGGATCAGCATCGCGCGATCGTCACGGCATTGACCGATCGCGATCCTGCACGCGCGCGCGCCGCTGTGGAGGAGCACCTCGACTACATCGGTCAGGCTCTGCAGGAGGAGCGTCAGCGTGCGCGCAACGAGGAGATTGCGCAGCAACGCCTGACCCACGAAACAGGCGCTTGAACGCGTAACGCCCCAGCCTTGGCCGGGGCGTCCATCGTGTCGCGTCCGATCTGGGGTCAGTGCAGCTTTTGCTCGACCACCTTCAGGCTTTCGCCGATCAGCGCGTCGGCATCGGCCGGGGTGATACCCGCGCGCACGACGTCCGCAGCGGCGGCCACAGCCACCTGGACGGCGCGGTCGCGCACTTCCTTCACCGCCGCTTCCTCTGCGGACGCGATTTGATCCGCCGCCGCCTTCATGCGCCGCTCGATGGAGGTCTGCAGGTCCTCCTTGGCTTGCGCCGCGGCGGATTCCGCATCCGCCTTCGCCTGCGCCACGATGCGTTGCGATTCCTCCTGAACGTCCTTCTGCTTACGCTCGAACTCCGCCAGGATCGTTTGGGCCTCCTCGCGCAGATTGCGCGCGGTTTCCAGCTCCTGCCGAACCTTGTCCGCACGATCATCCAGCATCGTGCCGATCATGCCGGGCACTTTGAAGTAGAGCAGCACGCCGATGAAAATCACAAAGGCGATCAGAACGACGAAGTCGGAATTGCCGAGGGAAAAGAACGGCCCCTTCGCTGCGAAAGCAGGACCCGCTGCAAGCGCGATCACGGCCGCGAGGGCGGTACGTTGAACTGCGCGCATCACGATCCTCCCTTCAGCCGAGCCTCGACGGCCTCTGCGAGTGCCTTGTCATCAGCTGGACGGCCCAGCGCGGCCACAATGGCGCCGACGGTATCCTTGGCAACCGCTTCGATACTCTCAAGCTCGCTGGCGCGGATTTCGGCCAGGCGAGCCTGGCTTTCCTCGGTCTTCTTTCCGATCTCCTGATCGGCGCGTTCCGTGGCCAGCTCGACCTCCTTGGAGATCTCGGCACGGGTTTCGGCCGCGATCTTCTGGGCCTCGGCCTTCGCATCCGCCAGGGCCTTCTGGTAGGCCTTCTCGGCGTCCGCGGCCTTCAGCTTCAGCTCCTCGGCGGCAGCGATATCGTTGGTGATCGTCCCGTTGCGCTCCGCGAGAACCGACGCGATGCGCGGCAGGGCCACGCGCGTCAGGATCAGGTAGATCGCCCCAAGGGTGATAATCAGCCAGAAAATCTGGTTCGGGAACCAGTCAAAGCAGAGCTGCGGCATGCCGATGGCGCCGCCATCGGGGCCGACGCATGCGCCGGGGGCCACATCTGCTGGTGTTTCGGTCGCCATGGCGCCCTCCTTAAGCCGTCCGAAGATCGCCGGGAGCAGGGCTTGCGCCCGACCCCCGGCTGCAAGGATCGTTCGGTTTGGCTTAGACGGCGAACATCAGCAGCAGAGCGACGAGGAACGAGAAGATCCCCAGAGCTTCTGCGAAGGCGATGCCGATGAAGAGCGTTGCCGTCTGGCCGGCCGCGGCCGACGGGTTGCGCAGAGCGCCGGCGAGGAAGTTGCCAGCCACGTGGCCCACACCGATCGCAGCCGCGCCGGCACCGATGCCTGCGAGACCTGCGCCGATAAACTGACCCATTTGTGCGATATCGCCTTCCATGATCTTTCTCCTTGCGATTGGAAGTTCGGAAGTGTCGGAGCGGCGCGCGGGGCCAAGTCCGGGCCCTGCGCGCCGCGAAACCTCAGTGATGCGGATGCAGCGCGTCGCGCAGATACACGCAGGTGAGAATGGTGAACACGTAAGCCTGAATGCAGGCCACCAGGAGCTCGAGCCCGTAAATCGCCACCATGCCCCCGATGGCAAGCGGCGCGACGGCGCCGATTGCGGCGAACCCGGCGAACACCTTCATCACGGCGTGACCCGCCATGATCGCGCCCGCCAGACGCACAGAGTGGCTCACCGGACGGACGAAGTACGAGATCAGCTCGATGATCGCGAGGACCGGACGCAGCGCCAAAGGCGCGCTTTCCACCCAGAACAGAGCCAGGAAATCCTTGCCATTCTTGACGAACCCGATGGTCGTCACGGTGATGAAGACCGCCAGTGCCATCACCGCCGTGACCGCAATGTGCGACGTCGTCGTGAACGCCGTCGGGACAAGGCCCAGGAGGTTGGCGAAGAGGATGAACAGGAAGAGCGTCATGATGTACGGGAAGTACTTCAGCCCGTCGCGGCCCGCGACGTCCTCCACCATTTTGTAGACGAAGCCGTAGGTAAGCTCGGCAATCGACTGTGCTCGCGTGGGGATGATCGCCCGACCCTTGGTGCCCAAGACCAGCAGCCCCACGACGCATGCGATGGCAAGCGCCATCCAGAGCGTCACGTTGGTGGGCGTGTACCAATGCACCGCATCACCGCCGAAGAGCGGCTTCACAATGAACTGGTCCATGGGGTGAATAGAAAGCCCGCCGGATTTCTCGTCTGCCACGTGTCAGCCCCTCTTATCGCTGGCCTCGTCCGAAGCCGCTTCGTCGCGCGCGCCGGGCGCACCTTTTGTCACTTCGCTCGCGGTCCGCATCATCACGCGGATGCCCGCAGCCAAACCCAAGCCGATGAAGACCACCATCAGGATCGGCGCCGTTCCCAAAAGGGTGTCGAGCCCCAGTCCGATCAGCAGCCCGATCCCCAGACCGGCCACCAGCTCCGTCACCATTCGCCATGCCAGATTGGCCTGCGAATAATGCTCGTCCGTGTGGGAGCGCCCCGCGCCCTCGCCCTTCGCCGCGGCAATCTTTGCCTCCAGCGCGCGCAACCGGTCGCTTTCGCTTTCCTTCGACATGCGGACCCCTCGTCCGGACGCGACACTGCTAGGCGGTGCACCAGGCAGAGTCAATAACCGGGCGCGCACTCTAAGATATTGAAAAATATATACTCTCATCAGTGTCGCAGGGTGGCAGGCGGCAAATCCTGCGCTGCAGCAAATTCAACCGATCAGTTGACCGTTAGATGTGAAACTGGCAACCACCGTCGCCATGATGGCGTCATCCCCTCCGTTTTCCAGCGACTGCGTGTGCCCAAAGGGCGGAAGTGCGCCGGGATCGGGGCGGACCGCGTGAGCTCGACCCTCGATCTGGCGTTTGCCGCCCTGGCCGATCCGACACGGCGGGAGATTCTGCGCATGCTGCTGGAGGACGATATGGCTGTCACGGACGTGGCCGAGCCGTTCGACATTTCCCTGGCCGCGATTTCGAAACACCTTGTGGTGCTGGCGAGGGCGGGCCTGATCACACAGGAGCGGCGTGGCCGGGTCACGTGGTGCAAGCTCGAACCCGACGCGTTGCGGGCCGCGAGCGTCTGGATGCAGGGCTTCGGTCAGTTCGAGCCGGTGGAGCTCGACGCGTTCGAGCACTTCCTCGTTGCGGGCGATCTCCTCCCCGGCGAGGATCCCTCGCCAGGCGCCGATCCGGAGACTCCGACGCCGCGCTAGGCGTCCTTGTCCCAGGCGCGCGCCTGTTCTTTGAGAAAGCGGACGAGGGTTTGAACCTTTGCGGTCCGGTGCAAGTCGACATGGGTCACGAGCCAGACGGGTACGCACCATTCGGACAGGGGCTCCATCATACGCACGAGGCTCGGGTTCGAGTCGCCGACCCAGACCGGCGCGAAGCCGATCCCGGCTCCGGCCTCGACCGCGTCCACAACCGTCCGATCGCGCGAGGCGCGGTAACGGATCAGCTCCTCGGGTACACCGTTGTGCAGCCACCGGTAAAACGGGGCACGGGAGGCGGCCTGATCCGTGCGAATCGACACGAAGCGGTGTCCCTCCCATTGTCCGATCGTAAGCGGGCCGCGCTTGTCCACATAATCCTGCGTCGCGAAGAGCCCCATCTGCATGGAAAAGAAGGGCTGCACGATGTTATCCGGCTCTTCCGGCTTCGATCCTGCCCGGATGGCCACGTGGGCTTCGCCATACTCCAGCCGGTAAATCTTTTCGTCGGACAGGAGGCGCACGGACACCTCCGGGTGATCATCCATAAAGGCGACCAGCGGCGGCGCAATGCGCGGGCTCAAAATCGGCAAGGACGTCACCACGAGATCGCCCGTCACACCGGCGCCCTGCCCGCGAATACGTCCGACAAGCTGGGTGAATTGATCCTCGGTCGTCGCGGCAACCTGAAGCAGATCCTGACCTGCCTCGGTGGCGGTGTAACCGCGCGCGTGCCGCTGAAAGAGCTTCGTGCCCAGCCGCTGCTCCAGCGCATCCACATGTCGGATGACCGTCGCATGGTGGACCCCCAGCGCTTCCGCCGCTCCGGAGACTGTCCCCAGCCGAGCCACATGAAACGCTGTGCGGATTTCATCCCAAGTATCGACGGCCATGCGCGCTCTCCCAAGCTGTCCCACCAAAATATGTGTGCGACTGCGCACACGCAAGGTTCGAAGCGCTCCAATTGCGCAAATTTGTTCTCCTGACACATTGAGCGGCAAGGAACTGCCGACCCTTTTTTCAGGAGCAACACCCATGGCCCAGACCCTCTTGCGCATCGACGCATCCGCCCGCCGCGACGGCTCTGTCTCGCGGGAGCTGACCGACCGTATCGTCACCCGGCTCAACCCGGCATCTGTTGTAACGCGTGACCTTGCAGTCACGCCCGTTCCGCAGATCGACGAGGCGTGGATCGGCGCGAACTTCACGCCAGCCGACACGCGCACCGAAGCACAGCGCGACACCCTCTCTCTGTCCGACACCCTCGTGGCAGAGGTTCAGGCCGCGGACACGCTGGTGATCGGTCTGCCAATCTACAATTTCGGGGTCCCGGCGGCGCTGAAAGCCTGGATCGACCAGGTCGCCCGCGCAGGTCTGACGTTTCGCTACTCCCCCGATGGGCCTGTCGGCCTGCTGGACGGCAAGCGCGCGATCGTGGCCGTAGCCTCCGGTGGGACGAAGGCCGGGTCCGACATCGACTTTGCCACCGGATACATCCGGCACGTTCTGGGCTTCATCGGGATCACGGATGTGGCGTTTGTCACGGCGGATGCGCTGATGGCGGACGCCGAGGCGGCCCATGCCACGGCCTCCGCTCAAATCGCGAACCTCGCCGCCTGAGGCTTGCACCGGTCGGGCGGCCCCCGCATCTATTGCATGGGCCGCTCGGAAAGCGGCCGAGGGAGGCCGCCATGCTCATCCGTTTCGTCACCATCGCTGTCGTGACAATCTGCGCCACCGCCGCGTTGGCCCACGTCGGCGTCAAGAACGGGGCTGTGATGGAACGGATGCACAACATGAAGGACAGCGCTCAAGCGCTTTCCGTTCTGGGCAAGATGGACAAGGGGCAGCACGTGTTCGACGCCGACAAGGCGGCTGAGGCGAAGCGCACCCTGGAGTCTCTCTCCGCCCGTGTGCCTGCTCTTTTCGAAGCGTTGGAGACCGACCCCCTGATGGAAGCCCGGCCCGTGCTGTGGGACGAATGGGAGGCCTTCGTCGCCAGATCCGCAGCGATGGACAAGGCGATCGCCGCGCTCGATGTATCCTCAAAAGACGCGCTCCGCCCCGGCTTGCGCTCGGTCGCCCGGGCCTGCTCGGCATGTCATGAGGATTACCGGGCAAAGAAGTAATGCCACGGCGTCCGGCAGGATGTCCCTCCAGACTTGACAGAATCTCGCGACGGGTCTAACGCCCGCCACAACCCCGGAAGTCCACTGCTTCCGGTCCCGCCATGAGGGCGGGATCGCCCCCCACCAGCGCGTCGCGCCCGTGGGGGCGTTTACGCTTTGTCCCATGCCTCCCCACGTGAGGCCGGTACTCAGGAAAGAAGGACGACATATGTTCGAGAATCTGTCCGAACGGCTGTCCGGCGTCTTTGACCGGCTTACGAAGCAAGGCGCCCTCAACGAAGACGATGTGAAGACGGCCCTCCGCGAAGTGCGCGTCGCGCTGCTGGAAGCGGACGTGTCGCTGCCCGTCGCGCGGGACTTCATCAAGGCCGTGCAGGAGAAGGCAACCGGGCAGGCGGTGACGAAGTCGGTCACGCCCGGCCAGCAGGTCGTGAAGATCGTGCACGACGAGTTGGTGCATTTCCTCGCCGGAGAAGACGGCGAGATCGGCACGCTGAAGATTGACAGCCCGCCCGCCCCGATCCTGATGGTCGGCCTGCAGGGCTCGGGCAAAACGACGACCACCGCCAAGCTCGCCAAGCGACTGGCGGAGAAGGACGGCAAGCGCGTCCTGATGGCCTCGCTCGACACCAATCGCCCCGCCGCCATGGAGCAGCTCGCGATCCTCGGCGTGCAGATCGGGGTGGATACCCTGCCGATCGTGAAGGGCGAGAGCCCGGTGCAGATCGCCAAGCGCGCCAAACAGCAGGCGACGCTCGCGGGCTATGACGTTTACATGCTCGACACCGCCGGGCGTCTGCACATCGACGAGGAGTTGATCGCCCAGGCCGCCGAAGTGCGCGATGTGGCAAACCCGCGTGAGACGCTGCTGGTGGTCGATGGTCTGACGGGCCAGGACGCGGTGAACGTCGCCACGGAGTTTGACGACAAGATCGGCGTCTCCGGGGTCGTGCTCACGCGGATGGACGGTGACGGGCGCGGCGGTGCGGCGCTCTCGATGCGCGCGGTCACGGGCAAGCCGATCAAGTTCGTCGGCTTGGGCGAAAAGATGGACGCGCTGGAGGAGTTCCACCCCGAGCGCGTCGCGGGCCGCATCCTCGGCATGGGCGATATCGTCTCCCTCGTGGAAAAGGCGCAGGAAACGATCGAGGCCGAGCAGGCCGAGAAGATGATGAAGCGCTTCCAGAAGGGTCAGTTCAACATGAACGACCTGCGGACGCAGCTCAGCCAGATGCTCCAGATGGGCGGTATGGAAGGCATGATGGGCATGCTGCCGGGCGCCAAGAAGATGTCGGGCCAGATGCAGGAAGCGGGCATCGACGACAAGATGCTCAAGCGCCAGATCGCTTTGATCAATTCGATGACGAAGAAGGAGCGCGCCAACCCGCAGATCCTTCAGGCCAGCCGCAAGAAGCGCATCGCCAAGGGTGCGGGGCTGGAGGTGCAGGAGCTGAACCGGCTGCTCAAGCAGCACCGCCAGATGTCCGACATGATGAAGAAGATGGGCAAGAAGGGCCTGCTGAAGCAGATGATGGGCGGCATGTTCGGCGGCAAAGGTCCGGGGGGCGGCGCGTCGCCCGCGGCAGGAGACATGGCCGCGCTCGAAGCCGCTGCCAAGGCGCAGGCCGCGAAGCTGCCCAAGGGCATGGGCGGGCTCGGTGGCGGAATGCCGGGGATGCCTGGTGGCGGCATGCCGCTGCCCCCCGGCCTCGCAGGGTTCGGGAAAAAGAAATGACTCAGATGCGCTGCCTCCAGCCGCCCACCGGGCGTGCGGCAGAGGCTGCGCGCGGGTACGCGGCCCCTTTGCCGATGCTGGAGACCGATCGGCTGCGGCTCCGCGCGCCCCGGATGGACGACCTGCCGCTCTGGACGCGGATCTGGACCGATCCTGCAGGGGCCAACACCACGACCGAAGAAAGCGCGTGGGAGAACTTCTGCACCTATGTCGCGGGGTGGACCCTCCATGGCCACGGGCTCTGGTCCGTCGAGCGCAAGGAGGACGGCATCCATGTCGGCTTCGTGCTGCTCGGGCTGGAGTGGGGCGACGACGCGCCCGAGCTTGGCTGGGCACTGTCGCCTGACCATCGCGGGCAAGGATATGCGACAGAAGCAGCCACTGCTGCTCGTGAGCATGCGCTGGCGCTCTTCGGGCCCGGCGTCGTGGTGTCCTACATCGCCGAAGCGAACACCGCCTCGGCCAACGTTGCGGATCGGCTCGGCGCCGTCCGCCGAGCTGATTACGACAAGGCAACTCGTGTCTACGGCCACGGGCGATCCCAGAAGGACAAATCCCAATGAAATTGACCACGCTTGAGACGAACGGGCTGTTCCTCCGACCGCCCAGCGCACGCGACCTCGATTGTGCAATGCAGCGGCTCAACAGCCGCAACTGCTTTGCCACCGCGCCGCTGACCGGTGCGGGCGCCTGGCGCCAGATGCCGACGCTTCTGACGCATTGGTCGCTGCAAGGGCATGGCCTCTTTGCCGTAATCCCGGCCGGGACGGACGTTCCGATGGGGCTCGTTGGCCCGTGGCAGCCCTCTGGCTGGCCCGAGCCCGAGATCGGCTGGCTGGTGTGGCGCCGCGCCGACGACGCGGTCGACCTCACGGCCGAGGCCGTTGCCGCCGTCGTCGCCCACGCCACCGGGTTCCTCGGCTGGAAGGAAGCCGCGAGCTTCGTCTGCCCGTCCGATGCGCGCTCGCTCGCCGTCGCTGATCTGACCGGCGCCCTTGCCGACCCGTTTGCGGACCGCGCAGGCGCCATCGCTTGCCGCCATCCCTTCACGCCCGGTCGGCCCCTGCCCCGCGCTGCCTGATGGCCCACCTCGCCGACACGCCCACGCTCCACACGGAGCGGCTGACCCTGCGCGCCCCCGCGATGCAGGACTGGGAAACGTGTCGCGCGTTCTTCAGCACCGAGCGGTCGCAATTCATCGGCGGCCCGCGCGATGAGCACGAGGCCTGGCGCGCCTTCGGGCATGTCGTCGGACACTGGGCGCTGCGCGGGTTCGGCTCGTTCGTCTTTTGCCTTAAGGGGACCGACGCCGCGCTGGGCATGACCGGCCCTTGGTTCCCGGCGGACTGGCCGGAGCGCGAGATCGGGTGGTCCGTCTGGCACGCGGAGGCGGAGGGCAAGGGCTATGCCGCCGAGGCCGCCCGCGCCGCGATCCACCACGCGTTTCACGATCTCGGCTGGGACACGGCTGTCAGCTACATCGACCCCGAAAACGCCCGCTCGATCGCCCTCGCCGAACGGCTCGGTGCCGTACGCGACGCGGAAGCGGCCCGCCCAGACCCATCGGATCTGGTCTACCGCCACCCGAGGCCCAAGGCATGACGGGCGCCGCTGCGACGATCCCGACGCTCGAAACGGAGCGTCTTGTCCTCCGCGCGCCGGTCTACGCGGATTTCGAGCCCTATGCCGAGATCAACATGAGCGACCGTGCCAGCTACATGGGGGGCCCCATGTCGCGCCGCGCCGCGTGGCAGATGTTCTGCACCGAGACCGCGCCGTGGTGGATCCAGGGGTTCGGCTATTGGACCTGCGCGCTGAAAGAGGCGGGCGATGTCGTCGGCTTTACGGGGTTCAACCGACTGCCCGTCTACGAGGAGACGGAGTTCGGCTGGCAGGTGCGCGCGGGGTTCGAGGGGCGGGGCCTTGCGTTTGAGGCCACTGCGGCGGCCCTGGCTTACGCGCGCGCGGAGCTGAACTTTCCCAGCCTCGTCAGCTACATCGACCCTGAGAACGTGCGCAGCCAGGCGCTGGCGCGCCGCCTCGGCGCCGTGCAAGACGACACAGCACCCGTTCCCGAGGACGAGACGCCCGAAGAATGCCTCGTTTTCCGGCACTGGCCGACGGGGAGCGCCTGATGGGACATCGCGACATCCCCGTGCTGGAAACACAGCGGCTGGTGCTGCGCGGCCCGGAGCCTGAGGATTATCCGGACTTCAAAGCCACCTTCGCCTCCTACCGGTCGCGCTTCATGGGCGGGCCGCTCAATGCCTACGAGGCGTGGATGCTCTACGCCGCCGAGATCGGCCATTGGGAGATCCGCGGCTTTGGCATGTGGATGATCCACGACAAGGAGACCGACAAGACCTACGGCATGGCCGGCGGCTGGCAGCCCGCCAAGTGGCCCGAGCGCGAGATCGCGTGGATCATCTGGCCCGACGTGACAGGCCATGGCTACGCGCTAGAGGCCACCAACCGCGCCCGCCAGTACTTCTACGACGAGCAGGGATGGGAGACGGCGGTCAGCTATCTCGACCCTAAGAACCTCGACTCCACGCGGCTCGCCGAACGGCTCGGAGCGGTGCGGGAGCCCGGGGCCGCGTCCGTCGACGGCAATGACGTTGTCTTCCGCCACCCCGCCCCGGCGCAGCTGCGCAACACCCAGCTCGGCGACGGGATCGCGCTGGAGATCGCGAACTACGCCGACCCGCAATTCAAGCCGAAAGGATGGGCCATTGACTGATACAGCCCCGGCCCCCGAGGCCCAAACTGACGAGACCGCTCGCGCGGCAGAGCTCCTCAAAGAGCACCGCGCGTCGATCGACCGGCTCGATGCGATCCTCGTCTACACGCTGGGCGAGCGGTTCAAGCACACGCAGGCCGTGGGCCGGCTGAAGGCCGTCCACGACTTGCCGCCGTCCGATCCGTCGCGCGAAGCGACGCAGATCGAGCGGCTCGAAGATCTTGCGAGACGGGCCGACCTCGACCCCGAATTCGCCAAGAAATTCCTGGCCTTCATCATCCAGGAAGTCATCAAGCATCACGAAGCACACCAATCGTGAGCGCGCATCGCGCTCCCTCCGCCATTCGTAAAGGAGAACAACAATGGCAATGAAGATCAGACTGGCCCGCGGCGGCTCCAAGAAGCGCCCCTTCTACCGGATCGTCGCCACCGACAGCCGGATGCCGCGCGACGGCCGCTTCATCGAGAAGCTCGGCACGTATAACCCGCTCCTGCCCAAGGACAGCGAAGAGCGCGTCAAGATGGACATGGAGCGTGTGAACTACTGGCTCGGTCAGGGCGCCAAGCCGACGGACCGGATCGCGCGCTTCCTCGAAGCCGCGGGCCACGCGCCGAAGACCGAGCGCAACAACCCCAACAAAGCCAAGCCCGGCAAGAAGGCCCAGGAGCGCGCGGAAGAGCGGGCTGCAAAGGCCGCCGAAGCCGCAGAGGCCCCCGCCGAAGAGGCAGCCGCCGAGGCATAATGCAGGGCGCGCCACTTGGCCCAGCCGGGTGGCGCCCCTGACGGGAGGGCGGCGATGGAGGACCGGGTCTGCGTCGGAGCGGTGGCAGGCGCCTTTGGCGTCAAGGGCGAGGTGCGCCTGAAGAGCTTCTGTAGCGACCCTGAAGACGTCGCCGCCTATGGCCCGCTCGAAACCGAAGACGCCGCCCGGCGCTTCGACGTGACCCTGGTGAAGCCGGTGAAAAACGGGTTTGCCGCGCGCCTGTCGGGCGTGCGCTCCAAGGAGGCGGCCGATGCCCTGCGCGGCACGCGCCTCTATGCCGGGCGGGACGCGCTGCCCGCGCTCGAGGAAGAAGAGTATTACCACGCCGACCTCATCGGGCTGGAAGTCCGCGATACCGGGGGCACGCTCCTCGGGCGGATCCGCGCGATCCACGACCATGGCGCGGGCGACCTCCTCGAAGTGCACGGGCCGAGCCTGAAACAGACCGTGCTGCTCCCGTTCACCCGGGCTGCCGTTCCAACCGTGGACATCGCAGCCGGGCGCGTGGTGGCTGATCCACCGGAGGGCCTTTTCTGATGCAGCGCGTTGGGTTGGGGATCGGATTGGCCACGCTGGCTTTGGCTCCCGTCGGGGCCGGGGCCACAGGCCACAGCGCGCTCGCTATGCTTGCCTTCGCTGGCGTCTTCTTCCTGGCCAATGCCGTGATCCGACCCGGCGCCGTGCGACTCGACGACCTGGGCGCCACGGCTCTGCAACTCGTCACGGCGTCGGCCTTCGCCGCGTTGCTCGTCGGGTTTGGCCAGACGCTTCGAGCGCTAGTCCAGATCGAGGCGCAGGTGGCGCTGGGCGGCTGGGTGATCCTCGCCGCCTGGGGGGCCGTGCTGGCCCGGCTGGTGTGGCGCCGCTCGATGGGTGACAGCGCGACCCAGAATGCGGAAACCGCGCTCCGCGTAATCCACGAGACGGGGCCGAAATTGCGTGGGAAGAAGAAGGAACGCCCGGCGCACCTCAAGCCTGTGCCGGACAGTGCCCCCGCGAAAGACGACCCCGCGCCGAAAACTGTGACACCGTTCCGGCCAGACCCAGCTCTCGCTGGCGCCCTGCAACGGCTGAATGAGCTTCCAGAGAACGGGGCGACTGACGCCGAGCTCGCCCGTGCCCTGGCGACGGTGTCTGGCTCGGCGCCACTCGGCAGCGTCTTCGCCGCGCTCTCCACCCGCGCGCCCAACACGGAGCGGGATCGGCGCGCCCTGGTGTTGCACACCACCGATCCGTGGGTGGCCGAGCGTCGAAACGGCAAGCACGAACCCGCCAGCGCGTTCGAAGTGGTCGTCGCCGCAGCGGATGCTGTCGCGCTGAACGACTTTGCCACGCGGAGCTTCGCGCTCCTCGACGAGCTCCCGGAGACGCGGATCGACATGCCCGCCGTCGCGCGCCTGCTGGAGATCGCGGACCAGATCGAAGGCGATCTGGAAACCGAATCCGAGTTGCTTGTCGCGCTGGCGCATAAGATCGAGGACCTCGCGCTCGAAGCCGAGCACGATCACGATGGCTGACACCACAAATCCGAAGACCCTGCGCTCGCATGGACGCCTCTCGATCCGCGCGAGCGTGCAGCCGCGCGACCTGATGGCGGAGGCGCCACGCCTGAAGGGCGCGTGGACGGCGCGGGTGATCACCCTGTTCCCGGAGGCGTTCCCGGGTGTGCTCGGAGCCTCGCTCACCGGGAAAGCGCTGCAAGACGGGCTGTGGCACCTCGAGACCATCCCGCTCCGGGAGTTTGGCGAAGGCAAGCACCGCAACGTCGATGACACACCCACAGGCGGCGGCGCGGGCATGGTCCTGCGCGCGGACATCGTGGACGCCGCCCTCAGCCGCGCCGCTGAGGGAACAGTGCCCGCGCTCTGGCCGGTGGTGTACCTTTCGCCGCGTGGGCGGCCCTTTACGCAGAGCATGGCGCGCGCCTTTGCCGGGGGCGAGGGGATGACCCTTCTCTGCGGTCGGTTTGAGGGTGTCGACGAGCGGGTTTTGCAACATCGACAAGTGCTTGAGGTCTCTTTGGGGGATTTCGTCCTCACCGGGGGCGAGATCGCGGCACAAGCCTTGATCGACGCGACCGTGCGGC
>JBCCYI010000090.1:0-16652 GCA_039189975.1 Pseudomonadota bacterium
GCGATCCGTCGCATTGGTGATCTTGCGGGAGATGCCGCCGCCGCGCGCGGTGTTGGGCATCAGCACGCAGTAGCGCCCCGCGAGGCTCAGGTAGGTCGTGAGCGCCGCACCCTTGTTGCCGCGCTCTTCCTTGACGACCTGCACCAGCATGATCTGGCGGACCTTGACGACCTCCTGGATCTTGTAGCGACGCGGACGCGCCTTGCGTGGCGTCCGGATCTCCTCGCTGACGTCCTCATCAGCGACGGACTCGATGTCCTCGTCGATCTCTGTGGCGTGGTCTACCGCGGCGTAGGGCGTGTCGCCCTCCTCGCTGTCGCCCTCACCCTCGGCGTCCGCGCCGCTCTCTTCAGCTTCGGTGTTCTCACCTGCGTCGGCGGACCCGCTTGCGTCGGCGGTCTCGGCGTCGGAGCCCTGCTCTTCCGGCGTGGCGTCTGCCTCGGCATCCGCCTCTTCAGTGCTTGGCGCCTCAGGGGCCACCGCGCCGGTCTCTGCCTCAGCCGCGACGCCACCTTCAGGCGCCTCTCCGGCCGCGTCTTCTGGGGCCTCCTGTGGGTCCTCGGCGACCGCCGCGTCCGCCCCGGATTGCTCCTCGGGCAGATCGCCCATGGGCAGGCCATCCGCATCGGGCGCCGGTGCGTCGAGCTCGACCACATCCATCCCGGATGCCGCCTCGGGCACCTCCCGCGTCTCGACGGGATCGGCATCCTTGGCTTTCGCGGCCTTGGAGCGAGAGGCCCGACGACGGCGGGGCTTCTTCTCGCTTTCTTCCTCCTCGGCTTGCTGGGCGGCATAGGCGCGCTCCTCGGCCAGAAGTGCCTCCCGGTCCGCGACCGGGATCTGATAGTAATCCGGGTGGATCTCGGAAAAGGCGAGGAAGCCGTGCCGATTGCCGCCATAGT
The DNA here is from genome assembly GCA_039189975.1 of Pseudomonadota bacterium. Classification (GTDB taxonomy): domain Bacteria; phylum Pseudomonadota; class Alphaproteobacteria; order Rhodobacterales; family Rhodobacteraceae; genus HLUCCA09. Next base: position 903 of record JBCCYI010000090.1, read on the forward strand.
CGACAAAGGCCGCCTGGAGCGACGGCTCTACGCGGGTGACTTTTGCGAGGTAAATGTTGCCAGCGAGCTGGCGCTTGTTGACGGTCTCGAAATCGAACTCGTCGATCCGGTTTCCGTCCGCCACAACAACACGCGTCTCCTCGGCGTGGGTGGCATCGATAAGCATCTTCTTGGGCATATGTGCTGTCCGCATCCCGGCGGCGCCCCCCTCGCAAGGCGAAGGCGGCGCAGGACGGGATGATCGTTTGGGGGATGGGCGCGCGGAGATCGCAAGACTGGGCGGGCCCCAAGGGCCTCCGCGCCTGCCTGCCGATGTCCGTTCGCGCGTATCATCGCGGTTTGTCTCCGATGCGCGCAGCTCGCAGCGCATCCTTTTGTTGTGTGCCGCCCGACACCGGGCCGGCTGACCGGCTCCGGGGAGCCGTATGACGCTGGCGCGCTGCGCGGTCTGTCCGGCGCGCGTGCCAGTGAAATTTGATAAGGGGCGCCCGGCACAAAGCACGAGCGCTCCATCGCCTACACCTAACTGTCATTTGCAGTAAATGACAATCCCGAAAGCGTTTTTCCTGCCGCACGCCAGCGGGAGCCCCGCAGAAACCACGCGGCGTTCCCCCAAAAAAACGTGACTTTCAGAAGGCTTGTTGCGCCTTCTGAAAGCCGCATGCGAGCAGCCCGCGCACCGGCTTACGACAGATAGTCGGACCGCTGCAGCGCGTACTTGGCCATCTTTTCGTTGAGCGTACGCCGCGGCAGACAAAGCTCGTCCATCACCGCGGCAATCGAGCCCTTGTGGCGCCGCATGGTGTTGTCGATGAGCATCCGCTCGAACGCCTCGACGTATTCCTTCAGCGGCTTACCTTCAGTCGTCATGACGGGCTCGCTCGCCTCGCTCTCGGCCATCAGGAGCGACGAGATCGTCCCCGACCCGCGCCGATTTTGCAGCACCGCCCGCTCGGCGACGTTGATGAGCTGGCGCACATTGCCCGGCCAAGGCGCCTGGAGGAGCTGCGCGGCCTCCTGTGCGGTGACCTCCGGCGCCTCGCAGCCGTATTCCTCGGCGAATTGCTGGCTGAGGCGGGTGAAGAGCTGCAGGATATCCTCGCCCCGGTTCCGCAACGCCGGCACCGTGATCCGCATCGCCGCGAGCCGGTAGAAAAGATCGGGCCGCAGCGCATCCTCAGAGGTCTTGCCCTGCTCTTGCAGGTTCGACACCGCGACGATCCGCGTCTCCGCCGGGGTGCCCTGATCGTTGATGAATGTCAGCAGCCGGGCCTGAAGCTGCGGGCTCAGCGCCTCAATGTCCTCCAGACACAAGGTGCCGCCGCGCGCCTGCTCCACGGCGGGCAATACACCGATCTCCGGGTCTCCGTCGAAGAGCCGCTTGGACAGCGCCTCTTCCGAAAAGGCCGCACTTGCGATGACAACGAAAGGCTTGCTGGCGCGCGAGCCGACGGCGTGCAGAGCATGCGCGGCAAGGGTCTTGCCCGTACCGGTCTCGCCGTCGATCAACACATGGCCATCGGCCTGGCCCAGATCCAGGATATCTTCGCGCAGCCGCTCCATCGCCGGGCTCTGCCCGATGAGCTTCTGCATGATCTGACCGCCGTCGGAGAGCTCGCGCCGCAGAACGCGCGCATCGAGCACCAGCCGACGCCGCTGGGTTGCTCGCTTGGCCAGCTCGGTCATCCGTTCGGGGTCGAAAGGCTTTTCGAGGAAATCGAACGCACCGACGCGCATCGCCTCCACCGCCATTGGCACATCCCCATGGCCCGTGATCATGATCACCGGGAGCGCGCTGTCCTGGCTCATCAGGCGCTTGAGAAACGCCATCCCGTCCATCCCCGGCATCCGGATATCGGAGACGACGACGCCCGGATAATCCGACCCGATGCCCTTCAGCGCGTCCTCCGCGCTGGGAAAGGTCTCGGTGTCGTAGCCCGACAGCGCGAGCCACTGGCTGATCGACTGACGCATGTCCTGCTCGTCGTCGATGATCGCGATCTTCATGGCCTTGGCCATGGCACCCTCCTCAAAGCACCCGCCCGCCTGCGTCCGCGCTCACCCGCGCCCGCCCCGGGCCTTACTCCGCTGCTCGGATCGGCTCCTGTGCCGCCGCCCCCTCGAAGATCGGCAACTGCATCTCGAACACCGCTCCACCGGCGCGCGCGTTTCGCGCTGTCAGCCGGCCCCCGAGTTCGTTCACGATCCCCGATGAAATGGCAAGACCCAGCCCAACGCCGTCCCCTGCCCCCTTGGTGGTGTAAAACGGCTCGAAGAGCGCTTCGAGATCGTCGATCCCGTGGCCATTGTCGCGCACCGTCAGCGTCGCCGTTTCGCCCACCGAGAGGATCAGGTCGATCCGGGGGGTGGACGTCTCCTTCGTCGCGTCGAGCGCGTTGCGAAAGAGGTTGATGAGCACCTGCTCCAGCCGCAGACGGTCGGCCCGGACCATCACCGGACGGACGGGCACCGTCCGCGTGATCGCGACCGAACGGCGCTTGAGCTGCGGCTCCATCATCGACAGCGCCGAGGACACGACATCCCTTAAATCCAAGGGCTCGAACGCCGTCTCCCCCTTGCGCGCGTAGCTCTTCAGCTGGCGCGTGATCGCGGCCATGCGCCCGATCAGATCGTCGATCCGGGTGAAGGAGGAGAGCGCCTCGTCGAGCCGCTTGCGCTGCAAGAGCAACCGGGCGCCGGCAAGGTAAGTCTTCATCGCCGCGAGAGGCTGGTTCAACTCGTGGCTGACCGCGGCCGACATCTCCCCCAGAGCGGCGAGTTTCGAGCTCTGCGCGAGCGTCTGCTCGGCCACTTCGAGGTTCTTCTCGGCCTTTTCCCGCTCGGCGATTTCTTGCTGTAGCCTTTCGTTGAGCAGGCGAAGCTCTGCCGACTCACGCTGAAAGAGCCGTGAGCGGGACTGCGCCCGGCGCGACCGGAAGTAGAACGCGCCCGCCAGAAGCAGCGCAAAGCCCATGATCTCGAGCGCCAGGACCCCGTTCACTCGCTCGCGCACCGACGCGTAGGTGGTGAACGACGCGATGCGCCATCCCCGAAACGGGATCCGCGCATCCGAGCGCATGACCGCCTCTCCCAGAATGTAGGCATCGGGCGGCAGAAAGGACCAATCGGCCGTCGCGTTCAGCGCCCGCTCGATGGCGGAGGGCGGCGACTGGGCGGCCAGTGCTTCTTCGATCGTGCGCCCGCGCCATTTGGGCTCGGTCGCCAGGATGATCTCTCCGGTGGTGTTCGTGACCAGCACCGCATCCGCGATCCCCGCCCAGCTCTGCTCGAACTTCTGCAAATCGACCGACACCGCGATCACACCGGCCGTCTCCCGCTCCGAGACGATCTTGCGCGAATAGGTAAACAGCCGCGCCCCGGTCTCCAGATCCACCACAGTGAACACTGTGTCGGGCGAGCGCAGGGCCTCCACGAAATACGGCGTCATTCGGTGCGTGGACCCGATCAGGTTCCTGTCCGTTGACGCCACCGCGCGCCCAGTCTCGTCCAGCATCATGATCGACGCCGCCCCGATCTCCTCGACGAAGGAGATCAGACGCTGCGACGTCTGGCTGAAATCGTTCGAATTGAGCGCGTTGATCAGCGCGGGGTCCTGCGACAGCAACAGCGGCACCACCGAGTTGCGCTGCAACTCCGAAACCACATTGCCCGAATAGAGCGCCAGCCGCAGCTCCGCCCGGTTGCGCGTCGTCTCCGTGAAGCGCTCGGTCAGCAGCACATTCGTCAGATAGAGCGTGATCCCCGCAACGCCGAGAATAACACTCACAATGAGGCGCAGCCGCCATTGCCCGGTGTCCTCAGAAGCTGGCTCCTGCCCCGCGCTGCGCAATGTCCCAAGGGATCTCATGACGCTAAACTACAGCTCTTGCGCCCCAAGCCCAAGAGGCAAAGCACTCAGGCGGACGCCATGGCGTCAAGCAGCCCCCGAAAGAGCGGCGCGCCCGCGTCCGAGCCCGTCGCCGCATCGACCGCCCGCTCCGGGTGCGGCATCATCCCCAAGACACGTCCGTTTGCGGAGACGATACCGGCGATCGACCGGGCCGACCCGTTCGGGTTCTCCCCGCCGTACCGAAACGCCACACGGCCGGTCTGTTCCAGCTCCTCCAGCGTATCCGCATCCGCCTGGAAGTTCCCGTCATGATGCGCGATCGGCAGCGCGATCGCATCCTGCGCGGTGTAATGCGCGAGAAACGGTGACACGGCACGATCCACGACGAGCGGCTGAGCCGTCCGGCACAAAAACCGAATGCCAGCGTTGCGCATCAAGACCCCGGGCAGCAACCGCGCCTCGCACAACACTTGAAAGCCGTTGCATATCCCAAGCGCATGGCCCCCGCGCTCGACATGCCGGTGGACGGGCGCCAGGATCGGCGACATCGCCGCAATCGCCCCGCAGCGCAGGTAATCCCCATAGGAAAAACCGCCAGGCAGGCCAACGATGTCCACCCCCTCGGGTAACTCCGTTTCTTTGTGCCAGACCGTCGAGACGCGACAGCCCGCGGCCTCAAATGCAACACGCAAATCACGATCGCAGTTTGACCCCGGAAAGGTGACAACGGCAGCGTGCATCTACTTGATCTCCGATTGAATTGTCAGCTCGGCGCCCGTCCCGCACACAGCATGCCACAAGCCGCCACCACCACACCCAAGGAATGCCCTTTGCCACTCCCCCCTCACACAAGATCAACCTGCCTGGCAAGACCCCGCGGTCCGCTCCGAGCCCGCAGCACGCGCAACGCAGCCCAACCGATGCATCAAATTACGACCAGGAACCAGCGACCTCTCCAGTAGCCAGCCGCACAAGCAACCGTCGATAAAACCCTTCCCTCTGCCGCTACCGCCTCAAAGCGCGAAAAAGGCCATACAGCTTCTCGCCCTGCGTCGAGCAAAGAGGGGGGCTGTCTGCCCCCCGCCTTCGGCTCCCCCCGACGGTATTTCGTGCAAAGAGAAGACAATCAGGCTTCAATCTCAATGCGATAGCTCTCGACGACAGTATTCGCGAGAAGGCGTTCGCACATATCAGCGACGCGTGCTCGCGCCGCATCAACATTGATGTCGTCCAAGTCAATCTCGAGAATTTTGCCCTGGCGCACGCCCTTCACACCCTCGAAGCCCGACGTAGAAAGGGCAGCGGCAACCGCGGCACCCTGAGGGTCAAGCACCCCCTCTCTAAGCATGAGCGTCACAACAGCTTTCATGTCGGTTAACGGCCCTCGCAGTTGAAGATACAACATCTGAGAACGCGAGTGGGACAACTCGCAAAATACCCGCTTCTTCTTGCAAAAATACCGCGGGGGAGACCCGCAGGGTCGGGGGCGGAGCCCCCACTTCTTGCGCAAACCTCGTCTCGCATCGTGCGCCCTAGTTGATCAGCGTCGGCTTACCGAGGGGAGCGGCGTTCTGCGGCAGAACCCCCAGCCTGCGCGCAACTTCGGTGTACGCGTCCGCCAGATCTCCCAAGTCGCGCCGAAACACGTCCTTGTCGAGTTTCGCGCCTGTCTTGATGTCCCACAAGCGGCAGCTGTCCGGGCTGATCTCGTCGGCGACCACTAACCGCATGAAGTCACCATCCCAAATGCGACCAACTTCGATCTTGAAGTCCACCAGGCGGATGCCGACACCCAGGAGGACACCGGACAAAAAGTCATTCACGCGCAACGCGAGCGAGACCATATCGTCGAGATCCTGCTGACCGGCCCAGCTGAATGCCAGAATGTGCTCCTCGGTTACCAGCGGGTCGCCGAGGCCATCGTCCTTCAGGTAGAATTCCACAATCGGTCTGGGAAGGGGCGTGCCCTCCTCTATACCGAGCCGTTTTGCCATGGATCCAGCCGCGATGTTGCGCACGACGACCTCAAGCGGGATAATCTCCACAGAGCGAATGAGTTGCTCACGCATGTTGATGCGCTTGATGAAGTGCGTCGGCACACCGATGACGTTCAACCCCGACATGAAGAACTCGCTCAGGCGATTGTTCAGCACGCCCTTGCCGTCAATGACGTCATGCTTTTCGGCGTTGAAAGCCGTTGCGTCGTCTTTGAAATACTGCACCAGTGTCCCTGGCTCGGGTCCTTCGTACAGCACCTTCGCCTTGCCTTCGTAGACTTTCTTGCGTCGGGCCATGGAAACTCCAGAATCGCGCTGCCCGCGCACGCCATGCGCGCACGCCGTCGCTTTTGCGAGGTCTATATGGGAACGTCGGCGGCACGGCAAGCGAGAGCACGCCGACCAGCCGCCCCACAAGCACATCGCTCCGCAGCGCAGGGAGTGGCCATCGGGGCCGTTCCGCTTTAGGCTCCCGGGTGCTGGGCACGATGCCCTCTGGCCACCGTGGCGCAGCTTCGTCCGTGTGGTCCTCACCCTCCGGCAGCTTCAAGGCGCTCCATGACAGACGATTTCTATCTGGTGGATTTCGCGCTTCTCCGCGCCCCGCTGCCCGAAGTCGCCACGGCGCTAGGGACGATCGCCGCAGCGTCGGGCGCGCCGGCCCCCTCCGGACCCGGCACAGACGGCTCGGCCGCGGCGCACAGCTGGCTTGGGCGCGTCAGCCGGCTGTGGCCTGCGCAGAAAGGGCCGCCCCCGGGCACCCGCCCGCTTCTCATCCAGGACAAAGGGCATCTGCCGCCCGCGCCGTTGGCACGCTTCATGCCCGATGATCTTGGCTTCGGCGCCGGGGAAACGCCCTTCCGCGTCACGGCGCCAATCGGCGAAGCGGGGCTGACGCTTCTGGAGTTTCGCGAGGGCGATTCAGGCCGGTCCAGCATTGCCGCCGCGCTGTCCGCACAGTTTCCGGGCACGGATGTTTTCTACTTCCGGCTCTCCGGCCTGCATCACCCCGGCGCCGAGACCGCCTTTCAGATCTATCAGAACGGCAACGCCACGCGCCGCTCGGCCTCCCACAGCGCAGAGGGCATCAACCCCGAAGCCGACTGGCGTGTCACGGACAGCGGCATACCGCATACGTTGGAGGCCGACAGCCTGCCACCGACGCGCGCCCGCGCCTGGGAGGTCATGACGCCGGAGCGGCAGGGCCGGATCCTCTCGGCGATGGGCATCCAGCCGGACGCGCTCTTTGCGCCGGACCCGGATGCGCGCGTGATCGAGCTTTCGACGGCGCAGGGCGGGCGCGGGCTGGATCAGATCGCTCAGGTCCTCTCGGACCGGGCGCGCTCCGCCGCGAAAACGGATGCCCCCGGCCCGCCAAGCGCCGCAGCCGTGTCGCCGCAGGCCGCGGCGGGGCACGTTCCCGCAAGCAGTCCCGCGCCAAGATCTGGATCGGGGGCTGGATCGGGAGAGATGGATGCAGATTGGGACGCGGAGGTGACCGGCATCCTGGTCACCGCAGTCGCCCATGCCTTGCCCGAAGCCGAGCACATTCCGTGGTTGACCCACCTGACGGCGCAACTCGAAGCCGGCAATGTCGATGCCGCACTGGCCGAGGCCAAAGCCCTGATCGAAATGGGCGACCGCCCCCCCGAGGAACGCCAGCGCGACGCCGAACGGCTGATGGTGCTCTTTGGCGCCGAGTTCGGGCCCTAGCCCCCGCCGGCCGGGAGGCGACGCGCCGCTCGGCAGACTGCGCCCCGTTGCAGTCGCAGGACGTCTGCGCCGCGTCTGTCCCGGCCCTGCACCAGAGCACGCGCGAGGCCCTGCCGGGCGTCTGACGCTCCGCTCTGGGTCTGCACCGCTTCGCCAGTCCGCGCGCGACAGCGCAGCTCACAGGCGCGGCAGCGCGCCGCGATTGCACCGGACCGTCTAGGAAAACCCGAAGCGCTCGCCTAGGTAAGGTGTCGAGGAAATCCGGAGAGAGTCACGACGCCATGACCACATTCGACGAGCGCGAATCCGCTTTCGAAAACAAGTTCGCCCACGATGCGGACATGCTCTTTAAGGCCGAGTCCCTGCGCAATCGCATGGTTGCGGCCTGGGCCAGCGGGCTGATGGGCAAGACCGGCGATGACGCGGCGCATTACGTCAAGGAAATCATTCGGGCCGATTTCGAGTCGCCCGGGCCGGAAGACGTCATCCGCAAACTAATCAAGGATCTCGGCGGCTTGGCCGACGAAGCCACCATCCGCGACAAGGTAAAGGCATTCTCGATCGAGGCGCAGGCGCGCGTCGAAACGGGCGACTGACACCGACGCCCCCGGCACGAAAAGAGCCAACGGCAAGAAGCCTGAAACGTACCCTGCCGCTGCGGCCACGGAGTAGCGCGCCCGCCACGAGGGCGGCGCACAGGACCCGCTCACCTGCGCGATCGGTCAGGGCAGAGCCTCCTGCTGCGCCTCGCTCGACACAGCTGCATGACGCAACCTCATAAAGGTCATGTGCGCAATCTGGATTGCGACACGCGGAGCGTTCTGTCACTGCGCGTGCCATCCCGTTTGCTCCCGGGGGACGGCACCCGCCGTTCTCGAATGCCGAGGTTTTCATGTCCGACCCCTTTTCCACCCTGCTTGCGGAGCGCGACTGGCTGCTGGCGGATGGCGCCACCGGGACCACGCTCTTTGCCCTCGGGCTCGAGGCCGGAGATGCCCCCGAGCTGTGGAACGCGGACCGGCCCGATCTGATACGCACGCTGTACTCTGGCGCGGTCGACGCAGGCTCCGACCTTTTCCTGACAAACACCTTTGGCGGTTCGGCCGCGCGCCTGAAGCTGCACAACGCGCAAAACCGGGTGCGTGAGCTCAACCGGCTCGGCGCCGAGATCGGCCGCGAAATCGCCGACGCGTCCGGTCGCACCGTCATCGTCGCGGGCTCAATGGGTCCGACCGGTGAAATCCTCGAGCCGACGGGCACCCTGCCCTACGCGGTCGCGGTCGAGATGTTTCACGAGCAGGCCGAGGGCCTCAAGGAGGGGGGCGCAGATGTCCTCTGGGTCGAGACGATCAGCGCCGCCGAGGAGTACAAGGCCGCCGCGGACGCCGCAATGCGCGCGGGCATGCCCTGGTGCGGCACCATGAGTTTCGACACCGCGGGGCGCACCATGATGGGCCTGACATCGGCGGATCTGGCGCGCATGGTCGACGCCATGGACAGCGCACCTGCCGCCTTCGGCGCCAATTGCGGCGTCGGCGCGTCCGATCTGATGCGAACGATCCTGGGCTTTGCCGCCGCCGGCGCCGAGCGCCCCATCATCGCCAAGGGCAACGCGGGCATCCCGAAATACGTCGACGGCCACATCTGCTACGATGGCAATCCCGAGCTGATGGCCGATTACGCCCAACTCGCCCGCGACGCCGGCGCCCGCATCATCGGCGGCTGTTGCGGCACGACACCGGAGCACCTGCGGGCCATGCGCGAGGCTCTGGAAACCCGTCCCCGGGGCGAGCCGCCCTCGTTGGAAGTGATCGCCGCGCGTCTCGGCGGGTTTTCCTCTGACAGCGACGGGACAGGAGAGGCCCCGCCCGCCCGTCCCCGCCGGCGCCGGCGCGGGTGAAGCGCCTGCGCACAAAGGTCGGTTGCGGCGCTGTGCGTGTCGCAATCGGAAGTGCGCCGCCAGCCCCCATGCCTACTTCATAACGGATAACGGTGCCCGGCACTGCTCAGGAGACGACTATGGCAGACGAAGACGACGATATCATCCTGTCCGAACTCGACGACGAAGAGCTTGTCCAGCAGATGCATGACGACCTCTACGACGGGCTGAAGGAAGAGATCGAGGAGGGTGTGAACATCCTTCTGGAGCGCGGGTGGCAACCCTATGACGTGCTCACGACGGCGCTCGTCGGCGGGATGACGATCGTGGGCAAGGACTTTCGCGACGGGATCCTCTTCGTGCCGGAGGTGCTCCTGGCGGCCAACGCGATGAAGGGCGGCATGGCCATCCTCAAGCCGCTGTTGGCCGAAACCGGGGCGCCGCGGATGGGCAAGATGGTCATCGGCACGGTGAAGGGCGACATCCACGACATCGGCAAGAATCTCGTGTCGATGATGATGGAAGGCGCCGGCTTCGAAGTGGTGGATCTCGGAATCAACAATGCGGTCGAAGCCTACCTCGACGCTTTGGAAGCCGAGCAACCGGACATTCTCGGCATGTCCGCTCTGCTGACAACGACCATGCCCTACATGAAGGTCGTCATAGATACGATGGTCGAGAAGGGCCTGCGCGACGATTACATCGTCCTCGTCGGTGGCGCGCCCCTCAATGAGGAATTCGGCCGCGCGATCGGAGCGGATGCCTATTGCCGGGACGCAGCGGTCGCCGTCGAGACCGCCAAGGAGTTTGTGGCGCGCAAGCACAACCAGATGTCCGCCACGGCCTGACGTGCCAATCCGCGCGGCCCTGACGACCCGGGAGTAGACGTGCCCGACGGGGGCGCGCCGCACGGTGCGGAACGCACCCAAGCACGCACCCTACGCTGCTGAACCACTCCCCAGGCCCGAGCATCGCACGATGTGACATGGTCGGGGCGGGGGCGTAAAGGTAGCGGCGCAGAGGGAGTCCAGTGAAGGCCGCGCTGCGCCCGAGGATCACGAGGAACAGGAGGTCCGAGCGCATGTCGACTTCTCTGCCAGACGATGCTCATCTCACCGACGACGGCTTGGAAGCCTCGGGCGAAGGCCGTCTTCTCATCCTCGCCTGCGGCGCACTCGCCCGGGAGATTGTGGCGCTTCGCCGGCTGAACAACTGGTCTCACGTCGATCTCGCATGCCTGCCCGCCATTCTGCACAACCACCCTGACCGCATTCCTGATGCTGTGACTCGCGCCATCGAGAGCTACAAGGGCCGCTACCGTGAAATCTTCGTCGCCTATGCCGATTGCGGAACAGGAGGCTTGCTTCGAAGAGTTTGCGATGACCTCGGCGTGCAGATGCTCGAGGGACCCCATTGCTACAGCTTCTTCGAAGGGAACGCGTACTTCGCTGCGCGAGGCGATGCGGACATGACCGTCTTTTACCTTACGGATTTTCTCGCACGCCAGTTCGATGCCTTCGTCTGGCGGCCACTGGGGCTGGACAAGCACCCCGAGCTTCTGCCGATGTACTTTGGCCACTACGAGCGACTGGTTTACCTGGCGCAGACCGAGGACCCAAAACTGGATGAGATCGCGCGCAGCTGCGCACAGCGCCTCGGGCTCGCCTACGAACGCAGGTCTACCGGATACGGCGATCTCCGGGTGGAACTAAGCCGTGCCGCAAAAGCCTTCGAGTAAGGCTTTTGCAAAAGTCTTCCTGAAAGACTTTTGCGCGCTCACGCTCGATCGGCCACGGCCCTGATCCGCCCGACCATTGCTCGGAGCCCATTGGATCGTTGCGCCGAAAGGTGTTCCTGCAAGCCCAGCCGTCCGAGTTCGCGCTCTGCATCCACAGCGCGCGCCTCGTCGACTGTCGACCCATTGTAGAGTGTCTGCAACACTGCAATCAGCCCCTGAACGATCATTGCATCGCTTTCCCCACGAAAAGAGAGGACGGTCGCCGCACCGTCCCCTGACACCTCGGGGACAAGCCAAACCTGGCTCGCGCATCCATCAACTTTTGTGGCGGGCCCGCGTTCGCCGTCCGACAGCGGCGGCAACGCACGGCCCATTTCTATGACGTGGCGGTACCGGTCCTCCCAGTCCTCTAGGAAGGCAAAGGTCTCCACCAGATCTTCGAACGCTGCGTTGGCCATGCCAGGGTCCTCTCCGTTGAAGAGCACATATGGCGCCGAGCAGCTTGGGTCCAGCGCCGCATGGGATGGCTTTTCAATTTGAGATCTTTCGGATAGCCACAACGGGCTCGTCACGCGAGGGATCCATGCGCATGAGACTGACAGCTGTCCTGCTCGCCACCTTGGCACTTGCGGGGTGCGAATCGCGTCTGAACCCGTTCAACTGGTTCGGTCAATCGCAGGAGACGACCGTCCCCGTCGCCGCGGCCGAAGCGCCGACGATCGCCCCGCGTGACCCCCGGCCCACCGTCAGTCAGATCGCGTCGCTCACGATCGACCGCGTCCCCGGCGGGGCGCTGGTCACGGCAACCGCCATTCCCGCGACCCAGGGGTGGTTCGAGACCGGGCTTGTCCCCGCGCGGCGCAGCAACACCGGCGTGCCCATCGTGGAGAACGGCGAGTTGACGCTCCGTTTTGTCGCCGTCCCGCCCCGGACGGGCGCACCCGTCGGATCGGAGCGTTCGCGTGAGGTGACGGCGGGGATCTTCCTGTCGGATCAGACCCTTGAGGACGTACGCACCATCACCGTCCGCGGTGCTCAGAACCAGCGGTCATCGCGGCGGTAGGACGAGCCCGTTCGGGCGGCATCCTTGAGCAACGCTTGCGGCGATGCGGGCGGGCTCCGTCGGGGTGAACACAGCCCGACGTCCATACCGCCCGACTGTCGGGCGGCCGATCGGCGGACGCCTCAGGGCGCGGCCGGGGCTGCAAACCGCTCGGTTGGTCCGCTCACATCCGCAGGATCAGTGTGCGCAGGACTCCGTGCCCGTCTCGAAGGCCCGGCTGCCGGCCGTTCTTTGATGCAACGCGCGGCGGAGGGGCGGGAGGCGGCGGCATGACCGCACCTCCCGCCCCCGCACCCCTGTGGATCAGGCCAAAAGGTCGAGGTCGTAGCTCCCCGACACCCCCGTCAGAAGCGCCACATCCTCCGGCGCATGGCGCCGCTCCCCATCGCGCGATTGCTCCTCGCGCACGGCAAGGCGCACGCTGTCCGCCTCCAGCGAGGTGTAGCGCAAGGCGGCTGTGTCGCCGCCATTGATCGTCTGCATCGCAGCCAGAAGCACGGGGTCCTCCCCAAGCGGATCAAGGCCGATCTCCTGGAAAGTGTGCCGCAACCCGGCGTAGGATCCTACGTGCAATAGCCCGGAAACATCCTCGTCGACCGCGATCCAGTCGACCCGTTCGGGCGCATGGACACGTTCCCAGGATGCCTCCTCCTCGTTCAGCCTCAGGGTAAAGCCGTCCGCCTCGACATCGGTAAGGCGTGTCACAACCGCCGCCGGATCGTTGGCCGAAGCGACCTGTGCGAAGACACTCGGCGTCGCGTCGAACCCGTCGAGATCGACACGCACCGGCGCCCGGTACGCTTCGTTTGACATCGTACTGCCCGCAGCAATCGTGGTGCCGTTGGCCAGGGCATAGGTGCCCTCCGACATCGCCATCCAGCTCACGCTCTCGGTGATGTGGTAGCCGTCGAGATAATCCCACTCGTCGATCTGAAACTCGAACCCGGTCGAGGTTACATTCTGGACGCGGGCGACAGCCTCCTGCCCGCCGTTGCGCTCCAGCGGACCCATCACGACGACAGCATCCTCGATCTCCCGCTCGAAGGTGACGACGTGCCATTGATCCGCGTTGACCTGCTCTACGGTCTCGGTGCCCATTTCCAGGCGCACCGTGTCCGGCTCGGAGCCCGATGGCGCGCCGAGAACAGAGGGATCATTGCCGCTGTCTTCGAGAAGGATCGCCTCGAACGCGCCAATCTCGGTATCGAGCACGGAGACATTCGAGATCTCGCCGTCGAAGTACCAGTCGATGTCGTCATTGTCCTCTTTCCGGCGGCGGGAGGAGGCGCCGAGGATCGTGGAATTGTCGTTGCCGGTCATGCCCGCGGCGAAGCCGTCGTCGCTGTCGGCCAGCACGCCGTCGACATAGAGCGCAACCCCCTCGGGCCCGTAGGCAAAGGCGATGTCGTAGGCGCGTCCGGCCTCGATATCGGTGTCGTGACGCAGATAGACCTCGTCATTCTCGGACTGGAACCGCACCTTCAGGTTGGAGCTTTGGTCGATCCAGATCGTCAGGTGACCGCCCGTCTCGTAGCCATGATGGTCCTTGGACAGAAGCGCCTGATCCCCGTCACCCGGCGTATCGGCGACAAAGCTCAGAAGATACGTTCCCTCCTCCTGCTGCTCGGCCGGATCATGCGCCATCTCGACGTAATTGGTGCCGTCAAAGGCCCCGCCAGGCGCGGTGTTGAGCACGGTCACCGGCCCCGAGGCCCCCGGCCGGTTCCACGCGAACTGGTCCTCGACCGCATCCATATAGGGGTTGACCGAATAGGCCAGCGGATCGCTGGTCAGCGGGCGGCCGGGCACGTCGCGGTCGTCATAGCCGAAGAGATCCGTGGGGCGGGAGACGGGCGACGGCGCGTCGGACGGGGCCAGCGCCTCCTGCAGCTCGTCGATTGTGTCGACGATGCCGTAATGCACGCCCGGGTCGGTCTCGACCATGTCCTCGGTCACCATGTCGCCGATCACCAGCAGCAGGCCGAGCTCGTCCTCGTCATGGGCGCCGCCGTTGTTGCCCTGTTGGGAGTAGGCGCGGATCACGGACATCACCGAATCCGGCGTGCCGTCTCCATCGGTATCCACCGCGTCATAGCTGATCTCGATATTGGTCGTGTGGCCCTTGACCGAGATCGAATCCTCCTCGGCGTTGAAATCGGCGAAAATGTCGATCCCGATCCCGTCGACCCAATGCTCGTGGATCCGGTTGTTTTCCCCGGCCACGCCGTGCCAGTGGATCATCCGCCCCCCGGCCATGACATTGTCGATGATCGCGTCCTTCTTGCCGTTGATGTAGGTCTCGACGGCCATGTGGTCGGCGCCCGCGCCGCCAAAGAAGATGTCGTCGGCATAGAGCGGCTGGTCCACCCAGTCGACGAGCTTGAGGAGCGCGTCGTCGATCGACGGGTCCGGGAAGGGGCGGATCGGCTGGTCGACCCCGAGGCCGTAGAGCACGAGCTGCCCTGCCCGATCCTCGCCCACATCGCCGCCGGCGATCATCAGGTCGTTGCCCGCCCCGCCGAAGACGACGTCCGAGCCGCGCCCGCCGTCGAGCGTGTCGTCACCGTCGCCGCCGTTGAGGCTGTCGTCGCCGTAGCCGCCGAGGATCAGATCGTCGCCGCCCTCACCAAGGAGCGTGTCGTTGCCGCCCTCCCCAAGGAGCGTGTCGTCGCCCGCGCCGCCGCTAAACGTGTCGTTCGAGGCGACCATCGGCTGCGGGCCCGACGGGTTGGTCAGCGCCGCACCCGGACCGTCGGACATCAGCGTGGCGATCTCGCCCGCGCTCAGCGCATCCTCAGGCGTATACCCGCCCCAGACGCCAAACTCTGCCATCGCGCCGTTTAACGGGCTCTCCAGATCCTCGTCATCGGTGGCAAAGACGGTGGCGGTATCATTGATCTCCGTCCGCCGCTGGTCCGCGCCAAAGACCCACGGCTCCGCGTTCATCAGGAGGTACGCCTCGCCGTAGCTGCCCGGATCGGGCACGTCGCCCTCCTCCGGCGTCCAGATCGCATCGTCGAGCGCCGCGCCGTCCTTGTAGACGGTGACGCCGCCTGCGGTGAAGCTCACCGCCAGATGCGCCCAGACACCTTCTTCGAGCACGGCTTGGGTCGTGCGCCAGCTGACGTTGCCCTCGCCATCGCCCTGCGCCATGCGCAGCTCCAGCTTGCCATCCTCAAGCTGCACGAGCCGGAAATGCCCGCCCTCGCCGGAGTTCTTCTGGTCCTTCGTGACAATCGCGCCCCTGTGCGACAGGTCATCCGCCCGTACCCAAAGCGCCACCGTGCCTTGCGTCACCTCGAACGCGTCGTCATGGGGCAGAAAGGCGAACTGATCCTCGCCGTTGAACGTCAGCGCCGAGGTGCCGGGGCGCGGCCCCTCCGTGGTGTCGCCCGTGCGCAGCACAGCCTGGTTTTCGTAAAGGGTGTAGGCCCTTACGGGCTCCAATGCCCCGCGACCGTCTTCGTAGGAGCCATCGCCATCCGCCCCCAGCGCCCAGACGCCGAGCGC
>JBCCYI010000091.1:0-16588 GCA_039189975.1 Pseudomonadota bacterium
GCGCCAAGTTTGTGCCGACGATCTTCGCCGCGCGTCAGTTCGTCAATCATGGCCATGTTGAAGTGAATGGCAAGAAGGTCAACATTCCCTCCTACAGTGTGAAAGAAGGGGACGTGATCTCGGTGCGGGACCGCTCCAAGCAGCTTGCGATCGTGCTTGAGGCGGTGGGCCTCGCCGAACGCGACGTGCCCGACTATCTCGAAGTGGATCATTCCAAGATGACGGCGACCTTCGTGCGGATGCCTGGCCTGGGCGATGTGCCCTATCCGGTGCAGATGGAGCCGAACCTCGTCATCGAATATTACGCGCAGAACTGATCTCTGCGGGCAACCGACGTTTGGGGGCGCTCCGCAGGGTGTGGAGGGCCCCTTTTTTGTTGGGGCTTTGCCCCCGGCCTGCGGCCTTCCCCAGGATATTTGGGGCACAATGAAGCCCTGCGGGAGAGTTTTGGGGGCGCCCGCCGCGCTGAGCAACCTCGCGCGGGAACGGGTGGGCCGGACAGGGTGCGGCGGGCTGCACAATGGTGCATCGCCTCGGTTTGGGTATGACCGGCGGAGAGGAGAGATCGGATGAGTGGGATCACGCCGCAGCCTGGCATTATGGACATCGCGCTTTACCAGGGGGGAAAGGCCGCGCTGTCGGGTCGGACGGATGTGCTGAAGCTGTCGTCCAACGAGAACCCTTGGGGGCCGTCTCCAGCGGCGGTTTCGGCGCTGCAGGCCGCGGCAGCGACGATGCACCGGTACCCGTCTACGGACCACGGAGCGTTGCGCCGCGCCATTGCCGAGGTCTGGGCATTGGATGCGGATCGGGTTCTGTGCGGTGTGGGCTCGGACGAGATCATCTCGTTTCTGTGCTATGCCTATGCTGGTCCGGGAACGGAGGTGCTTTACACAGAGCATGGGTTCTCAATGTACCGTATTTCGGCCCTTGCGGCGGGAGCTACGCCGGTTGTGGTGCCCGAACGGGAACGGGTCGTCGATGTAGACCGGCTGTTGGCGGCGGCGACGGATCGGACGCGACTTGTGTTCATAGCGAACCCCGGCAACCCGACGGGAACGCTGCTGCCTCCGGGAGAGGTTGCGCGGTTGGCCGATGGGTTGCCGCAGAGCTGCCTTCTGATCCTCGATGGCGCGTATGCGGAGTTTGCCGAAGGCTATGACGGCGGTGCGACCCTTGTCGATGCGCGGGACAATGTCGTGATGACGCGCACGTTCTCCAAGCTCTACGGCCTCGGCGGCCTCCGTGTGGGGTGGAGCTATGCGTCCGCCGCGGTGGTGGATGTGCTGACGCGCGTGCGCGGGCCGTTTAATCTCGGCGCGCCACAATTGGCGGCGGCCGAAGCGGCAGTGCGGGACAAGCGGTTTGTCGCGGAGACCCTGGCGGGGACCGCGGTGCAGCGCGATCGTCTGGTGCGCGGCGTGCGGGATCTCGGCATTGCCTGCGATGACAGCCAGGCGAATTTTGTCCTGGCCCGATTTGCGGGCGAGGCGGAAGCGTCCGCCGCCGATGCGCATCTACAATCCGTCGGGATCCTGGTGCGGCGTGTGACGGGGTATGGCTTTCCCGAGGGGCTGCGGATCACCGTTGGCACGGCAGAGGACATGACGCGGGTGCTTGATGCGCTTGGCGAGATGCGTGAGGCGGCGGCGTGAGTGTGCTCTACCAGCGCGTGGCGTTGATCGGTCTGGGGCTCATTGCGTCGTCGATGGCGCACGGGATGCGGCGGGCCGATTTGGCGGGTGAGATCGTCGGCACCGCGCGCTCGGCGCAAACGCGCGAGATCGCGCGGGCCGATGGGCTCTGCGATCGGGTGACCGAGACCGCGGCGGAGGCTGTCGCGGGCGCCGACCTCGTGGTGCTCTGCGTCCCGGTCGGAGCGATGGCGGGCGTCGCGGCCGAGATCGCGCCACATCTGGCGCCGGGGGCCACGCTGACGGATGTGGGCTCCGTCAAGCGCGCTGTCATCGACATGGTCGCGCCGCATGTGCCGCACGGCGTGCATTTCATTCCAGCGCATCCGCTCGCCGGGACCGAGCACTCCGGCCCCCGGTCCGGCTTCGCGGAGCTCTTCGACAACCGGTGGTGTCTCGTGCTGCCCTTGCCGGGCGCGGATCCCGAAGCGGTCGAGACGCTGTGCGCCTATTGGCGGGGGCTCGGCTCCAACGTGGATCGGATGGAGCCTGATCATCATGACCTTGTGCTCGCGGTCACGAGCCACGCACCACATCTGATCGCCTATACGATGGTTGGCGTGGCCGACGATCTGCGCCGCGTCACCGACAGTGAGGTGATCAAGTATTCCGCTGCCGGGTTTCGGGACTTTACTCGAATTGCCGCCTCGGATCCGACGATGTGGCGCGACGTTTTCCTGAACAACAAGGACGCGACACTGGAGATTCTGGGCCGCTTTACCGAAGAGCTCTTTGCGCTGCAGCGGGCCATTCGAACCGGTGACGGCGACCAGCTCCACGCCTATTTCACGCGAACCCGTGCAATCCGCCGTGGCATCCTCGATGCCGGACAGGATATCGATGCGCCGGACTTTGGCCGCGCCGCCTTGCGTGCGGCGAGCGGGGAGACGACCTCTGAGGCTCCAGCGCGCGCGGAGGCCGGATCGGCGCTGGAGGAGGATGTCGCGGAAGCTGCGTCCGCGAGGGCCTCGGCGCCTTGAGGGCGGTGTGGCTTGCCGTCGCCCTAGTGGCGTTGGGCGTGCCTGTCCTTGCTCAGGCCCCGGAGCAGAGCGCGCGTCCCGAAGCGCGCAATGCCTTGTCGGACGGCAGCGCACCGGAGGAGGGCGGGCCGCGCGCGATGCCGCGGCCGCCGCTTCGTCGACCTGCCGCGCTCGGCCCCGCCGAGGTGCGTCCCGAGCGGCGACCGGGGGGACGCCCGCCGGAAGAGGTCGCAGGCGCGCTGGCCTCGGGGGAAGACGGCAGCGGCGAGGGCGCGGCGTCCGTCCTTTTGGCTGTGCCCACGACGGAAGCCGCTGCTCTGGAGGGCCCGGAGACCGAACTGCGGCGTCCCATGGTACGCCCATTGTCCGTGGCGGCCGCGGCGGCTGACGCAGAGGTGGCGCCCCTGTCGCGTCGCCGCCCGGTGTCACGGCCCGCGCTTGTGCCCGGATCGAGATCCTCCGGATCCCGCAACGCAGCGACAGGGACGACACCGGACAGTAGCAAGCTCTCCTCTGGCGACCAGAGTGGGGAAGCCGGCGACCCCGCCCAAGACGCGTTGCCTGCGATGACGGTGCCGCGTCCGAAGGTGCGTCCGCGTCGGATCGAGCGGCGTGCACAACGGGCCGCGCGTGCGGCGGCACAGCCCCAAGGCACGGTGGAAGCGGCACCGGCGGCGGCCGCACCGGCTGTGGCAGCGGCGTCGGTTGCCGCGCCTGCCGCACGGCCCAGTGGCCGCCCGAAGGGCCTGCTCGGCGGGCTCTTTCAGCGCTCCGCACAGCCGGCCTATCCCGCGCGCGGCTCGGTCTGCGGTGTCCGCGCGATCCGCGGCGCGGAGATCGCTCCGATCCGCGGGCGGGTACGCGGCTGCGGTGTCGCCGAGCCCGTACGGATCACCGAAGTCGCCGGCGTCCGCCTTTCGACACCCGCGACCGTCGATTGCCCGACCGCGCAGGCGCTGCACCGCTGGATCGAGGAGGGCGCGAAGCCCGCGGTCGGACGCACCGGCGGCGGGCTCGCGGCGCTCCAGGTGGCCGCGCACTACGCTTGCCGGACACGCAACAACCGCCCCGGCGCCCGGATCTCAGAGCATGGGCGCGGGCGCGCCATCGACATTTCGGCGATCGTTTTGGAGAACGGCCAGAGGATCACGGTGCTGCATGGCTGGCGCTCGCCCCAGAACCGGACGACGATGCGCGCCATGCATCGCGCCGCCTGCGGCCCGTTTGGCACGGTTCTGGGACCCAACGCGGATCGCTTTCACCAAGACCACTTCCATTTTGACACCGCACGTTATCGCTCCGGTCCGTATTGCCGCTGAGGCTCGGGGGCGCCATGTGGGAGCGCCGCCGGGTCACGGCAAACGTAGGACCGGGGCCGGCGCTATGGGCAACGGTCCGATGCGCGTGCGTCCGTTGGCGAAGGTGATGGGCACGTCGAGCGTGTCGCGCCGCCCCGCGAGCCGGCTCATCAGGTCCAGCGTCTGTTCGAGCCCTGCGGCGATGGTCTTGGGGATCAGCCCGGAGGCCACGGAGGTCGCGAGGAGCTCGCGCCAGTTGGTGGCCTTCACCAGAAGATCGCCAGAGACTTCGCCGCTGGCGTCCATCTCAAGGCTCCCCGCCACCCGGAGCGTCAGCGCGCCCCAGAGCACGCCCGCGTCGCGCAGTATAAGGCGCGTCGGCTGCGGTCGCCGCGTTTCGAGCGCGGCGATGGTCCAGGGCGCGTCGAAGGTCACGTCGGCTTCGGCTTCAATGCGCTCGATTTCCCGCGGCGCGAGGTCAGCCCCGGAGAGGGCCTCCGCGACACGGGACGGCGTTGCAAGACTCCGTGCGGCCAACGTGATGCGCATGGCGTTGGGACCGCTGTCAGACGCGCGGGCGGTCAACGTGCCGCTCTGAAGCGCAGCGTCCCATCCGGCGTCCGAGCGCAAGACGAGATCGGTCAGGGTAGCTGTGGCCTCCTCTATCGCCTCGCCCCCGCGCGACACCATCAGCGTGGCAGTTGCCTCCCTGCTGCTCAGGTCCAGCGCTTGCCAGGGGGAGCGCAGGGTTTGCGAGCGGGGTAGGGTCAGGACCAGCCCCGGCGGCGTGATCCCGGCATGGCGCGGGCGCCCAAGCTGCACGCGCTCTGCCTCCCACGCCCATCCGTTTGCCGGGTCGGCCAGGATCGGTGCGGTAAGCGTGCGCGTGTAGCGCAGCGGGAAGCCGGTTACGGCAATGTGCGTGGCCTCCGCCTGCCAGCCCGCCGCGCGCTGGGCGGTGAGCCATTGCTCTGTCGCCTGGCGCTCGGAGCTTGCCACCACCGGCCACCAGAGCGCCCACCCCGCGACCGCGATCACGAACGCGGCGATCAAACGTGTCATGTAGCTCTTCCCTTGGCTGATCGGCTGCGCTTTACAGCAGGGTATGAGCGCGACACCACCCCATCCGCAAGAGATCCTCGCCGACATCCCTCCCAACGCCCCGCTCTGGGTGTTCGGGTACGGCAGCCTGTTGTGGAACCCCGAGTTTGAGGTCGCCGAGCAGGTGACAGCCTTGCTGACGGGCTACCACCGCTCGTTCTGCATGCGGTCGATCCATCATCGCGGCACTGAGACGTCGCCCGGCCTCGTTCTCGCGCTCGATGCCGCGGACGGTGCGATCTGTGAGGGCCTTGCGCTGCGCGCGGCACCCGGCACGGAAGCGGAGACGCTGGCGCTTCTGCGGGAGCGCGAGTTGATCTCGTCGGCTTATGCGGAGGTGCTCGTCCCGCTGGCGCTGACCGATGGGCGCGAGGTGCACGCGCTGGCCTATGTGATCCGGCGTCACCATGTGCAATATTGCGGTGGTCTCGCGTTAGAAGAGCAGGCGCAGATCATCGCGCGCGCCGTGGGGGGGCGTGGCCCCAACACAGAGTACCTCGTGAACACAGTTGCTCAGTTGCAGGCCCTCGGGATCCAGGACGCCGAGCTCGATTGGCTGACGGCGCGCGTGGACGCGATCCGCGAGGATACGGCGGGGTAGGCCCCAGGGCTACGCAGTGGAGGCGCCCGCCCTGTCACGGGGTATCGGTGCATCGCTGCAACAGCCGCGCCCCGCTCGACCATACGCGCCCAGATGCCGGCCGATCCGCGCCACGAAGCGGGGCAAACCCGCCGCCATGTTGCCGCAAATCGTGCCGATCGCGGCGAATGGGCCACTTAAGCGGCAACTTGCGCGCAGATTGACTGGTCTTTAACGCCTTCTCTCCTTAGGTTCCGCGCAGGAAACAATCGTTGCACAGGGATCGACACGAGGCGATGGAGCAGCCCCCTTCGGCCACGACACCGCTCGGCCCCCGCCCCGGCGCGGGTGCGGTCGATCCGCATTTCTCGCGCCCGTTTCGCCAGATCGTGCAGATGCTTCTTGTGCTCGGCCTCGTGGGCGCGGGCGTCTACGTGATCTTCCCCAGCGTCGCGCCGGTGTTTCTGGCCAATCCCTACCTCAACGGCTTCATCGTTTTTGTCTTTGTGGTCGGGGTCTTTGCCTGCTTCTGGCAGGTTTTCCAGCTGATGGGCTCGGTCCGGTGGATCGAGGAATTCGCCCTTATGGGCCAGGTCAGCAAGAAGGGACGGGCGCCACGGCTGCTGGCGCCGCTCGCGGCTCTGCTGGGCACCCGCGGCGGCAATCGGCTCATCAGTTCGACCTCGGCCGGCTCGATCCTCGACTCGGTCGCCACCCGCATCGAAGAGGCACGCGACATCACGCGCTACCTCGTTTCGCTTCTGATTTTCCTCGGTCTTCTGGGCACATTCTATGGGCTGGCGACGGTGGTACCGGCGGTGGTGGAGACGATCCGCTCCCTTGCGCCGCAGGACGGCGAGGGCGGGGTCGAAGTGTTCTCCCGTTTGATGACCGGGCTCGAAGCCCAGCTCGGCGGCATGGGAACGGCCTTTGGCTCGTCGCTCCTGGGCCTCGCGGGATCGCTCGTGGTGGGCCTGCTGGAGCTCTTCGCCGCACGCGGGCAGAACCGGTTCTACCGCGAGTTGGAGGAATGGCTCTCCTCGATCACCCGGCTCGGCTACGCGTCCGGCGATGCAGAAGTGTCGCCTGAGACAGGGGCCATGGTGGCCGTGCTCGACCAGATGGCCGAGCAGATGGATCAGATGCGCGCCGCTCTCGCACAGACGACGCAGACGAGCGCCGTGACCGATGACAAGCTCTCCGAGGTTGCCGCAGCCGTCACGGCGCTGACCCGGCAAATGGAACATGGCGACAGGACGAGCGAAGCGCTGATGCGCGTCGCTGATGGGCAGGAGGCGCTGATCGAGAAGCTTGGCGCGGGTGGAGGCGGCTCGGCAGGAGACGATAGCGAGGCGCGTATGCGCTTGCGGTCCATCGATGTGCAGCTGTTGCGCATCCTCGAAGAGCTCGCGGCTGGCCGTCAGGAGACCATCAGCGATATCCGCACTGATCTATCGCAGCTGACCAAAGAAGTGCGCCGGGCGCGCGGCCCCTCTGTCGGCCCGGGCGGTGAGGCTGCTGCGGCGCCGTCTCCGTCGCAGGGCCTTGGTGCGGGTGTCGGCGGCGGCGGCGGCGCGGGGCCGCGGGGCGCCGCGGCCAAGCCCGGGGAGTAACGCGCCATGGCGCTCAGTCGCCGCGGAGGAAACCGCTTTTCAACGGCGATTTGGCCCGGCTTCGTGGACGCGATGACGGCGCTTCTGCTCGTTTTGATGTTCGTGCTGTCGATCTTCATGATCGTCCAGTTCATGCTGCGCGAGACGATCACCGGACAGGAGACCGAGCTCGACGCGCTGACGACAGAGCGCGACACGCTCACGTCCGAGCTCGACACGCTGTCGCTCCGGATTTCTGATCTCGCGGATGCGCTGGGCCTGGAACGGCAGCGGTCCGAAGCGCTCGAAGGCGAAGTGAGTGCCTTGTCGGCGAGCCTGAGCGACAGTGAGGCGGCGGCCGAGCGGCAATCCGCGCTGATCGCGTCGCTTACCGCGCAAGTCTCCCAACAGGAGGGAGCGTTGGCGGAGGCGAACGCGGCCATCACCGATTTTGAGGCGCGCGTTGCGGCGCTCCTGACCGAGCGCGATACGGCACGCGCCGCGGGCACGCGCCTGCAAGGCGAAGTCGACGCGCTGGAGACGGAGCGGGCCGATCTGCAGTCGGCGCTGGCAGCGCGGCGTACGGAGATCGACGCGGCCGCTGAAGCCGCACGTCTGGCCGCGGCCCGGCGGGAGGCCCTCGAGGCGCTGGTGGCGGACCTACGCGCTGACGCCGCTGCCGCGGACGACCAGATCGCGGCACTGACGGAGCAGGCGGGTGCCTTAGAGGACACGCTGTCTGCCGAGGAGGCCGCGCGCTTGGCCGAGGCGGAAGCCGCACAGGCCCTGCGCGCTCGGCTGGAAACGGCGGAGAGCGAATTGACGGCGATGACCCTCGCCCTCGAACAGCAGCGTGCCGAAGCCGAAGACACCCTGACCTTGCTTGCGGCCGCTCAATCCGCCGAGGCGCAGCTCGATGAGCGTCTGGCCGCGGCGCTGGTACAACGCCTCGCGCTGCAGGAAGAGCTGTCGTCCAGCCGATCCGATGCGGAGGTTACAGTCGCCGCCCTTACGGAAGCCGAAGCTGAAGCGGCGCGCTTGCGTGACGCCCTGGCCAACGCCGAGGCCGAACGCGCGCGGCTGGCGACTCTCTTGGAAGCCGCGCGTTCGGGTGAAGTCGACACCGCAGCAGCCTTGGCGGCAGCGGAGGCACGCAGCGCAACCCTGGCGGACGCACTGACCGCCGCGCAAAGCGATGTGACCGCTTTGCGCCAGGCGCTGGGAGGGGCCGAGGCCGACGAGGCGACGACACGGAGCGCCCTCAGAACGGCAGAGTCGCGCATTGCCGACCTCTCGGCGGAGCTTGCCACGGCCAACGCGCGCGCCACGCAGGCGGAGAGCGCGGTCTCCGAGGCTGCGGCGCGTCTTGCGGATCTCGCCGTTGCGCAGGCCACGGTTACGCAACTCTCGGGGGATCTCGCGGACGCACGAAGCCGCAACGCGGAGCTCGAACAGGAGAACGAGGCCCTGCGCTCCGCCACAGGGGACGCCGATTCGATCCGGCGGCAGTTGGCCGAGGCTCTGGCGGCGCGTTTGGCAGCTGAAGCTCAAGCCGATGCGGCCCTGACCCGCGCGGAGGAGCGCCAGTTACTTCTGTCGGCGGCCAGCCGGGAGCTCGCTGAGAGCGAAGCGGAGGGTGCCGAGGGGCAGCGTCGCATGGCACTCTTGAACGAACAGGTCGCGGCATTGCGGTCGCAATTGGGCTCCCTCCAATCCTTGCTGGATGCATCTGAAGCGCGCGATGCGCAGGCGCAAGTTCGCATCGAAAGCCTTGGCTCGCAGCTCAACACAGCGCTGGCACGCGTTGCCTCCGAGGAGCGCCGGCGCGCAGAGCTCGAGGAGGCGGAACGTCTGCGTCTCGAGGAAGAGGCCCGTCGGCTGGCGGAAGAAGCCCGGGAGCTCGCGAGTTATCGATCCGAGTTTTTTGGCTCCCTGCGGCGGATTCTGGGTGGCCGAGACGACGTCCGAATCGAAGGGGATCGCTTCGTTTTCTCTTCGGAGGTTCTCTTTGCGCTCGGATCTGCAGCTCTCTCGGCAGAGGGCCGCGCGCAGGTCGCGCAGGTCGCAGAAGTCCGCAATGAAATCTCGAGCCAGATCCCGCAGGAGCTCGACTGGATCATCCGTGTGGATGGCCACACGGACAATAAGCCGACGAATGGTGCGAACTTCTCAGACAATTGGGAACTCAGCCAGGGCCGCGCGCTTTCGGTTGTGCGCTTCCTGGTGGATGAACTTGGTTTTCCGCCCGAGCGCTTGGCGGCTAACGGATTTGGCGAGTATCAACCGATTGCACCTGGAGATGATGCTGCCTCGCGCGCTCTCAACCGGCGCATCGAGTTGAAGCTTACGGAGCGCTAGCCAGGGGTGCGGGCGAATTTTCGTACGAAAATTCGGGGCTAGAGCTCCAGCGTTTCGAGGACGTCCGGCAATCGTACGTCGACTTCTGGGAGCGCATCCACAAGGGGCTGAGCGGACTGGGCGAGGAGCGGAAACGTTTTGAAGTGGCAAGGAACCACGGTTCTGAAGTCGAAGAACGTTCTTGCGGCATAGGCTGCGCGACGCATGTCCATCGTGAAGTGCCCGCCACAGCACAACAGACCAACCTCAGGCGTGTGAAGATCCTGCATGATAGCCATATCCGCGGTCACATCGGTGTCGCCGGAGAAATAGATCGTGCGCCCCGCATGGGAGATCATAAAGCCGGCCTCAGCACCGACTGGAACGAGGCGCTCCGGGTCAGGCGCGGAGGAAGAATGCACCGCATGAACCATCGTGACATCGACAGATCCCAGGCGCAGCGTGCCCCCTTTGTTGAAGCCGATGGTTGTCGCTTTGTGGGTGGCATCGAAATAGCTTGCGAGCTCGACAATGGCCGCAATCGGAGCGCTCGTCTCCCGGGACACTGCGACGGCATCGCTGGCATGGTCCGCATGGCCATGGCTGACGAGGATGTGGGTGGCTCCGTCGATTGCCTCCATGCGACGCTCTTGCGGAAAGACCGGGTTGCCGGTCATCCAAGGGTCGACCAGCAGGATCTGGTCGCCGATCTCAATCCGGAAGCCGGCGTGCCCGAGCCAGGTGATCTTCATTCTCTCCTCCACAGTAGCTAAATCAGATGAGGACAAGGCTAACGCATAGGATGCGGCATGGAAGAGCACAGTCACGCAGAGCCGCATGGCAGCATCTACTGTGAGAGGCTGGATCCGTCCTTCTGGGCGGAACCCGTCAATGCCGTCTCAAATCTTGCCTTTCTCATTGCCGCTCTGTGGATGTGGCATCGCATCGCCCGGTTTGGCGCGGGCGACGCGCGCGACCTGGCCCGGGTGCTGTGCGGGCTGCTGGCTGGAACCGGGATCGGCTCGTTTCTTTGGCACACATTTGCTGTTGACTGGGCCGTCTTTATCGACGTTGCCTTCATTGCGCTCTTTTCGCTCACCTACATCTATGCGGCGAACCGGAGATACTGGGGCCTCGGGCGCGGGGCCGCAGGACTTGGAACCTTGGCCTTTCTGCCCTATGCGGCGGTCGTGGGACCGGCTTTCGCCCAATTGCCGTTCTTTGAGATCTCCTTCTACTACTGGCCGCTACCGCTGCTGATCTTTGCCTATGGGCTCGGCTTGTGGCGACGGCGGCCCGAGACGGGCCGCGGCCTGGTGATCGGGGCGGCGCTGCTCTGTGTGTCGCTCTTCTTTCGGTCGATCGACGAAGCTGTCTGTGACGTTGTACCGGTTGGAACGCATTTCATCTGGCACGTGCTAAACGGGGTGATGCTGGGCTGGATGATCGAAGTGCTGCGGCGCGACGGTGCGCGCGGCCCGGCGGGGGCATAGGACCGATGCCAAACGTGAGAGGCTGAGCCGGCGCGGCCTGCGGGCGGCACGCAGCGGCTTGGGATTGCTCAGCGGCACCGCTTTGAGATATGGACCGCTCAGCGCGAAAGCAACGTGGAGAGACCTATGGCCGGCCACTCTAAATGGGCGAACATTCAGCACCGCAAGGGGCGGCAGGACGCGGCACGTTCGAAGCTGTTCTCCAAGCTTTCCAAGGAGATCACGGTCGCAGCGAAGATGGGTGACCCGGACCCCGACAAGAACCCGCGGCTGCGTCTGGCGGTCAAGGAAGCCAAGTCACAATCGGTGCCAAAGGATGTGATCCAGCGCGCGATCGACAAGAGCCAGGCCGCTGGTGGCGACGATTACAAGGAAATCCGGTATGAGGGGTATGGCCCGGGCGGCGTTGCCGTGATCGTTGAGGCGATGACGGACAACCTCAACCGGACCGCGTCGACGGTGCGCTCGACCTTCGGCAAGCACGGCGGCAACCTTGGCGAGACGGGATCGGTTGGCTTTATGTTCGAGCGGACGGGCGAAATCATCTACCCGGCAGAGGCGGGAGATGAGGACGCGATGCTCGAAGCGGCGATGGAGGCGGGCGCCGAAGACGTCGAGAGTTCTTTGGATGGGCACACGATCTATTGTGCGGACACGGATCTCAACGAGGTGGCCACGGCTCTGGAGGCGGCGCTGGGCGAGTCGACGTCGACGAAGCTGATCTGGAAGCCGACGACCACGACCGAGCTTGACCTTGAAGGTGCCCAAAAGCTGATGCGTCTGATCGAGGTGCTGGAAGACGACGATGACGTGCAGCGCGTCACGGCGAATTTTGAGGTGTCCGACGACGTCATGGAGCAGCTCGCCTCCTGACACGTGCGCGCGATTGCCCGGGGTCGGGCGGCGTGGGACGGTCGCGCCATCGGTATTTTTAGCAAGAAGAAGAGTAGGGTCGCGTTGCTTGGGGTGATGTGTCCTTTCGCTTGTTTGGCGGGTTGCGGCGTGTCTGGGGCGGGCTAGCTTGGCGGCGAGTAGGGAGCTGTCATGCTGATAGACGCCTCAGGGATCGTAAAGACTTACGACGCCGCGGACGGCCCCGTCCGCGTGCTCGACGGGGTGTCGCTGACACTGGCGCCCGGGGAAACGCTGGCTTTGACCGGCGAGAGCGGATCGGGAAAGTCGACCCTGCTGCACATTCTCGCGGCGCTCGATACGGTAGGCGCCGGCGCAATTCGGGTGCTTGGGCAGGACATCGCCGGGCTTGGGGACGCGGGGCGCGCTGCATTGCGACGCGACAAGATCGGCCTGGTGTTTCAGCAGTTCAACTTGATCCCGTCGCTCGACGTGGCGGCCAATCTTGCGTTTCAGGCGCGGTTGGCGGGGCGTCACGATCCGGTGTGGCAAGCGCGGCTGACCGAGCGGCTTGGGCTGTCGGAAGTGCTACCGCGCTACCCTGAGCAATTGTCCGGGGGGCAGCAGCAGCGGGTCGCCATCGGGCGCGCGCTTGCCTCAAAGCCGGCGGTGCTGATGGCGGATGAGCCCACGGGCAACCTGGACGAGGCGACGTCGGAGGCGGTGCTGGCGCTGATGCTCGAGCTCGTGTCGGAGACGGGCACGGGGCTCTTGATGGTGACCCATTCGGAGCGGATCGCGGCGCGGCTGTCGCGGCGCGTGCATCTGAGCGGCGGTCGGCTTGGCCCGCCCGTGGCGCGCGCGGCGGAGTAGCTGGGGTGTTGTGGGCCGCTTTGGGCGCGCTCCTGAGCCATTGGCGCCGGCATCCGGGCCAATTCGTGACGCTGGTTCTGGGTCTTGCGCTGGCCACGGCGCTTTGGTCGACGGTGCAGGCGATCAACGCGGAGGCACGCGCGAGCTACGATGCGGCGGCCGGCAGCCTGGGATTGAGCGGGTATGACCGGATTGTCGGGCCGGAGGGGGAGGTGTCTCTTGAGGCGTATGTTGCGCTGCGTCGGGCGGGCTGGCGCGTGTCACCTGTGTTGGAGGGACGCTGGCAGCCCGGGGGAGGCGGGCCGGCGCTGACGCTTGTGGGGCTCGATGTGCTCTCGGCACCGCCGGGCGCCTGGCCTGCTGCGAACGCCGATCCTGTTGACGTGTTGACCGGGCAGGGAGTGCTCTACGCCGCGCCTGAGCTCGCGGCGCGACTTGAGGGATTGGACACGGGGCGCCTGGTGCGCGTGTCGGCCGGAGTGCCGCCTGGCCAGGTGGTGACCGATGTCGGCACGGCGGAGGTGCTCTTGGAGAGGCAGGGGCGCCTTTCGCATGTCGTTGTGCTGCCGGAGCAGCCGCGGGGCATCTCAGACTTCAGAGATGTGGCGCCCGGGCTCGCACGGGAGGCGGCAGCGGATCCCGGTGAGATCGCGCGGCTCACGCGATCGTTCCACCTCAATCTGACGGCCTTTGGACTGCTGTCCTTTGGCGTAGGGCTCTTTATCGTGCATGGCACGATCGGGCTCGCGTTTGAGCAGCGGCGCGGCATGATCCGGACGCTCCGGGCTGTCGGCGTGTCGGGGCGGACCCTCGTCGGATTGTTGCTGGGAGAGGTCGTCCTGCTGGCGCTTGTCGCGGGGGCGTTGGGGTTGGCACTGGGCTACGCGATCGCGGCAGCGCTGTTGCCGGATGTTGCGGCAACCTTGCGCGGGCTCTACGGCGCGACGGTGCAGGGCAGTTTGCGGTTTGACCCCGGCTGGGCCCTGGCCGGCATGGCGATGGCCCTGGCAGGGGCGCTGGTTGCGGCGGTCGAAGGCGTCGTGCGTGTGCTCCGGATGCCGCTTCTGGCAAGTGCCCGGCCGCGGGCGTGGGCGACTGTGTCGGGGCGCGCCCTCAGAGGACAGGCGCTCGCAGGGGCAGTACTCCTGGTTGCGGGTGCGCTGGCGCCGCTGGTGGCGGACGGCTTGATCGCGGGCTTCGCGCTCTTGGCGGGCTTGCTGCTGGGGGCGGCGCTGATGCTGCCACTGGGGCTATCGGCGGTGTTGCGCGCAGGGGTGGGCTGGGCGCAGCAGCCACTGGCGCACTGGTTCTGGGCTGACACGCGCCAACAGCTTCCTGGCCTCTCGCTCGCACTCATGGCGCTGCTTCTGGCGCTATCGGCGAACATTGGCGTCGGGACGATGGTGGGCTCTTTTCGGCTGACCTTCACCGGCTGGCTGGATCAGCGCCTGGCTGCCGATCTCTATGTCAGCACGTCCGACGCGCGCGAAGCCGCGGCGGTGGCGGAGTTCGCCGAGGCCGAGGGGCTGGGGCTCCTGCCACGTGCGTCCGTCGATCGTCGTCTCGGGGGCGCGCCCGGCTCGCTTGAGGGGATCGTCGATCATCCGGTGTATCGCGAGAACTGGCCGCTTCTGGCTCGCACCGATACGACCTGGGACGCCGTTGCCGCTGGAGACGGTGTGCTGATCAATGAGCAATTGGCGCTGCGGTCGGGCTTGCGTCTGGGCGCGCGGCTGGAGCTTGCGCCCGGCTGGGCGCTGCCCGTGGCCGGGATCTACTCGGACTACGGCAATCCGGCAGGTCAGGCGATGGTCGCGTTGGAGGCGCTGGTGGATCGATTCCCAGCCGCCGCGCCCCGCAGCTTTGGGCTTGTGGCGGGCGATGCAGGGGCCAAGGAGGGGCTCCGGGCCCGACTCTCGGCCGCGACGGGGGTGGAGACGGGCGCGATGATCGACCAAGCCGAAGTGAAAGCGATCTCGCTTGCGGTCTTCGAGCGGACCTTTGCCGTGACCGCCGCGCTCAACGTTCTGACGCTCGGAGTGGCCGGTGTCGCGATCCTGACGGCCTTGGCCACGCTGTCCGGCATGCGCTTGCCGCAGGTGGCGCCAGTCTGGGCACTCGGGATCACCCGCGCCCGCCTGGCACGTTTGGATTTGTTGCGCTCGGCATTGCTCGCAGCGCTGACGTTTGCGCTCGCCTTGCCAGTGGGTCTTGCGGTGGCCTGGGCGCTTCTTGCAGTCGTTAATGTGGAGGCGTTTGGCTGGCGGCTGCCGATGCATCTCTTCCCGCGCGACTGGGTGCTGCTCTTTGCGCTGGCCCTGGTGGCGGCGCTGGTTGCCGCGGCTCTGCCGGCGCGTCGGCTTCGCCGGACGGCGCCCGCGCAATTCCTGAAAGTCTTTGCCAATGAACGCTAGGAAAATCACCAGGCGCCGTGCCCTCGCAAGTCTCGCCGCCGCCACGGCGGCCTCCGGGGGGAGCGGGATATCCATGGCGCTGGCGCAGGGATTTGCGGGGCTCGGCACGGCGGCGGATGGCTTTGCCCTGCCCGATCGTGGGCGTGCCCTGGTGTTCCCGGCGGATCACGGGGCGCACCCGCGCTTTCGCATTGAGTGGTGGTATCTCACGGCGAACCTGACCACTGCGGACGGACGTGAGGGCGGGATTCAGTGGACACTCTTCCGCGCCGCGCTCGCGCCCGAGGGCCCACACTCGGGATGGCGCAGCCCGCAGGTCTGGCTTGGGCATGCCGGGGTGACGCTGCCAGGACAGCATCTGCACGCCGAGGTGCTGGCGCGGGGCGGGATCGGGCAGGCTGGTGTGCGGGCGACCCCCTTCGCGGGCTGGATCGACGATTGGGAAATGCGCGACCCGCGCGCGGCGCTCCCGCCTGCGGAAACCATCGCCGCCACGGAGGGCGATGCGCTCGACACGCTCACGCTTCATGCTTCGGGGACGCACTTCTCCTATCGGCTGGGGCTGCGGGCGGAGGGGCCGCTTGTGCTTCAGGGCGATGCGGGCTATTCAGTGAAGTCGCCCGCCGGGCAGGCGTCGCATTACTACTCGCAGCCGTTCTACCGGGTAGAAGGGGTGCTGCGCCTGCCGGACGAGGACGTGACCGTAAGCGGCCAGGGCTGGCTCGACAGGGAGTGGTCGTCCCAGCCTCTGGCGGATACGCAGGATGGGTGGGACTGGATCTCGCTCCATCTCGACACCGGGGCCAAGATGATGGGGTTTCGCCTGAGGGACCGAGCGGGCGCGCCCTTCACCTCAGCCACCTTCATCGCGCCAACCGGCGCGGAGACGCCCTACTCCGATGGCGCGCTCGCCATGACACCGCTGGAGTGGGTACCTGTGGCCGGGCGGGACGTGCCGATCCGGTGGCGTGCCGTGCTGCCCGCCGAGGGGATTGACGTAACGCTCAGTGCAGTTGAGCCCAACGCCTGGATGGCGACGACGACGCCCTACTGGGAGGGTCCAGTGCGCATCGCGGGCAGTCACGGGGGGCGCGGCTACCTGGAGATGACAGGCTACGCGCCCGGATGAGGCCGCCAGCGTTGCGGCACGTCTGCCGCTGGCCTTGAGCGGCGCCATTTCTTTCCAGCCCGACACGCCTTCTGCAAGGGCGGGTCCACGGCCCGGCTTGGCGTGAGGCCGCCTGGCTCGACCGGCGTCAAAGCGCGGCTCGCCCAATGCGGGGGCGCGCCGATTGGGACCGCGCGCTCTTGCGTCGCGCCGTGTGAGCCGACATTGATCGGCGGACCAGCGATTGGGAGCGCATGTCAGACACA